>CAZSBO010000001.1:0-14958 GCA_964605265.1 uncultured Prosthecobacter sp.
CACAACAAGACCAGCGTGGCCGCGCCGACCATGTGCGGCGATGCCACGCGCGTCTTTGCCCTGTTCTCCAGCAATGATCTCTTTGCCCTCGACCACGCCGGCAACCTGCTCTGGCTGCGCGGCCTGACCTTCGATTATGCCAATGCCAGCAACAGCCTCGGCATGGCCTCCTCGCCCGTGCTGGCCGGCGACACCTTGGTTGTGCAGAGCGAGAATGACAGTGAATCGATCGCCGTCGGTCTCGATGCCGCCACCGGCCTGAACCGCTGGAAGCAGGATCGCCCGAAGGCCGCCAACTGGACCAGCGCCGTCGTCTGGCAGGACGCGGTTGCCCTGCAGTCGAGCAAGGGCCTGACCGGCATCGATCCGAAGACCGGCAAGGTGCTGTGGGATTACAGCGACGGCGCCGCCACCATCCCCAGTTCCGCGATTGCCGGCGATGCCATCTACGTGCCGTCGAATGGCCTCACCGCCCTGCGTCCGGAGAAGGGCGCCGCCTCGCAGCTTTGGCGCGCCGAGGGCCTCAAGCCGGGCACCGGCAGCCCGCTGGTGCTCGACGGCTCGCTCTTCGTCCTCAATGGCGCCGGCATCCTCATCAAGGCCTCGCCGGCCAATGGCGATGAGGCCTGGAAGCTGCGCCTCAAGGGTCCGTTCAGCGGTTCGCCGGTCGGTGCCGGTCAGTATGTCTACCTCGCCAGCGAGCGCGGCGATCTGCAGGTGGTCGATACCCGCGCCCCGGAAGGTGAAATCGTTCACACGGTCGCCCTGAAAGACACCATCCTGAGCACGGCGGCCCTCAGCGGCGGTGCCCTCTATGTGCGCAGCGACAAGCGGCTTTGGAAGCTGAACTGAGGGTCGCGAGCCTGGGGGACTTGCAGCATCGGGCTCCGTGGGGAGGGGTGAAACGGACCGCCAGGGTGGATCGCATCAGGTCCGATTTTGCGTATCGCAGGGTGATATTTGTTTTTCGAAAAATTATGGTTTGAATGGTGGTTGAAGACGTATAAAAAGCTTTCCGCTTTTTACACTCGCTTCACTCGTTTTGAATCCGTCCACCGACCCGACTTCACTTTCCTTCGAGCAGGATCGTCTCCTGGCCTTGCATGCGTATGAAGTACTGGATACGCCGCCCGAGGAGGCGTTCGATGATCTGACCCGGCTTGCTGCTCAGATTTGTGACGTGCCGATGGCCCTGATCTCCCTGATCGACGAGCGCCGTCAATGGTTCAAAAGTCGGGTCGGACTGGAGGTTGCGGAGACTTCCCGCGAGGTGTCGTTCTGCACTCACGCGATTCAGAGGGATGAAGTGATGGTGGTCGAGGATGCATGCAAGGACCCGCGGTTTTGCGACAACCCGCTGGTCACAGGGGAGCCCCGGATTCGTTTCTATGCCGGCGCCCCGCTCGTGACTCCGCAGGGGCGGCGCATTGGCACGCTCTGTGTGATTGATTACAAGCCCCGTCGGCTCAAGGCGGAGCAGATGGAGGCACTGATCTGCCTGGCCAAGCAGGTCATTTCACAGTTCGAGCTGCGACTGGCCAACCGCCGTCTGGCGCAGGAAGCTGTTTTTCAGCAAGCCATCCTGCAGAATGCCTCCTCCGCCTTCATCACGGTCGGGCTGGACGGCATCATCACGCATTTCAACCCGGAGGCCGAACAGATGCTCGGTTACCGCGCCGATGAAGTGGTGGGCCAATTGACACCGGTCATCTTCCACGATCCCAACGAGGTCGCGGTGCGCGCCGCACAACTCTCGGAAGAGATAGGCCGGCCGGTCGAGCCGGGTCTTGAGGTTTTCACCTGGACTCCCCGTGAACGCCGCAGCGAGACCCGTGAATGGACCTACATCCGCAAGGACGGCAGCCGACTGCCAGTGCTGCTGTCGATCAGTGTCATGCACGGCGCCGACGGTGCCATCAACGGTTATGTCGGCGTCGCGCGTGACCTCACCGAACGCAAGAAGTTCGAGGAGCGTCAGCGACGAACCATCGTGCGCCAGCACAAGATGCTCGCCGATTTGCGCGAGGTGCAGGATGAGTTCATCTCGCATCCGGACACCGGCAAGGCCTTCCAGGACATCCTCGCCGTGCTGATCAACTACGCCGAGAGCGAGTTCGCCTTCATCGGGGAGGTGCTCTACGATGCGGACGGCCAGCCCTACCTGAAATCGCACGCTCTCACCAACATTGCGTGGAATGAGGAGACGCGGCGCCTTTATGAGGAACACAACAAGCCCGATCGCGGGCTGGAGTTCCGCAATCTCAAGAGCTTGTTTGGGAAGGTGATGACGACCGGCGAGGCTGTCATCGCCAATGATCCCTCCACCGATCCGCGCCGCTGCGGGCTGCCGCCGGGTCACCCGCCTTTGAATGCCTTCCTCGGCGCGCCGATCAAGGTTGCCGGACAGTTGGTTGGCATGATCGGCATCGCCAACCGGCAGGGCGGCTACGATGAGGCGCTCATTCAAGATATCGAGCCGTTGCTGGCGACCTATGGCAATCTCATTGTTGCCCGCCGCAACCGCATTGCCCGCCAGAAGGTGGAGGCGGCCCTGCGCGAGAGCGAGGAGCGCCACCGCCTGCTGTTTGAGGGCAGCCGCGAAGCGATGATGATTTTTCATCCGCCCGAGTGGCATTTCACCTCTGTCAACCCGGCCATGACCGAGCTGTTTGGCTTGGGGGGCGACGACGCTAGACCCAGCCAGAGTCTGCTTGAGCTGTCGCCGGAGCATCAACCTGACGGATCAGCGTCCGCCGAGCGCCTGCAGGCTCTCGTGGGCGAAACACTGGAAAAGGGTTCATGCTTCCTCGAGTGGGAGTTTCGCCGCCGGGATGGAGGACTTTTCCCCGCCACGCTGCTGCTGGATCGTCTGGAACTCGACGGCCAGCCCTTCGTGCTTGCCACGGTGCGCGACATCACCCTGCAGAAGCAGGCGGAGTTGGCACTTCGAGATCACAACATTCGTCTTGAGAGGTTGGTGCTGGAGCGCACGGCGCAGCTGGCCGAAAGCGAGCGCTTCCTGCGCGCCTCGATGGACGCCCTGTCCTCGCACATCGCCGTTTTGGATGGCGAGGGACGCATTGTTGCCACCAACCTGGCTTGGCGACGGTTTGCTGAAAAGCTCGGCCTGCCGTCTGCCAGCAGCGAGGCCGGGGCGAGTTATTTGGAGGAAAGTGAGCGCGCGCTTGCCTGCGGCATGAGCGAGCTAGCGACCAATGTCCAGCATCTGCGCGCCATTCTTTCTGGCGAGAAGGATACCGTCGAATTTGAATTTCGCTGCCCGCTTTCCGATACCGAAGTCTGGTTTCTGACTCGCATTACGCGTTTTCCTGGCAGTGGTCCGGTGCGCGTGGTGCTCGCTTATGAAAACATCACGTCGATCAAGCTCTCGCAGCGCCAGGTCGAGCAGAGCCAGCAGGAATTCCAGAAGCTCTTCGAATTCGCCCCCGACGCCACGCTCATGGTGGATGCCGAAGGCTGCATCTTGATGGGGAACCGCCAGCTTGAGCAGGTCTTTGGCTACACCCGTTCAGAGTTGCTGGGGCAGCTGTTGCAAACCCTTGTGCCTGGGGACGCGGTCTGTCGCAACTTGCTGAATGCCTGCAAGGATGGCCAGCCGGTGACGCTGAGTTCAGCCGGCATCCTTGCGCGTCGCAACGACGGCAGCACCCTGCCTGTGGAGGTCAGTGTCAGCCTGCTCAGCCAGGAGGACGGCCGCCGTCTCATCGCCCTGCGCGATTTGAGCGAACGTGTGGCCCGAGAAAACCGCGAGCGTCATGCCCAGCGCCTCGAAAGTCTGGGCACCCTGGCGGGTGGCGTGGCCCATGACCTCAACAACACGCTGAGCCCGGTGCTCATGTGCGTCGACCTGCTGCGCCTCGACTGCCCGGGACACGGCGCCCAACATGTGGACGTCATTGAGCAGTCGGCGAAGCGCGGGGCGGATTTGGTGCGCCAGCTGCTCACCTTCGCCAAGGGTGCCGAGGGCGAGCGCGTGCTGATTCAGGCGCGTGAGCAACTCGAAAGCATCATCAAGTTCATCCGCGGCAGCTTTGACAAGTCGATCCGGGTTGAAACCAAGCTGAGTGACAACCTGCCGCCGGTTAAGGGCGACATCACGCACCTGCATCAGGTTTTGCTCAATCTCAGCGTCAATGCCCGCGATGCCATGCCCAAGGGAGGCACGCTGACCATTGAGGCTCATGCCATGGAGGTGGATGCCGCGTTCGTCGCCTTCGTTCCCGAGGCCATTCCGGGGAGCTACCTCCAACTGATCGTGCGCGACACAGGTACCGGTATTCCGCCGGAGATCGTCGACCGCATTTTCGATCCGTTTTTCACGACCAAGTCACCGGAGAAGGGGACGGGACTCGGCCTCTCGACCGTCATGGGCATCGTCAAGTCCTACAACGGTTTCATCCGCGTCTACAGCGAACCGGGCAGGGGCAGCTCCTTCGAGGTCTACCTGCCCGCCGCTGTCGAGGCGCCTGCGCCCGCCGAACCTGAATCGGTGGGAGGACCGATCGGCAGCGGCGAGTATGCTCTGATTGTTGACGACGAGGCCGTCATTCGTGAGACTCTCGCAACCCTGCTGACCCGCCTGGGCTTCGAATCGATCGCTGCCGGCGATGGCGCCGAGGCGCTCATCCAGATCGGGCAGTACAGCGACGACATCCACTTTGTCATCACGGACATCAACATGCCTGTCATGGATGGCGTCGCACTGGCGCGCATTCTGCGCCGGATGAATCCCGAATTGCCCATCATTGCCATGAGTGGACTGCAGGACGAGGAGCGTCTGCTGAAGCTGCGCGATGTCGGGGGTGTCAAGCTTCTCGCCAAGCCCTTCAGCATGAGCAGCCTGGCGGATGTGATCAAGCATGTGGCCCAGAGAAAGAGCTTGAACTGATCCAACGACAGCGACGGAGTTTGCCCATCTGGTCGGCTGAGTTTTCAAAGGGCTGCCAATCAGGCTTGACGGCCATTCAGCAGCTGGGATTCCTGCTGATCCGAGGTCAGGCTGGCGATCCTCAGATGACGGTACCTGCTGCTGCCATCCCCGAGGTTGCCGTTGGTCGGCAGAGGTGTGGTCGGGCCGGCGAGATTCGAACTCACGACCTCTTGCACCCCATGCAAGCGTTCTACCAGGCTGAACTACGGCCCGACCTTTTGGCGGGGCGAGGTGAGTCGCCCGGCGGGGGAAACGCATACTGGAACAACTGTTGCGCTTGTGCAACTGACTTTGTTTCGCGCCAGAAGTTTTTCCGTGCCTGGCGTCACTTCACTTCGACCGGTTTGCCTTCGCCCAGTTGCAGGATCGGGGTTGCGGCATCGTCGCTGACGTTGAGGGCGACCCAGTGGCCGGCCACCGCATGGGCGGGGAAGCCGCAGGCGAGCGCGTATTCACCGGCTTCCTCGGCGGTGAAGCTGAACTCGGCCTTGGCGAAGGTTTGGCCGGTCAGGTGTTTGGGGGTGGCGCCACCTTCGAACCAGGGTTCCGCCACCTGCAGTTTCTTGGTGTCGGCGCGTTCGATGACGATGGCGCTGTGCGGGATCGGGCTTGGATTGATGAAGGTGACATGAACCTTCCAGCCGGTGGGCACGGTGAGTATTGCCTTGCCGTGCGACCAGCCGTTGAAGTTCATGCCGTAGTTGGCGGCGTTGAAGGTGGCGACCAGGGTGACCTGCACGCTCTTGGCTTCCTTGCCGGGGCGCAGCAGATCCGCTTCGGTCAGGCCGGTGAACAGCTCGTGCTTGATGCCCGGAATGGCCGTGCCGTGACCGTGGTTTGCCGGCGGCGTCTGGGCGGCGAGGGAAAGGGCAACGAGCAGGCAGGGGGACAGGAGACGAAGCATGGTGCGTCGAGGGTGGCGCATGGCCTGGCAATTTCAACGCGCAAAACGTTGAGGCCGTGAGGTGGGGGTCAAGCCTCGGGCGGTGATTCGTCCTGCAGCCCGGGCACGGGCCGGGCCTTGTCGGCGTAGCGGTCGAAACGGTTCGACAGAATCAACAGGGTGGGAGACCAGAGCCCGACGAAGATGCCAAAGCGCTCAGCATGGGCCTGCTGCTCGGGGTCCTCGCCATTGAGAAACCACCAGATCCAGACAGACAGTAGGATGGAGAGCATGCCGGCTTGAAAGCAGAGCGTGCTGAGGGTGCGGCAGATGTGAGGGTTCATGAAGCGCGAATGTAGCAGGTGACGGCGGCCGGACACAAGCCCGGGCTGTTGGGAAGAGGTCGCGAAGCCTGTAAAAGTGGCGGCGGACGTCGCCCGATCCGGAGATCTGGAAATTATCAAAAACTGGAAAACCCACAATAAATGCTTTCCAATATATTCTATATAGAAAAAACAATGACGTTTTGCCTGATTATAGGGGATTATTCGTTGAATTGATCTGGTTTTAAACATAAGTCGCTGGGCGCTGTCTAGGTTATTTGATAGCGATAGCAAAATAATTGCTCCCCCTGACGCCCATGAAAAAGACCCCACGCCTCTCCTCGTTTGCCTCTCGCCTGCGCCATGCCTCGACGGCTGCCTGCCAGGCCCTGTTGATCGCAGCGTTCGCGGTTTCCGCTCAGGCCGAGACGCTCGTCTTTGATGCGAGTGGTAGCTTTGTGGTTCCGGACGGGGTGACCAGCGTCACCGTTGAGGCTTGGGGCGGCGGCGGTGGCGGCGGCAGCAACAGCGGCGCGAGTTCCAGCGGCGGTGCTGCGGGCGGCGGTGGTGGCGGCGGCGGCTACGCCAAGCGCGTTGTCGTGCCGGTCACGCCCGGACAGACCTACAATTTCGTGGTTGGCACGGGGGGGGCCGGCGGCATTCCCAATGGGGTTGCGGGGGGTGACTCCAGCTTTGTCGGTGATGAGGGTGTCACGGTGCTCGCCAAGGGCGGTGCTGCGGGCCTTTCCGGCACGGGTGGCAACGGCGGCGCGGCGGGCACCGGCGATGCCGGCATGAAGTTTGCAGGCGGCAAGGGTGGCAACGGTTCCACCAACGCCGGCGGTGGCGGCGGCGGCGCGGCCCAGCTGAGCGGCGCGGGCACGGCGGGTAGCGCCGGCTCCGGCGTCACGGGCGGCAATGGCGGCTCGCTCGGCGGTGGCAAGGGTGGCAACAAGAACGACGCGGGCGTGGACGGTTCCAGCCCGGGCGCCGGCGGTGGCGGCAACGGTCGCGATGGTGCGGCTGCCGGCAACGGCGTGGCGGGTCGCGTGGTGATCGCCTACACGGTGCAGGTTGATGCCGTGCAGACCGGCCTGATGCTCGATGAGGATGACGGCCTGGTGGGTGGCGGCATGCTCTATCGTCCGATGCCCGGTGTGATGAACAACGATGGCAACTACTCCTTCCAGGCTTTTGCCAAGATTGGCACCGGCAACGTCATCGCCGCGAACGACGAACTGCTGCTGACCAACAGCAGTGGTGACTTGCGCGTGATTGCCCGTGAAGGTGACGCCGTCGCAGGCGACTACTTCCTCTCTGCCGGGTTCCGGAACGTCCTGCTTTCACCGCAGGGCCGCACCATGGCGATGAACAACATCCGTGAAACCCGTGGCTTGGGCGGCCGGGCCGCCGGCATTGCCACCCTGATTTCCCCGGATGGCATCTCGCTTGAGCTCATCAAGCAGACCGGTGAAGATGCCGCCGCCGGTGGCGCGGTGGCCACGGTCGGGGCGAATGTCGTGATCGACGATACGGACCGCATCTATTACGTCTTCAACGAGGCCGGCAAGCCTGCGAACCAGGATTCCCGCTTCGACAGCGAGGCGGCGGATGGCAGCAGCAGTGTCTGCCTGGCGAATGAAGGTATGGATGTGGCGGCTGCGACCGGTGACAGGGCTTGGCTCGGTCAGATCGGCAAGCAGATCGCGGCGGGTGGCACGAGCGGCGTTTTCCTGGCCCGTCTGCAGAACAATCCGGCGGACAAAAAGCAGCGCACCCTGGCTTCGGCCAATGAAGCCGTGTTCCAGGGCTCGGTTGCCGACGGCCTGAGCATCGTGCTGCGCAAGGGACAGTCTGTTGCGGCGGCGGGCGGCGCGAAGATCCAGACCCTGCATGGGGTGGCGCGCAGTGGCAATGGCAAGCACGCCGTCCTGGCGACTCTGGCCAAGCCGGCGCTGCGCACGAACAATCAGGTCCTGCTCATCGAAGAGAACGGCCTTCTGCAACTCGTCGCACGCAAGGGCGTGACCGAGATCGTGGCCGGCCTCGCCATAGCCCGCTTTGGCCAGTATTTTGTCACGAACGATGGTGCGGTTGTTTTCAATGGCTGGCTGGATGGCGCGAACAAGAACAGCGATGGCGTGTTCTGCCGCTGGACTTCCGCGGGTGGCATCGAGCTGATCGCCCGCGAAGGCGACTCGGCCCCGTCGAGCGGCCGCAACTACGGCATCCTCAACCGCTTTTCGGTCAGCCCGAGCGGCGCCATCCTGTTTCAGACGCATCTGAGCGGTGCCGGTCTCAGTGGCGCCGTCTACCGACTGATGGGCTCGTCGCTGGAGAAGATCGTCCAGACGGGCGAGGACGTCCTCTTCGAAGGGACTCCGACCCAGGTGCTCGCCCTCGCCATTCACAGCTCCAGCACCGGCTCGGGCGGTGGTGGTGGCAGTGGTGAGGCGGTCAACAATGCTGGCGCGGCGGTCATCGCCCTCTCGCTGGGCAACGGCCGTCACGTGAACCGCGTCTTCGAGTGAGTTTCCGGGCTGTGCCCGACCCTGCCGTCTCCGTTCGCGGAGACGGCTTTTTTATGCCTGCACCAGGCTCGAGCGCAGGCGCTCGGCCTCAAGGATGGCGCGGAAGCGCCGGCTGTCCTCCTCGCGGCTGGCGCTGACGAGGTTGTAGCGGTACTCGCGCCAGTGCTCAAGCTCGGCCCCGGCGTTCTGCAGGCGCAGGTCGAGCGCCGCCGCGTCCTCGGTGCCCCGGCCGCTCAGCCGCGCGCGCAGTTCCTCCAGCGAGGGCGGCATGACAAAGATGTCGGTCAGGCAGCGGCGCACCAGCTCGTCCTGGCAGGCGCGCACCTGCGCGGCACCCTGAACGTCGATGTCCATGAAGACATCGATGCCCTGCCGCAGGTTGTCGTAGACGTAGCTTTTCAGCGTGCCGTACCAGCGGCCGTGCACGCGCGCGTGCTCGAACAGTTCGCCGCGTTCGACCCGCGCCAGGAAGTCGGCCTCATCCAGGAAGAAGTAGTCGCGGCCGTCGACCTCGCCAGGTCGCGGTGGCCGGGTTGTGCAGGACACGGAGAACACCGCCCGGCCGCCGTCGCAGACCTGCCGGCAAAGCGTCGTTTTGCCGGTGCCGGAGGGGCCGGAGACGATGACGAGCAGGCCGAGGCGCGGCAGGTGGGAATGCATGGCCTCGGTTTAGCGACGGCCGCCCCTCCTGCAAGAACTACGTGCACCGCCGGGAGAAAACGCCGGGGCTCAATCGGCTTCGGGGGCTGCGGCCGCCTCGTCGGCGCCGCGGCGACGGAAGTGCAGCTGCAGCACGCGGCGCGAGTCGGCGCGGGTGGTGGTGACTTCGTAGTCCTCGATGTCGACCTTTTCGCCGGTCTTGGGCAGGCGGCCGAGCAGATGCGTGACGTAGCCGCCAATGGTGGTGACTTCGTCGCTCTCGATGTGCAGTCCGGCCTGCTCGGTGAGTTCGTAGAGGTTGAGCATGCCTTCGACGACGAACTCGTCGTCGTTCAGTCGCCGGAACTCGCTGGTCTCCTGGTCGAATTCATCCTGGATGTCGCCGACGATCTCCTCGAGGACGTTGTCGAGGGTGACAATGCCGACCGTGCCGCCGTATTCGTCGACAGCGAGGGCGAGGTGAACGTGCTTGTCGAGGAAGAAGCGCAGCAGCTTGTCGATCGGCATCATCTCCGGCACCATCGGCAGGTCGCGCTTGATCGAGCGCAGATCCGGTTGCGGGCGGCCGACCAGGCCGAGCAGGTCCTTGATGTGGATGAGACCGAGGCTGTGGTCGAGATGGCCCTCGACGAGCGGGTAGCGGGTGTGCTTGTGCTCGATCGCGGTGGCCAGGCTTGCCGAAAAGTCATCGCCAGCATCGAGGCAGACGACCTGGTTGCGCGGCGTCATCACGTCGCGCACGCAGCGGTCATTGAGGGCGAGGGCGTTGAGCAGGATGTCCTTCTCCGTGGCGGTGACCTCCTCGGACTTCTCACTTTCGGCGACGATGTGGCGCAACTCCTCCTCGGAGTGGGCCAGTTCGCTCTCCGAGGCCGGTTCGAGGCGGAAGAGGATCTTCAGCAGCCAGTTGGCCGTGCCATTGAGGATCCAGATGGCCGGGCGGAAGAGAACGTAAAAGAAGTGCAGGGGGGCGCTGATGACCAGGGTGGTGGCCAGCGATTTGCGGATGGCCAGCGACTTCGGCATGAGCTCGCCGAGCACGACATGCAGGTAGGTGACGACGCCGAAGCCGATGCCAATGGAGACCGAGGCGATGAGGGTTTCGCTGGTGACGCCGAGCTTCCACATGAGCGGCTGGATGAGGCGTGCCACGTAGGGCTCGCCGATCATGCCGAGGGCGATGCTGGCGAGGGTGATGCCGAGCTGGGTGGCCGACAGGTAGCCATCGAGGTTGCGCAGGGCCTTGCGCGCGGTGGTCGCGGCGACGTTGCCCTCGTCGGCGAGGGGGTCGAGCTGGGTGCTGCGCACCTTGACGATGGCGAATTCCGCCGCCACGAAGAAGGCGTTGAGCAGGACGAAAAACAGGACGAGGAAGGCCGACCAGGCGATTTCGCCGCCGGTAAGGCTCCATTCGTGCTCGATGGCGTGAGTGCCGCCTAGGGCGAGCGGGAAGGGGGACAGGGCAATCATGGGCGGCGCCGCGGCGGGGTGACTGGCGCCTAGAGGCGTTCGTAGGAGCCGTCGCAGCGCTTCTCAAGGATGGTGAAGCCGGCCTTTTTGGCGTCGCTCATCGAGACCGGCTTAGTCAGCCGGGGGGTGCTGAAGGCGCTGACCTGCTTCTTGACCGGCTGACGGCAGAGCGGGCAGTGGGTGAGGGCGGGCCGATTCATCGGCCGCCGCAAATCAAAACCCCTCCGGCAGGAGGGGCATCCTTGATCGGGATCTTCGGCGATGTAGGAGTAGGTGGGCATGAACGGGCATTCTCACCTTCCGCCGTGGTCCGGGATGCCGGGCATCCCGGAGCCAGGCACAATCCTACCAGCTCGACTTGGTCACACCGGGAATGAGGCCGGCGAGAGCGGCTTCGCGGAAGCTGAGGCGGGACATCTGGAAGCGGCGCATGAAGGCGCGGCGGCGACCGGAAACGCGGCAGCGGTTGGTCAGGCGCGTCGGGCTGGCGTCGCGGGGCAGCATGGAAAGGCCGACGAAGTCGCCTTTCGCCTTCAGTTCCGCGCGGAGCTGGGCGTATTTCTGGACGGTTTTCTGTTTGCGCTTTTCGCGCTCGAGCCAAGCGGTTTTTGCCATAAGAGCAGGGAAGATGCCGCAGGTGGGCGCCTGTGCAAGGGAAAAATTGCCCTGAACGGAGGTGAATTCTCCGGCTTGGCGGTCGCCGCGAAGCGCTTCCCAAGCCGTCGCTGCGTTCCCGGGTTGTCAGGCGCGAAATGACGGCTTATGTGGAGGCTTGCCCACGTCCAGCCCGACTTCCGAACCGCCCATGATCGCCGTCCACGACCTGACCAAGCTCTATGCAGGACGGATGGCGGTCAATCGCGTCTCCTTCCAGGTTGAGCCCGGCCAGATCGTCGGTTTTCTCGGCCCCAACGGCGCCGGCAAGTCGACGACGATGCGCATCCTCGCCGGCTACATGCCGCCGACCTCCGGCAGTGTGGCGGTCAACGGTCACGACGTCTTCCGCGAGTCGCTCGCCGTGCGCCGCTCGGTCGGCTACATGCCGGAGACGGCGCCGCTGTACACCGACATGCGGGTCAAGGAGTACCTGCGTTTCCGCGGTGAGCTGAAGGGCCTGCGCGGCCGCGACATGCGTCGACGGGTCGGCGAGGTCATGGAACTCTGCTCGGTGGCGGATGTGCGCCGCCGCCTCATCGGTAACCTTTCCAAGGGGTATCGCCAGCGCGTCGCACTGGCCGACGCCCTGCTGCATCAGCCGCCGCTGCTCATTCTCGATGAGCCTGCCAACGGCCTGGATCCGGTACAGATCCGCCAGGTGCGTGAGCTGCTGCGCAGTCTGCGCCCGGCCCACACCATCCTGCTGTCCACCCATATTTTGCAGGAGGTGGAGAACCTCTGCGACCGCGTCATCATGATCCATCACGGGCGCGTGCTGGCCGACGACACGCCCGAGCGACTGACCGCGCGCCTGCGCACCCTCACCGAGGTTTTTGTCGAACTGCGTGCCGGCACGGCCGCTGCCGCCGACCTGGAAACCCTGCCCGGCGTGCGCAAGGTCGTCGAGGAGCCGGCCGAGGGCGGCTGGTGCCGCCACGTCCTGCGGGTCGAGCCGGGACGGGACGTGCGTGAGGACGTCATGGCCCTGGTCCGCCAGCGCGGCTGGGAACTGCGCGAACTGCACCGGCGCCTGCCCAGCCTCGAGGACGTCTTCGTGGAACTCGCCGCCGCTGAACCCCCGCGCACCGCCTGAGTCAAACGTCATGAGAATCTTCTGGGTACTGCTGAAAAAGGAACTGCGGACGTTCTTCGTCTCGCCCATGGCCTACATCGTCCTGGCCCTGGCCATGGTGCTCAACGGCTTCTGCCTGCGCGCCGCGCTGTCGGTCCTCGAACGCGGGCCCAGCGAGGGTTCGATCGTCACCTGGACCTTCCATGCCATGTGGTTTTGGTTGTCCTACTTCTTCGTCTTCCCGCTGCTGACCATGCGCCTGTTTGCCGAGGAGAAGAAGATGGGCACCCTGGAAACCCTCTTCACCGCCCCGGTGCGCACCTGGCAGGTCATCTGGTCGAAGTACCTGGCCGCGGTGCTGACCTACTGCCTGATGTGGGTGCCGAGCGCGCTGAATTTCCTGCTGATCGACTGGATCACCGCCGGCCAGGTCGAGATGCCGGCGGGCGCCCTGCAGGGCAGCTATCTGGTGCTTTTTGTCATGGGCCTGTTCAACCTGGCCATCGGTTGCTTTGCCTCGGCGCTGACTTCCAACCAGATCATCGCCGCCGTCATCTCCTTCACCGCCAGCCTGCTGCACTTCCTCACCGGGCTGTTCATCAGCGTCATCGGCCGCAAGGTCTCCGAGAGCTTCGTCGACATCATCAACTACTTCGCCAGCACCGAGCACATCCGCACCTTCACCGCGGGCCTGATCGACACCCGGCCGCTGGTCTACTACACCAGCTTCGCCCTGCTCTTCCTCGCCTTCACCCATCAGGTTATCGAATACCGCCGCTGGAAGCCCTGAACCTCGTTTCCGCCCCATGTCGTCCCCCGCCCTCTACTACACCGAAGTCAGCATCTTATCCCTCGACTGGCGCGAGCACATCCGCATGCGCCGCGGGATGGTCATCGGCAAGCTGGGCGACGGCTCCCAGCCGGAGGACGGCATCTACGTCCTGCTCAAGGAGGTGGTCGACAACAGCATCGACGAGCACGTCATGGGCTACGGCAAGGTCATTGAGGTGGAGATCGGCGAGGACCACCTGGTCAGCGTGCGCGACTATGGTCGCGGCATTCCGCTCGGCAAGCTGATGGAGTGCTCCGCCCAGATCAATACCGGCGCCAAGTATGACAGCGAGGTGTTCAAGCGCTCGGTCGGCCTCAACGGGGTCGGCATCAAGGCGGTGAACGCCCTCAGCTCGTATTTTGAAATCCAGGCCGTGCGCGAAAAGCAGACCCGCGCCATCGAGTTCAGCCAGGGGCTGGTGCGGCACGATTCGGGCAGTCCGCGCCCGTGCGAGGAGCCGGATGGCACCCGCATCCGCTTCCGGCCCGACCCGGAGAGCTTCACCAGCCACGTGCACTTCAAGCTCGACTACGTGCGCGAGATGCTGCGCTTCTACTCCTGGCTCAACCCGGGCCTGACGCTCAAGCTCAATGGCGAGACCTTCCGTTCCAAGGACGGTCTGCGCGACCTCATCGCCGCCAAGCTCACCGAGGAGCCCCTGTACCCGGTCATCCACCTCGTTGGCACCGATGTCGAGGTCGCCTTCACCCACGGCACCGGCTACGGCGAGGAGTACTACACCTTCGTCAACGGCCAGCACACCACCCAGGGCGGCACCCACCTCGCCGCCTTCCGCGAGGCCCTGGTGCAGGAGTGCCGAGCCTACTTCAACAAGCAGTACGATCCCAACGATGTGCGCGGCTCGGTCATTGCCGCCGTCTCGGTCAAGGTTCAGGAGCCGGTGTTTGAAAGCCAGACCAAGACCAAGCTCGGCTCCACCCACATGGAGCCCAATGGCCGCAACCTGCGCTCCCACATCATCAACACCGTCGTCAAGGAGCTCGACAACTACCTGCACAAGCACGCCGACATCGCCAAGGCGCTGCAGGAAAAAATCACCGCCAACGAGAAGGAGCGCAAGGAGATCAGCGGCATCCAGAAGGCCGCGCGCGACAGCGCCCGCAAGGCCAAGGTCTGCAACAAGAAGCTGCGCGACTGCCGCATCCACCTGGACACCAAGGACAAGCGCCGCGAGGACAGCACCCTCTTCATCACCGAGGGCGACAGCGCCTCCGGCTCGATCACCAAGAGCCGTGACGTCGAAACCCAGGCGGTTTTCTCCCTGCGCGGCAAGCCGCTCAACTGCTTCGGTCTGAGTCGCAAGATCGTCTACGAGAACGAGGAGTTTTACCTGCTCGCCAACGCCCTGCAGATCGACGAAAACATCGAGGATTTGCGTTACAATCGCATCATTCTCGCCACCGACGCCGATGTCGACGGCATGCACATCCGGCTGCTGATGATCACCTTTTTTCTGCAGTTTTTCCCGGAGATCGTCCGGGCCGGCCACCTGCACATCCTGCAGACCCCGCTGTTCCGCGTGCGCAACAAGAAGGAAACTTTTTACTGCTACAGCGAC
>CAZSBO010000001.1:14968-47368 GCA_964605265.1 uncultured Prosthecobacter sp.
CCATCCATCGCTGCGGCAAGAATGCGGAAATCACCCGGTTCAAGGGCCTTGGCGAGATCAGTCCGGACGAGTTCAAGCACTTCATTGGCCCGAAAATGCGCCTGGAGCCGGTCATGATGCCCGAGCACAAGACCATCAAGGAGCTGCTTACCTTCTACATGGGCAAAAACACCCCCGACCGGCAGAGTTACATTGTTGAAAACCTGCGGGTCGAGAAGGAGTTGCAGTTCCAGGATGACGGTTCGGTTCTGCCCGACGCCGCCTGAGCCGTTCCACCGAACGCCCAGAAGCGATCTGGATCAGCGCCTGGAATTTCGCACCCGTCGCAGGTTCGCGCGGGCAGGGGAATTTTGTGCTTGGAGCCGGACATGACTTTGTGATTACATGGTCTTGCGCCAAAAAATGCCATAAATCCGCCGCGACCTTCCTCCAGCGAAGTTGAGCAATCCTCCGGCCAGGACGGTCTCAATCTTCATGAGGGAGTCGGAAAAGTTTCAACCAAGGGATCGTAACGCCATGAAAAACAACGAGAAAACCGCTTCCAGTGCGTGCCTGTGCGCGTGCGGCTGCGGCTCTCGGTTCAGGCGGCTCGACTCAAGCCCCCCTTCTGCACCCACCGCATGAAATCCTATCGCCACGACAACAACCTGTCCTCGGTGCTCATGAACTGCCTGCGCACCCGCTTGCGGCTGCCGGTGACCGTGCTCATGCTCGCCTGCCTGCTGGGCGGGACGCTGCCCGGCAACGGCGCCTCTTGGGCGGCTGCTTCCGTGGTCATTTCCGGGGCGATCGACGACCAGACGCGAGTGGTGCGCCTCATCGGCGACAACGCCACGGCCGGGCTCAAGCCGGGCATGGCGATCTCCGGTTCCGGCATTCCAGCGGGTTCCTACATCGTTCAGATCCTCAGCGCCAACCAGGTGCTCATCAATCAGACGGTCAGCTCGGTCAACAGCAACGTCACCCTGACGATTGACGACGTGGAACTGCTCGACGCCCCGTTCACGGGTGCCACCGACTGGACCAAGACCGGTGCCGGGAAAGCCGTGCTGGCCGGCAGCAGCACGACCACCGGCACGTTCACGATTCAGGACGGTGTGGTTCAGGTCGGCGGCATCAATTACCGAGGCCGCACGGTCATTCACGACGTGCTGAGCAATGCCGGTGCCATCGTCTTTGGCGGCACTGGCGCACCGACCCTGAACTTCACCTCCAACGTCCTCAACACGGCCCCCTTTGAGCGGGTCGGTTCGCTGGCGGGCGGCAGCAACGCCGCGACCATCCTGCTCACCGGCGGCGCCTCCAACACGGCCCTCGCCTTCGGCGGCAACAACGCCACGACGACCTTCACCGGCAGCATCATCGGCGGTGCCGCCTCGACGCTGATCAAGGAGGGCAACGGCGTGTTCACCTGGATCAACAACAATGATGTCGCCTTCAATGGCAGCGTCCAGATCGAGGCGGGCGGCATGGTGGTGGGCGGCTCGGCCGGTCTCGGCAACAACCGGTTGGTCGGCCAGGGACTCGGCAGCAGCATCATCCTCTCCAACCTGCCCGGGGCCAGCCTGACCCTTGCCTCCGGGGGCGACGAGGTGGTCGGTTTCCTTGCCGGTGGTGGCCGCGGCGCGAGTCGAGCCTTCCCCAACGGCGCCACCGGCGCCCTGCTGGGCAACTACCTGGGCGAGACGGGTGGCGAACTGATCCTCGACAACACCGACCTCATTCTCGACAACTCGACGGCGAACCAAGTCTTCTCCTACGGCGGTGCCATCTCCGGTTCCGGCAGCCTCACCAAGGTGGGCAACAACGTGCTCGAACTGCTGGGTGCCAGCACCTACACCGGTCAGACGACGCTGCAGGCGGTGGAGGTCAACAACTCCAACAGCATCCTGCGCCTCGGTGCGTACGGCGTGCATGCCGGCGTGGGTTTGCTGGATGAGGCCGGCTTTGGCTCCCTGCCGGCGACCACGCGGCTGCTCCTGGCCGCCGGCACCGCCGGTCTGAATCGCAATGTCAGTTTCGACCTGAATGGCGCCACCCAGACCCTGGGCACCCTCAATGCCACCAACAGCGCCGGTATCAAGACGGTGTTCCTGCGCGGCGGCGAACTGACGATTCACACCGCCACCGGCACATCCGGTTCCTACAATGGCATTTTCTCCGGCCGCGGTACCCTCAATGTGACCGCCACCAGCGGCGCCAGCGGCTGGACTCTCGCCGCCACCGATCTGGCCAACAACAACGCTGTTCAGCGCGGTGAACTCAACGTCTTGGGCGGCCGGGTGACCCTCAACGACAGCCGTGGCGCCCTCGGTGACAGCGTTCATGTCCATGTCGGCGCCGCCGGCACCCTGGCCGTGGCCCAGCTCGAGACGGTTGGTTCGCTGAGTGGCGCCGGCGTGGTGGAAGTCACCACCAACCAGCGCCTGGTGCTCGCCTCTGCGCCGGCCGGTGCCATCTACGATCATGCCTGGACCGGTGTCATCCGCAGCCCCGACGGGGTCGGTGGATTCGGCGGCAATGGCGGCGTGACGCTTGCCCCCGGGGCCAGCCTGCTGCTCCGTTCGAATCAGGAATACCTCGGCTCGACCCGGGTGCAGAGCAGCGCCTCCCTCTACCTGGACTACTCCGCGGGCGGCAACAACCTGATTCCCGGCAACCTCGTGCTCAACGGCGGCAGCATCCATCTGATCGGCAACGCCGGTGCCGAGGTCATTGCCGCCGGTGCGACTGTCGACGCAGGGGCCTCCGTGGTGCGCACCGTGCGCGGACAGTCCGGCGCGCTGCTCAACCTCGGCTCGATCAATCGCAGCGCGCTGACCGGTGGCGCCCTGCTGGTGCACGCCGACTCCGCCGTCACCAGCAGCAGCGGGCAGGCCGGACTGGGCGGCATTCTGGGCGGCTATGCCGTCCATCGCGGTCTCGACGGCCTTGGCATGCCGCAGTACGGCTGGGCAGTCCCCGGCGCGGGCGGCGCAGCCATCGGGGCGCTCAACACCTACAGTTCCGGTTCAATCGCCGCCTTTGGTTCGGGACTCAACACCGACGTCACATTCCCGATCTTTGACAGCTCCACGGGCAACAAGTTTTCCGGCAGCACCGGTTCGCTGCGATTCAACAGCCCCGATGCGATCACACTCACCCTCGGTGGCGCGGCCGGCAACCAAACGACGACGATCCAGTCGGGCGGCATTCTGGTGACACCCGAGGTCGGCGCGAATGACATTCTCATCCAGGACCAGGGCGGTGGCACTGAGCAGCTGTTTGGCGGCAGCGCCGGCAACGGGGTCGAGCGCGAACTCATCGTTCATCAATACAACCCCCGCGGCACCCTGACGATCAAGGCCACCATTGCCGACAGTGAGAACAACACCAGTCGCCTCACCAAGACCGGCCCCGGCACCCTGATTCTTGACCGCACCAACACCTACACCGGTCAGACGGCGATTTACGGCGGTGTCCTGCAGGTCGGCACGGGCGCAGCCCGCGGCAGCCTTGGCGGCAATCTGCCGGTGATCAACCACGGCTATCTGGTCGTCAACCGGCCGGACCCCCTGTTCAGCATCAACAACGAGATCACCGGCCCCGGCAGCGTGCGTCAGGATGGCACCGGCAGCCTCTCTCTCGGCGGCAACAGCACTTACACCGGGCCCACACAGGTCCTGCGTGGCACCCTGATCGCCGCTTCCTCCGGCGCCCTGGGGTCGACAGACGGCCTCACCAGCGTCGCCACCGGCGCCACCCTGAGTCTCAACACGGCCGATACACCGGAAACGGTGGTGCTTCATGCCGCCACCCTCAGAACCAGCGGTTCGGGGCCTTCCAACCTCGGCGGCAATCTGATCCTGGATGGCAACGCCAGCATCGTCCTCGGGGGCGCGGCGGCCTCCCTCAACCTGGAAGGGCGCATCAAGTCGATGGGGGCGAGCGCACTCACCGTCAGCGGCACCGGCCGCTTGATCCTGTCGAACCCCGCCCACCAGATCAACGGTCTGACGGTTGGCGTTGGCACCGAGGTCTTTGTCGGCGGCCTGCCGACCACGCCGACCTCCGGGTCGCTCGGGCGCGGCAGCGTCGTCAACAACGGCAAGATCGTGATCAACACCGGGCTCTCCACCACCAATGACATGCGGCTCAGCGGGCAGCAGGTCATCCCCAACGCCATAAGTGGCTCGGGTGGTCTGCAGGTGGTGCGTGGCACCGTCTTTCTCACCGGCGACAACACCTACTCCGGCACCACGGTGGTGGGTGGCAATTTGGGCGGCTTGGGCGGGGTCACCGGCCTGGCGAACGCGCCCGCGGAGTTGCGCATCGGCACCGACAGCTACACCGGCTCGCTCGGCACCGGGGCCGTCACCGTGCAGGCCGCCACCACCAATGCCACAAACCTGCGTTTCCACTTGGCGCGCAACCAGGTCGTTGCCAACACGATCAACCTCAACCCCTATTCCGACAACACCTTCGGCCGCAATGCCACCCTGCTGCGCCAGGGTCTCGGCTCGATCACGCTCTCCGGCACGATCAATGCCGGCAATCACAACGGCGTCGGCATCGGATCCCAGCGCGCCGTGCTGCAATCCGAAAACGGCGGTCGCACGATCATCACCGGCATCCTCAACAACGGCGAGTCCAACCGCCTCAACATCATCAACAACGGCTTCGTCGCTTTTCAAGGCACGAATGACTACGAGCTCTGGGGTGTGGTGTCCGGCAACAACGCGCTCGTCCTCAACACCACCGGTACGGTCACCGTGCAGACGGCGCGCAACGAGAGCGGTGCGGCCCTTCAGTCGCTCACCAGCGTCTCCAACACCTATCTGCAGGTCGGCAACATGGTCATCAACAGTGAGTTCGACGATTCGGTGCACGATGACCAGGATCTTTACGTGCTGCGCGGCGCGACGCTGCAGATGAACTACAGTGAGACCGTCGGCGCGGTGATGAGCCAGACCGGTGGTCAGGTGGTGCTCGGCGACGGCGTGACCCTGCGGGTGAACGACAACGGCACTCGCGGCAGTTTTGGCTCGATCACCGGCAATGGCCTTATCCACTACGACGCCTTCGGTGGCGCGGCCTGGAATGGCGTGTTTGGGGTGAGCGACTATCTGCAGGATGTCATCATCGGTTCCGACACCCAGATCTCCACCGTGCGCGTCAACGACTTCCAGGATGCCGGTGTCGCCAGTGCCCTGGGCTCAGGCGCGGTGGTCCAGCTCGGTCTGGCAGGCAGCACTCAGGAGGCGCGTCTCGAATACACGGGGGCGGGCCACAGCACCAACCGTTCGATCTTTCTCAATGGTGGTGCAGCGACCGTGCGCATCGCCGGAAGCGGCCGGGGGGCGCTCGTGCTGAATGGCGATGTCATTTCCAATGGCAATGGCAACAAGTTGCTGATCCTGCACGGTCAGAATGCCACCGGCAACACCCTCAACGGCGTGATCAACGAGGGCGGCAGCGTGCTGTCGCTCACGGTCAACCCGAACGCCGGCAACAACGACCTCTACGGTGCGGGCCGCTGGACCCTGACCAACGCGCTGAACAATTTCAGCGGCCGGGTCACGGTCAACCTCGGCGTGCTTGAGCTGGCCGGCAGCCTCGGTGACGGCACGGGCACCACCAGCGTGCTCGGCGACCTCACCGCCGCCCGCGTCATCGATCTGGGCACCAACAATTTTGACGGCCGTCGCTACTCCTTCAATGGCGGTACGGACAACCTCGGCGCCTCGGGCGGGCTTGGCTCAACCGGCACGCTGCTGTTCAACGATCCCGGTGCCGGCACCGCCACCTTTGGCAGCAACATCACCTTCACGACCGGTGATCACAGCAGCACTTCCGGGGCCGGGCATGCCCGTTTGGTCAACAACGGCACCAAGGTCATCGTCATCAACGGCAACCTGACCACCGGCGCCGGCAACAGCCGCAGCTGGTACCTCGACGGCAGCAATGCCGGAACGAACACCATCAACGGTGTGATTTCCAACGGCGCCAACGCCACCCTCTCGCTGGTCAAGGAGGGCGCCGGCACTTGGCGCTTGGCAGGTGCCAACACCTTCACCGGCGGTGTCACCATCACCCGCGGCACCCTTGAAGTCACCGGCGGAAACGCCATCGGTGACGGTGCCAACGTCAACCTTTCCAATGCCGGTTCGGAGGGGTCCTCGATGGAGGCGGCCAGCCTGCGCGTGCTCGCTTCCGAGACCATCGGTTCCCTGCAGGGTGCCACCGGCACGAGTGTCGAAATTGCCGCCGGGCAAACCCTGACACTGGCTTCGGCCAATCAGACCTTCAATGGCGTTCTCAGCGGCGTGGGCGGTCTCACCCGCACCAACAACAACGGCTCGCTGCGCATCCAGACGCTGACCAACCGCAACACTTATGAGGGCGCGACACGCGTCATCACCAACGTCACCAACCAGGTCGCCAACCGCATCGACGTGCTCTTCCTCGCCAATGGCGGCGAGGCCAGCGGCATCGGTTCCTCCTCGAACGCCGCCTCCAACCTGGTGTTTGACACCGGCACCGGCGGCGGTGGCCTGCGCTGGTTCGGCACGAGCGACCAGACCACCGACCGCCTTTTCACGATCGGTGCCGGCAGCACCGGCATCTGGGCCGACGGACAGCTCTTCGGCGATCACGCCGCCTCGATCAAGTTCACCAACACCGGTGCGATCGCCTTCCTTGCGGCCAACACCAATCACAGCCTGACCCTGCGCGGTTCGCGCCTGGCGGACAACGAATTCAATCCGCAGATCAACAACAACGGCACCGGCACCACCTCGCTTGTGAAGGCCGATCCGGGCATGTGGTTCCTGCCCAACGCCAACGGCTACACCGGCGGCACCAGCATCACCAACGGCACCCTGGCGATCGGGCATTCCAGCGCGCTCGGCACCGGCCAGGTGACCGTCAGCGGCACCGCCAGCGCCGGCCTGCTGCTGCGCGGCGATTTGAACATCGCCAACAACTTCACCAACAGCGTCAGCAACGGCGGTCTGGCCATCGGTCAGGGCAGCAGCGTCTGGAACGGTTCGGTGACTCTTGCCGGCACCAATGCCAACTGGCGCCTGGGCGCGGCCGAGGGGGCCTCGCTGCAGTTCACCCAGCCCATCACCGGCAGCGTCGGCAGCGGTCGCGTCATCCTGTACGGCCGCGGCGACATTGTCATGAGCGGCACCAACACCTATGCCGGCGTCACCGCCGTGTCCGGGCCGCGCCTCGTGCTGGATTATTCGGTCAACAACGGCAGCAAGCTCGCCAACAGTCAAAACCTCGAACTCGGCTGGTCGGGCGGCCTCAGCGGCATCATCACGGGCTTGGGCAGCCATCCCGATCTGGACGGCACGAGTTATCAGACGGGTTTTGCCGGCGGCACCCTTGTGCTCCGCGGCGGGACACATCTGGAGTCGGTCAACGCCACCGTCCTCAACAACGGCGCCAGCCGGATCGTGCGAGAGGATGGCAGCACCGCCAGACTGGAAATGAAGGGCATTTCGCGCACCGCCAACGGCAACTTGAATGTCTATGGCACCCTTGACTTCAGTGCCGCCGGCATCGCCACGACCACGACCACGAGCACCGCGGGCATCCTGGCCGTCGGCACCACGGCCATCGCGACCATCAATGGCACCGACTGGGCCACCGGCGGCGGCAGCATCAACGCCTTCAGTGCCTACAGTGCCTCCTTCACCAGCGGCCAGCACACCAACCTCACGGCCGCAACCACCAGTGTCACCGGCACAAGCACGACCAACACTCTGCGCTTCAACACGAACGCCGCCGGTACGGTCACCCTCAACAATGCCAGCATCCTGCAGTTGGTCGCCGGCGGCATTCTCGTCACCCCGAACGTGACGGATGACGTCGTCATCACCGGCGGCACGCTGCGGCGCTCCGTGAGCACCGGTAACCTCGACATGATTTTCCATCACTACGGCTCCGGCTTGCTCAACATCAACTCGGTGCTCGCCAACAATGGCAGCGGCGCCCTGGTCCTGACCAAGACCGGCCCCGGCACCGTGGTGCTCGGCGCCGCCAACACCAACACCGGCCGCGTCAACGTCCAGCAGGGCATCCTGCAGGTCGGCGACGGCACCGCCGCCACCGCCAACGCGCGGCTTGGTAACCTGAACCAGGCAACTCCCGGCTCCGCCGCCGGCAATCCGGTCAGCATGTCCGATGGCGCCACCCTGCGCTTCAATGTGGCCAACCCGTCCCTCGTCTATGGCCTCGGCCAGTTCCACGGGGCCGGCACGCTGCACCTGGCGGCCACCAACACCTCCACCGTGGTGCTCTTTGGCGACGGTGCCAACTGGGTGGGTGACATCCATGTCGAGGGCGGCGTTCTGGCCGTGCGCAACAACAACAATGCCCTTGGCAGCATCCGTGGCGGCACCCGCATCGGCCCCGCCGGTGCGCTGAACCTGTACGGCAGCACGCAGAATTTCGGCGAGCGCATCACGCTCGATCACGGCGCGACCATCCGGGCGACGCCGTTTGCGACGACCAACACCAACGCCACGCTTTCCGGCACGCTGACCCTCAACAACACCAGCAGCGCCGGCGCCACCTTCGACATCGCCGCTGGTTCGCTGACGACGCTCAGCGGCATGATCCGCGGCAGCCACGGCTTCACCAAGACGGGCAATGGTGCGTTGACGGTCAGCGCCAACCAATTCCAGGACGTCAATGCCGGCGCCCAAACGGGTGCAACGACCCCCAATGCCAATCCGGCCCTGCTCGGCCAGGTGGTGGTTGCAGGAGGCGATCTCCGCCTCGGCAATCCGCGTGCGCTCGGCGCCGCCGGACTCGGCAATGAGACCATCGTCCAGAGCGGCGCCTCGCTCGATCTGCGCGACCAGGATCTCAACTGGGCGGATTTCGACGAGTCGCTGCGCGAGATCATCCATGTCAGCGGCGACGGCTACATGGGCACCGGCGCCCTGCGCAACACGGCGGGTGTTGGCACCGTCTCGCATGTGGTGCTCGATGCCAACGCCACGCTCAGCGGCGGCGGCTACGGCAACAGTTCGCGTCTGGTGGTGGGCAGCTATGACACCAACATCAACACGGGATCCAACCTTGACGGCAATCTGACCCGCAACCGCGCCACCATCGACGGCAACGGCCACGTGCTGACGGTGCGCACTGGTGCCGTCTCCAATGATGCCAACGGAGTCGGTGTCACCCTGCGCGACCCGCTCTTCCTCAGCCCGGTTGCCGGCCTCGTGGTCAGCGAGGGCACTCTGCGCATCGAGAAGGAATTCGGTCCGGTGACGGACTTTGACGGCCTGCATCCGGATGCCGTCACCGGCGGCGTCACCATCGCCTACGCCGGCCAGACCTTTGCCGACAAGACCAACATCAACCTCGGGCTTGGCCCGATCGTCGGCGCCCGCTTCAACCTCTGGAACAACTGGGATCTGCGCCATACCGTGCCCATCACCATGGACGGCGAGATGGCGGCCCTGCACGGCGGCCACAACTACATCGACACCGGTGCCGCCACCATCCCGAGTTCGCGCACCTATCTCGACGGCCAGATCACCCTGACCGGGCCGGCTGTCCGCAACGTCTTTCATGTCGACTCCGCCTCCAGCACGGTCACCATCGTCGAGCAGGCCAACCAGACCGGCTCCCTTCAGTCGAAACTGATCGTCGGTGGCCAGATCACCGGTGCCGGAGGCCTGACCAAGACCGGCTTCCGCGAACTGCGCCTCACCAACCACAATACCTTCAGCGGCGACGTCAATGTCCTGCGCTTCGGCACCGCGGCGGTGCGCTGGCAGGACAACACGGTGCGAGTCAACGGCGTCGACTACCAGACCCTCGGAGATGCCGAAGGCTGGGCCGAATGGGGCCTGACCCTCGCCGGCTCGCAGGCCACGCTCGCCGGCACCGGCAACATCAACCTGCAGCGCCGGGGCATGATCACCCTCGACAACACGACCCGCCTCGACGCGACCAGTTTCCTTGGCGCCGAGGGTTCCGGCGGCAATCACAACAATCGCATCAACGATGCCGCCAACCTGAATTTCGAGAACGGCTGGCTGCGCATCATCGGCGGCGCGACCGACAACACGGAGGCGCTCGCCAGCAGTGGGGGTGCCGCGGTGAATGTCCTCTCCGGCAGCAACTTCATTGACCTCATGCCGACCCAGGACGGCACCGCCATGACCCTCACCCTCGGCCGCATCAGCCGCTCGCCGGGCGCGGTGCTGACCCTGCGCAACCTCGATTCGACCTCGACCTTCGGCACGCTCACCGGACCGGACACCGTGCGCGTCCAGCTCGACAGCACGAGCGGCCTGACTCAGGTTGGTGCCGGCACCATGGCAACCAACCGGGCGATTTTTGTCGGCCTGTTTGGCGGCATCATCCCGCACACCTATCTGGAGGATGTGCGCGAACTCGGCTTCAACAACGCCAACGCCTCGGACCTGCTCAACCAGGGCAGGAACATGCAGAACATGGCCGGTTCACATTTCATGACCTACGACGGCAACAGCCTGCGGCCGCTGTACGCCTCCGAGTACTTCACGCCTGCCGACGGTCTGCTCGACACGCTCAACGGTTCCTCCGGCCAGAACGTCAACCTCACCGAGACCTTTACCCGCGTGCGAGAGAACGTCACCATCAACGCACTGCGCTTTGGTCCGGTCGCCGACCAGAACGGCGGCGGCACGGGCATCAACGATGGCACCACCCTGACCAGCTATGTCGGTGCCCACAACATCCAGCTGTATGTGGATGGCACCCTCAACATCAGCTCCGGCATGGTCAGCAGCGCCTATTTCACCGTCGGCAATGCCACCAGCCTGGCGACCCTCACCGTTGGTGGCACCCTCAACTTCGGCCGACGTGAAGCGATCATCAACAATCAGAACAGCATGGTCCGCTTCACGGACGGTCAGGCCTTCTTCGGCAACTTTGAAATCCGCTCGTCGATTGCCGGCTCCGGCGGCCTGACCAAAACCGGCGCCGGCCAGGTGGTGCTCGACGGCGCCAACACCTACAGTGGCGTGACCACCGTCTCCAACGGCACGCTCTTCCTGCGCAACGGTCGCCAGGCACTGGGCGCCGGCGGCGATGGCAACGGCGTTGTCCTGGAGGGCCTCGGCGCGATGAACAGCGGCAACGGCATCCAGGTCGGCACGGCCGACGCCTTCGAAAACATCCTGGTCAAGCCGGTGGCCGGTGACATTCAGGTCATGCGTGTTGAGAACGACACGACGCGCTGGTTCAGCAACGTCATGATCGACAACGTCGATCTGGCCGGCATGGTCGTGCAAACGCCCAGAATCGGCACCGCCAACGCGGCGACCAGCATCATCATGGGGAACATCTATGGTGGTAGCACGCCGATCACCCACAACGTCAACGCCACGCTGTCGCGCATCGTCCAGTTCGATGCCGGCAACAACGTCGTGGTGCTCAATGGCGTCATTGGCGACAAGATGGATCCGTTGACCGGCAAGGCTGTGCCGATCCCCGACACCATCTCAACCCTGCCCAGCCTGCCTGGAACCCGCACCAACCAGAACGAGGTGCTGCGCGTCACCCTGGCGGGTTCCCTGGAAACCAACTTCATGCTGCAGAACCAGCACAATGCGGCGGGCCGCATCACCCTGTCGAACGGCAACATGCTGATCACCTACGATCCGGCCGCCGCCGGCAATGATGGCACGGGCTTCTGGACGA
Organism: uncultured Prosthecobacter sp.; assembly: GCA_964605265.1. Classification (GTDB taxonomy): domain Bacteria; phylum Verrucomicrobiota; class Verrucomicrobiia; order Verrucomicrobiales; family Verrucomicrobiaceae; genus Prosthecobacter. Next base: position 26,666 of record CAZSBO010000001.1, read on the forward strand.
ACACCGCGCTCAGCCGCATTCCCGGTGCCGATTCCACGAGCACGGCCTTCAGCCTCAACTCCGGCGTCAACCAGCAGGGTTTCACCATGGGCCTGGGCGCGCTCTTCCTCACCCGCGAGGGGCAGCACTTCAACATGGCGACCTGGAGCGCCACGGGCAACGGCGTGAAATTCGTCGGCGGCCTCAACACCAGTGGCACGGTGACCTTCGGCAATCCCGCGGCCACGGGCATTTTGACCATCAGCAATTCTTCGTCCAGCACGACGGCTGCCCCCGTGCGCGCCTACGCCGCCGCCGGCGGCACGGTGAACATCAACATGGCCATCACCGGCAACCCGGGAACCACCAGCACCCTCACCGACATCGGTTTCGTCAAGGTCGGTCGCGGCACGGTCATCCTGAGCAACACCAACCGCAACACCGCCAGCAACACCAACTTCGAGCTCGGCGGCGGTGTCCTGGTCATCGACCAGAGCGGCCAGAACGTCGCCCGACTGGGGGCGGCTGACGCCATCCTCAGCGGCGGTGTGCTGCAGGTGCAGGCCAACACGGCCGCCAACACCACGGTCAATTACGCCACCACCAGTGCCGCCAACAACGTGCTGCAACTGCGCACCGGCGGCACCGAAATCATCGCGGAAGCACGCAGCAGCCGCAACATGACCATCAATCTGGGCAACAACAATGCCAACAACAGTGTCGCCAACCTCACCCGCACGGCGGGTGCCACCTTGAACTTCGTGGCCTGGAACAACGGCGGCGGCACGCCGCTGATCAACTTGAACTTCAATGCGTCGACCACGGTCCTGCAGAAGGGAACGGCGATTCCCTGGGCGACTTTTGGCACCACCCCGCGCACGGCCGATGACTTCGCCTACAATGCCCCGGGCACCGCGGCCACGGCGGTCAGTTCCTTCACCAGCCAGCGTCCCGGCAGTCATGTTCAGAATACCCCCTCTGCCTGGACGGCCGGCATGAACGTGTCTGAGACGGGGGGCGGTTTCTCCGGAGCACTGGCGGCCAGCGTCGGCATCAGCACGCTGCGCTTCGATTCCGCCGCCGCCAGCCAGGTGCAGATCAATCCGGGGCAAACCCTCAACCTGAGCGGTGCCGGCAACGCGGCCGGTGGCATCCTGGTCAGCAGCAACACCGGCAGCGCCAACAAGGCCATCACCGGCGGCAGCCTGACCACCTCGACCCCTGAGCTGGTCTTCCATCAGTACGGTCAGGGCGTGCTCAATGTCGGCAGCACGATCACCGGCACGGCCAACGCAGTCATCACCGGTCCGTTGTCCACCGGCGAAGGCCAGTATGGCAGCACCGGCACCGTCAAGTTCAGTTCCGCCAACACCTACAACGGCCGCACCATCGTCACGGGCGCGGTGCTTGAGATCGACGAAGTCTCCGCCCTCGGTGCGAATCCGTTGTCGGTGCAGAACGACCGACTGACGCTCAATGGCGGCGCCCTGCGCTGGACCGGTGGCACCGCCTCGCTGCAGAACCGCGGTGTCCGTCTCGAGGGCGGCGGCGGCCTGATTGACGTGGTCAATGCCAACGCCAACCTGTTCATCGGCGACGCCCTTACTGGCACCCAGGCAGGGCTCACCTCTCAGGACGTCTACCGTGGCGACCTGATCAAGATGGGGCAGGGGACCCTGACCCTGCTGGGGGTTAACAGCGGCTTCCAGGGCTTGCTGGATGTTCGCGAGGGCACCCTCATCGGCATGGTCGACAACGGCGACGCCAACGCCGGCACCACGGCCCTTTTCGGCACCAGTCGCTCCTTCGCCGATGGCACCCTCTTCCGCCAGGGTACAAACGCGCAGCTCATTTTGGGCAACGGCAACAACGGCGGCGACTGGAACATCGAGGAGCACTTCACCTTCGAGGGGGACAACACCTTCACCTACGGCGGCCTGATCGACATCGCTGCCAACCTCGCCACCGCCGCGGCGCTCGATGGCCAGTTCAACCTCGGCAACCGCCGCCCGCTCAATCTCAACGGCATTTTGCGGCTGTCCGGCAACACGCAGTTCACGGTCACCAACAACGCCACCCTGCGCCTCGGCAACAGCTCCGGCTACATCACCGGCTCCGGCGACATCATCAAGGATGGCGCCGGTCAGATGCACTTCCGCACCAACAGCCCGGACTGGACCGGCGGTCTCGTCGTCCGCGAGGGCAGCGTCTATGCGGCCAGCCAGGCTGACGCGATCGGCACCGGTCATCTCTCCGGCCGCACGATCACCCTGGGTGACGCCGATCGACAGGGCGTCGCCGAGGTGCTCATCCAGAACCCCGACGGAGTCAACGGCAGCTGGATCTTCGATGTCCATCACGACGTCAATGTCGTGTACAATCCGCATCAGACCAAGCGTCTCGGCACCGACAATCTCGCCAACGGCAACCGGGTCACCTTCCATGGGGACGTGACCCTCAATGACAACCTGGTTCTGCTGGTGCGCGATGTCTCCATCAGCACCGGCGGCGAGCACGTTTACGTCAATTACAACGGCAGTTTCCGCGATGGCGCGGTGACCAGCGGCAACCTGCTCGTTCAGGGCGACGACACCGACACGGCGGTGAACAACCTCACGCATGGCCGCACCCACGGCTATGCCGTGCTCAACGGTGACAACTCGGCCTGGACCGGTGACGTGACGATCAGCAACAACTTGGTCTACAACCACGATTCGACCGCGATCCTGCGCCTGGGCCACAACAACGCCCTCACCGCCGCCAACGAGGTGACGATGAATTTCAACTCGATCCTGCAGGCGGGGGGGCGCAACGCCACCATCGGCTCGCTCATCACCCAGGGGGGCAACGGCGCCTTCTTCGGCGATGCCGGCACCCTGTCGGCCAGCCTCAACGCCAGTTCCGAGATTGTTGAGAACGCCGCCAGCACCCCGGGCACGCTGCGTATTCATCAGGGCACCCCGGCCGCCAATGAGGCCGCCTGGGACGCCTACTTCCGCGACGGCACCCTCAACAGCGAGTTTCTCGCCCCGGGTGCCAACGTGCTGCAGCCGAGCGCGGCGCTCAACCTCGTCAAGGACGGCCAGGGCTGGGCGACGCTGACCCTCGACAACGACTACACCGGCAGCACCACGGTCGCTGGCGGCATTCTGCAGGTTGGGCGCGACGGCGCCGGCACGACCGGCCGCCTCGGCGCCGCCGGCACGCTGGTTCAGTCAGGGGCGCGGATCGCCGGTACCGGCACCGTGCGCGGTGATCTGAGCCTGCAGTCGGGCGCCGGCCTGCGCCCCGGCGATCTCGCCGGCGGCGAGGTCGGCACGCTCTTCGTCGATGGCGACGCCATCTTCGCCACCGGTTCCGAGTTGCTGATGCAGCTGCGCGCGCCGTCCTACAACAACCCGGGTGCGCTCAACGCGGTGCGCGCCGACAATTCGGTGGACCCGCTCTACGCCGCCTGGCGCAGCGGGGTGACGACGCCGGGCGACAGCTTTGCCGCGGCGCTTGATGACCTGGTCACCTCCTCCCAGCACGACATGCTGCATGCCGGTGGCACGATCCACTGGGGCGCCGGCAGCCAGATCACCCTGGCCAACGACGGTTACACCCCGAAGGCGGGCGACATCTTCCGCCTGTTCACCGGCGGCGGCTATGTTGGCGCCGTCAATGTCGGGCCGGGACTGCGCCTCGGCAACGAAACCGGCACCGACCTGAACCTGTTCGAGCTCGGCGGCAACTACCTCTGGGACGTCAGCCTGTTCAACTCGCACGGCATTGTCATGGTCGTGGAGGCGGATGCGCTGCCAATGACGGTGCCGCCGCCCATTGTGACTTCCGGACCGAGTCGCACCCCGGCCAGCGGCATTTTCGATCCCGGTCAAAGCGTCACCCTCAACGTGGCCGCCACCGGCACCGGTACACTTTCCTACCAGTGGTACCTCAATGGCGTGCCCCTGGTCGATGACGGCGTCACCATCCAGGGAGCGACGACGCCGCAGTGCGTGGTGGTGGTCAACTTCAACACCAAGGGCGTGTACAGCGTCGCGGTGACCAATGCCGGAGGCACCACGCTGGCGCCGACCACCGTTCTGGTGCAGGTCAAGGACCTGCCGCAGATCACCGTGCATCCGACGCCGCGTACGGTCAATCCGGGCGACTCTGTTGAATTCGCCGTCCAGGCCTCCGGCCAGGAACCCTTCGACTACCAGTGGCTCCGCAACGGCGAGGAGATCGAGGGGGCGACCGCCCAGACGCTGCTGCTCGATCCGGTCGCCGAGGCCGACGAGGGGCTCTACAGCGTGCGCGTCAGCAATGAGGCTGGCGAAGCGCTGAGCAACGGCGCCCTGCTCAGTGTCAACGATCCGGTGAGTTTTGCGGTGGCGCAGTTCAGTCCCTTCCCGAACGCCTACCTGGGGCAGACGATCAGCTTCACGGTCACCCATGACGGCACGCCGCGGGGCAGTGGCGCACCCTTCACCTACCAGTGGCGCAAGGGCGGCCAGCCGATCAATGGCGGCACCGCCGCAACCCTGACACTGGCCAACGCGTCCGAGCTGATGGAGGGCAGTTACGACGTCATCGTGACCAATGGCGTCAACTCGCGCACCAGCGAGGCGGTGCTGCTCGCCTTGGGTGAACCGGAGCCTGAGATCGAAGTCCAGCCGCTGCTCACCCAGACCCTGCTCTCAGGCGAGGCCCTGGCCCTTTCGGTGCAGGCCATCGGCCGCCCGCCGCTCACCTACACCTGGAAACGCGACGGTGTGATCGTCGCCTCCGGTCCCTCCGCCACCCTGTTGATCCCGCAGTCGGCCGTGACTGACGGTGGCATCTACGTCTGCGAGGTCGCCAACAACACCGCAGTTACCGCAGTCAGTGATCCGGCCGAGGTGGTCGTCGTTGACAGCGGCTTGCGTCTCGCGCCGGCCGGCATCGGGGAACCGACCTCCCTGGTCGCCCGGGTCGGCGCCGGTCCCGACAGCTCGCTGCAATTCACCTGGTTGAAGGATGGCGAGGCGATTGACCCGGAATTGAATCCCCACATCACCGGCATCAACGACCAGACGCTTGTGATCGATCCGGTTGGAGCCGATGACGACGCGCTGTACACCTGCGTGGTTCTGGGTGCGGCGGAAAATGAGGTGGTCGGCAGCGGCTACGACCTGCGGGTTTTCAGCGGCGCGCCACAGTTCGAGCCCTTCGTCTTCAGCGATGCCACCCTGTTCGCCAGCTACGAGTTCGAGGTGCCGTTCAACCGCGTTGACCGCACGCTGACTCCGGACTCGATCACGGCGACCGGCCTGCCGCCCGGCCTGACCCTCGACCCGGTCACCGGTGTCATCAGCGGCAATCCGACGGCGATCCGCAAGGGCGGCTACCCGGTGACCATCACGGTGGCCAACAGCTACGGCAGCGTCCAGCAGTCGGCGGTGCTCAACGTCAATGACTTCAGCCAGACTCTGGCCGGGGTCTGGACCGGCGTGATCAACCGCGGTGCCGGCTTCGACAGCAACCTCGGTGGCCGTGTCGACTTCAAGATCACCTCCATGGCCAGCTACAGCGGCAAGCTGCTCATCGGCGGAGCCAGTTACGGCTTCAAGGGCGTGCTCGAGGTGAGTGGCGACGACAGCGCAACCCTCAGCATCGAAATCCCGCGCAAGGGCAAGCCGGCGCCGGCACCGCTGCTGCTGACCCTCGAATTGGAAGGCAATGAAGTGGTCGGGGGTTCGGTGAGTGACGGCGACACAAGCTGCGCCGCGCTGGGTGGATGGCGCCAAGCGTGGGGCACCAAGGCTCCGGCCGTGCCGGCCACGGCCTTCGTGGGCTACCACACCTTTGGCCTCGCCCTCGCCGAGGACAGCGGTCTGCTGGGCAGCGCCGACGTGCCGCAGGGCTCCGGCTACGCCGCTTTCACGGCGACCGCGAACGGCAAGCTGAAGATCGCCGGTCGCATGCCGGATGGCGAAGCGGTGACGGTCGCCACTTTCCTGGGGCCCGATGGCGAGATTGGCCTCTTCCAGCCGATGTACAAGGCGCTGAAACCCGGCGGCTCACTGGTCGGCACCCTGAAGATTGATGATGCCGGCACCCCCACTTCCGATGACAACACCCTCACGGGCGAGGATTTGACCTGGGTGCGCCCAGCCAGTGTCAAGGCCACGGACCGCCTCTACCGGAGAGGGTTCGGGGTCGCCGGCGCGCCGGTGGAGGAACCGGTGCCGCTGGTCGCCGTCGGGGGTCGCTACCTCATGCCTGACCTGAAGAACAACGAGGTGGTGCTCGACATGCCGGCCGCCCCGAGCCCGCAGACGAACAATGCCCGCATCCGTTTCTCCGATGCCGGCGATCTCGAGAATCCCGCGCTGACGAAGTACAATCCCGACCTCGAGTTCAGCATTGGGCCCAAGGGCAAGATCACCGTGCCGAAGCCGCAGCCGCCCAACGTCAATCCCGCCGCCACCAAGGTGGGCGCCAACGCCAAGAGCGGCCTGGTCTCCGGTGCCTTCACCCTCGCCGATCGCACACCCGTGGCCTTCCCCGACCTCGGCATTCCGGCCTACAGCCCGGTCAGCCAGGTCAAGCGTGGCGTGAAATTCCAGGGCATGATCATCCGCGACAACGGCCAGTGGGTCGGCGTCGGTTACTTCCTGCTGCCGCAGTTGCCGCAGGTGGGGCCGCCCTACACGACGACCAAGACCTCGCCCATCTTGTCGGGCCTGCTGCTCTTCGAGGAACTCTGAAACCGGCGCCGCCCCGCCCGGGGCGGCGCAAGTTCGTGCGTCTTGGCAGTTGTCAGACGGGGGAGCCTCGCTTAGTTGCTTTCCCGCACGGCCGTGGTCGTGCGCCATCCCATTCACACCATGCCGTCGCTTCCTCTGGTCAAGGTCGGGGCCGTGCCAGTCGACGGCACGCAGCCTCTTTTCATTCTGGGTCCCTGTGTCATCGAGAGTGAAGCCTTCCTGTGGAGTGTCGCGGAACGCCTCGCCCCGCTCGCCGCCAGCCTGCGTCTGCGCTGGGTTTTCAAGGCCTCCTATGACAAGGCCAACCGCAGTTCGGGGCAGTCCTTTCGCGGCCTCGGCGTCCGCGCGGGCTGCGCCCTGCTCGAACGCGTCGGTCGCGAACTCGGCGTGCCGGTGACCACCGATGTGCACAGCCCTGAGGAGGCCAGGATCGCCGCGGATCACATCGACCTGCTGCAGATCCCGGCCTTTTTGTGCCGTCAGACCGACCTGATCACCGCCGCCGGTGAGACCGGCCGGGCGGTCAATGTCAAAAAGGGCCAGTTCATGGCCCCCTGGGATGTTCGCAACATCGCCGACAAACTCGCCGCCTGCGGCTGCGAAAACTTTCTTTTTACCGAACGCGGCACCACCTTTGGTTATCAAAACCTGGTGGCCGACATGAGATCGCTCTACTGGATGCGCGAACTGGGTTACCGGGTCATTTTTGACGCCACCCATTCCGTGCAGCGTCCCGGCGGACTCGGCAACGCCACCGGCGGCGACGGCAAACTGGCCCCGGTGCTGGCGCGTGCCGCGGTCGCAGCCGGCTGCGACGGGGTTTTCATGGAAACCCATCCCGAGCCGGACAAGGCCCTGTCCGACGGCCCCAACCAGGTGCCGCTCGGCGAACTCGCGCCGATCCTGCGCACGCTGGGCGACCTCCATCAGATCGTTCGAAGGGAGGGGCTGGCGTGAGATCCTGTCGCCGCCTGCTCGCCGTCGTCCTGGGCCTGCTCGCCCCGGGCATGACCGGTCAGGAAGCCGATGACGGCCTCGCCGGGGTCGGTCGCATGGTGCCGCTCGGCTTTGAGAGTCGCAACGTCGTCATCCCCTCCTTCAAGGACGGCAAGCCCGCCTTCGAACTGAGTGCCGACACCCTCACACGCGTCGATGACGAGCGCCTCGTCTGCGGCCCCACACGCGTCGAGGTTTTTGGGGCGACCCCCGCCTTCAACACACGCGTGCGCCTGCCATCCGCGGTCTTCCACCTGAGCGAGCGCGTGTTGCGCAGCGGAGAGCGCTGCCGCATCACCCGCGCCGATCTGGCCGTCGAAGGCGACAGCCTGGTCTTTGACACGACCACCTCCATCGGCGCCCTCAAGGGCCGCGTGACCACCCTGATCTTCGACACAGCCGCCTTGACGGGCGCGCCTGCCTCCGGCAAAGCTGCCAGCCGCCCCGCCGCCAAGAACTGACATGCGCCCGCTCTTCCCCTTTCTACTCCTGCTGACCTGCCTGCCTATCGCCGGCTTGGCCCAGCAGGCGTCGCCTGGACAGGATCCGGCCCTGCGCGCCGCCGCGGAAAAACTGCGTGCCGCCGGTGGTGCGGAGGGTGCCGGCAAGGCGCTGCGTGCCGCCCAAGGCCTGGCTGGACAGGTGCCGGAAGGCGTGGCCGAGGCCGCCAAGGCGGCCGTCCAGTCGCCGGAAGTGAAGCGTCAGGCGGTCGATGCCGCCAAGAGCCTGCTGCCGGAGGCAAAAAAATGGCTGAAACCCGCGTCGCCTGCGACCGAGGCGGCAACCCCGCCGGCACCCCCCACGCCGCCTGCCGGTCCGCAGCCGCAGGCCCTGCCGCCCCTCGAGGATCCGGCGGCGAAGCCACGCGAGCCCACCGTGGTGATTGAGGCCGATGAGGCCGTTTTCAACCTGCGCGAGGCGGTTTTCGTGTACACCGGCCACGTGCGCGCCCGGCATCCGCAGTTCTACATCGAGTGCGACGAACTTGTCGTCGAGATGCTGCGCGAGGAGAAGCCGGACGAGGCGAAGGACAAGGGCAAAAAGGCGCCCGGGAAAAAGTCTGCAGACGACGCGATCACGACCGCGGACGAACCCCGGGATGGCGGCATCCGCAAGGCGGTGGCGACCGGTTCGACGGTGACCATTGAGAAGCGCAACGCCGAGGGCGAGGTGCAGATGGGCAAGTGCCGCAAGGCGGTCTACGACGGCGTGACCGGCGCCATCACCATGAGCAACTACCCGCAGGTGCAGCGCGGCAACATCCTGCACATGGCCACGCAGCCGGACACCCTGATGGTGTTTGAGAAGGATGGCCGCCTGCGCACCACCGGCCGGCCGCGCACGGTGATTTTGGGTGAGGAGGACGGGGGCGGGGCAGGTGGCCTGCCTGAGCCCGGACGTTGAGAGGCAACGGCATGACGGCAACACCCCCCATGGATCCAACGCCACCCGCAGGAGCGGCCCAGCCCGGCCCGGCCGGTGGGAAGTCGCCGGGCGTGCTGCTGCACACCGAGGCCCTGAAAAAGGTCTACGATGGCCGTGCCGTGGTCAATGGCGTCGACATCGAGGTCAAGGAAGGCGAAATCGTCGGTCTGCTCGGCCCGAACGGGGCCGGCAAAACCACCACCTTTTACATGATCGTCGGCCTGGTCCGGCCCAACGGTGGCCGGGTCGTTTTCGACGGCAAGGACGCCACCCACCAGCCGATGTTCAAGCGCGCGCGCCTCGGCATGGGTTACCTGCCGCAGGAGGAATCGATCTTCCGCCGCCTGACCGTCCGCGAGAACATCATCGCGGTCATGGAGACCCAGAATTTCACCCGCCAGGAGCGCGAGGACCAGTGCCGCCAGCTCATGGAGAAGTTCGGCATCGATCATGTCGCCGACAACCTGGCGCTGACGTTGTCCGGCGGCGAGAAACGCCGTCTGACCATCGCCCGCAGCCTGGTCACCGAGCCGAAGCTGCTCATGCTCGACGAGCCGTTCAGCGGCGTCGATCCCATCGCCGTGAGCGAGATCCAGGACATCATCCGCATGCTGCGGGCGGCCGGCCTGGCCATCCTGATCACCGACCACAACGTGCGCGAGACCCTCAACATCGTCGATCGCGCCTACCTCATTTATGAGGGACAAGTTCGCCGTCACGGCACAAAGGATTTCCTTGTCAACGACCCCGAGGCGCGCAGGCTCTACCTGGGCGAGGATTTCACCATGTGACCGGTTTTCTTTCCGCAACCCCCCAAACCACAACGAAGAGACACACCATGCAAAAACACAACGTCAACCTGCCGATCGTCGTCACCGGACGCCACGTCGAGATCACCGACGCCATCCGCGACTACGCGCACAAGAAGATCGAGGGCCTGCACCTCGACTATCCGCGCATCATTGAGGCCAAGGTCGTCCTGGACGTCGAGCACCACCGTCAGATCGCCGAGATCATCCTTTTCTGCGCCAATCACATCGTCATCGAGGTGAAGAGCACGACCGAGGACATCTATGCCTCCATCGACGAGTCGATCTCCACGATCGCCCGCCGCATGCGCAAGTTCAAAACCCGCCTGCTGAAGAGCCACCGCCCGCGCAAGGAAGGCAGCATCCGCCACCTCGAGCAGCAGGTCTTCCACGCCGACAGCCTGCACTCCGAGGAGGAGCACATCGAGGCTTCCTACATCCATCAGGAGCAGTACAAGGTGCGCCCCCTCTATCCCGACGAGGCCATTATGAACCTGGAAATCAGCGGCCATCCCTTCGTTGTCTTCCACAATCAGAAGACCCATCGCCTCGCCATCATGTTCCGCCGCAAGGACGGCGAGTACGGCCTCATCGAACCCCGCGACGAGGCGGCCTGAGCGCCCGCGTTGCCTGACTGAAAAAAACCGGCGTCCCCAAGCGGGGACGCCGGTCTTGTTTGGCGGGGTTGCCGGCGCTGGTTCAGCGCACCTGGGTGATGTGACGGTCGGGTGCCGCGTCGAAGGCGGCCTTGCTGGCGGCATCGGCGAAGGCGACCTGACGCTGGTAGGTCACCTTCTTCGAGGCGTCCGCGCGCTTTTTGCTGAGCGGGCACTGGCTGCCGTTGGCGGTGAGGATGTTGCGCAGGTAGGCCTTGGGGGTGGCGTTGAACTGGCTGATGCAGCGGTCACAGCAGACCGCCACGGTCTTGCTGTACTGGCTGGTGATCGCCGGATTGGCCGGTTTGCCCGAGATCGGGCAGACGGTGTTCAGCGGTTCGGCGGCGGCGAGCGGCGACAGGGCGAGGACGGCGAGCAGGGCAAGGAGGTGTTTCATGGCGGATGGGTTTGACGGTTCGAAGGTTTAAAACATTTCAGCCCGGCGCGTGCAACCCAAACTTGCCGGCTGCTGCCCGCCTTTTTTCGAGTTCCCGGTTGCCGGTTTGGCCTTCCCCCCACTAATTGACAGGGCATGGTTGTAACCCGTCCGCAGAGACCGGCTTGGTGCGAGTCCTTCTGGAGGCTGCCGGTGGCCCGCTGCCGTCTGGTCTGGCGGGTGGCGGTCCTGCTCGCCTGGGCCGGCGCTGCCGCGGCGCAAACCCTCCAGCTTTCGCCCGCAGAGATTCTGCAGCGGGCTCGCCCTGGCAGCAAGGCCCCCGCTGAGCCTGCCCCCTCCCCAGGCAAAGCCAAGGCAGAGCGCGCGGCCGAAGCGCCCAAGCCAGCCCAACCTGCCCCTCCGGATGCTCCATCCGCCGGCGCGGTGGCCCAGGCCTACCTCTACCTCGAACCCCATCAGGCGCGCTTCGAGGTGCTCTACGATGCGGCGACCGCCCTGCGGCTGATCGATCCAGAGCAGGCCGCGCCGCGCTCGCTCGATGCCGCCCTGCGCCAGCGCCTGGCCAAGGAGATGGCAACCCGGGCCGAGACCTGGTGCAGCCTCAAGGCCGATGGACGCGAGGCGACGCGCACCACCGCTTATCCGGTGCTGCTGACCGGCAAGCCGGGGGCGACGCAACCGGTCGAGGGCGATGAGGATCTGCCGCTGGCGGGGGCCATGCTTGGCCTGGCCTGGAGCTTTGAGCTGCCACCCATGCCCGAGCAGGTGGCGGTCGCCTGGCAGGGACATCTGCCGGCCTCCGGCAAGTTGTCGGTGCGTGTGCTCTACGGGCCGAAGAGCGAACCGGCGGAGATCAGTCGCAGCAGCCCTGCCTTCACCTGGCGCAGCCTCGGCCGATTGCCGCGCCCCCAGCCGCTGGCACCGGTTCCCGGGACCGCCCGCGCCACCTGGCAGTTGCCCGTCGGTTTTCTACTCTGGTGCCTGGCCGGGGCGGGCTTTGCCTGGTTCGCCCGCCGCCGGCGTGCCCGCCTGTTTGGCGGCTGGCTGCTCTACGCCATTCTCTGGGGGGCGGCTGCCATCGTGCTCTGGCCGCGCCTGATGCTGCCCCTGGCAGCGCGCGGCGGCCCGGAGGTGGACCATCCGGAGGGGGCGGCGGCCGTGCTTGCTCCGCTGCTGCAGAATGTCTACCGCGCCTTCGATCACCGTTCGGAATCGGCCATTTACGATGTCCTGGCACGCAGCGTCGATGGCGACCTGCTGCGCCGGCTTTACCTGGAGACGATTGAGGCCCTCAGCCTGGAGGGACGCGAGGGGGCGCGGGTGACGGTCAACGAGTTCAGCGCCGAAGTCGATGCGGTCGAGCCGGCGGAGCAGGGATTTGTCGCCGACTGCCAGTGGACGGCCCTCGGCACGGTGGGGCACTGGGGGCATGCCCACACCCGGGTCAACCGCTACAAGGCGCGCGTCACGGTTTCTGCCGTGCGGGGCGAGTGGAAGCTGACGGGGCTCGAAGTGCTGGAGGCGCGCCGGTTGTGAGCGCTTGGCCGCGCATTTGCCCCGACTCCGCTTTTGACAAAGCCCCCCTCTGGGGCATGCTGGGATTCCCTTGAAACGCGTCCTTTTCGTCTGCACCGGAAACACCTGCCGCAGTCCCCTGGCGGAGGTGCTGTTCCGCGACCTGACCCGGGGTCAGAGCGATTACGAGGTGCTCAGCGCCGGTGTCGGCGCCTTCTCGGGTCAGCCGGCCAGTCGCCACAGCCAGGAGTTGGCACGCCAGCGGGGGCTCGACCTGTCCGGTCACCGCAGCCAGGCCGTCACGATCGACCTGGTGGACGCTGCCACGCACATCTTCGCCATGAGCCGCGGCCATCTCGCCGACCTGCTCGACACCTACCCGGAGGCGGAGGACAAGGTGTTCCTGGTCAGTGAGTTCGCCGCCGAGGATGAGCTGCGCGGCCGCGATCTGATCGATCCCTTTGGCGGGGGTTTGGAAGACTATCGCGAGACACTCGCGCGTCTCGAACGCCTGCTGCCGAGCATACATAGCTACATCGAGCAGACCTGGAAGCCTTCCGCCGGCGAGACCGCTTCCTGACCCCGACCGGCCGCCCGATTTTCCCCATGCCTGAACTGCCCCATTCCCTCGCCATCGGCGCCGACCACGGCGGCCTTGAACTGAAGAACGCCGTCGTCGCCCACCTGCGCGCGGGCGGTTACGCGGTGGAGGACCTGGGCACCCACGACACGGCTTCGGTGGACTATCCGGATTTCGCCGCCCTGGTCAGCGAGCGCGTGCTCGACGGCCGCGCCGATGCCGGCATCCTGGTGTGCACGACCGGCATCGGCATGTGCATCGCCGCCAACCGTCATGCCGGCATCCAGGCCAGCCTGGTGCACGATCCGGAAACCGCCGCAGTCACCCGCGAGCACAACGCCAGCAACGTCCTCTGCCTCGCCGGCAAAACGACCTCGGTCGCACAGGCTGAGGCCATCGCCGATGCCTGGCTGAAAACCCCCTTTGCCGGTGGCCGCCATGGTCGCCGGGTTGATAAAATGAACACCCAAGCCCACCCCCTCAGCCTCCTCGCCCTCTCCGATCCCGCCGTTGCCGACATCATCCGCGACGAACAGCAGCGCCAGCAGGATCACATCGAGCTCATCGCCAGCGAAAACTTCACCAGCCGCGCCGTCATGGCCGCGCAGGGCAGTTGCCTGACCAACAAGTACGCCGAAGGCTACCCGGGCAAGCGCTGGTACGGCGGCTGTGAGGAGGTCGACCGCGTCGAGCAGCTCGCCATCGACCGCGCCTGCCAGCTCTTCGGCGCCAAGTTCGCCAACGTCCAGCCGCACTCCGGCTCGCAGGCCAATGCCGCGGTGTACTTCAGCGTGCTGCAGCCCGGCGACAAGGTGCTGGGCATGAACCTCGCCCACGGCGGCCACCTCACCCATGGCAATCCCGCCAACTTCTCCGGCCGCTTCTACAACTTCTGCCAGTACGGCGTCAGCCCCGACGACGCGCGCATCGACTACGATGAACTCGCCGAGGTCGCCAAGCGCGAGCAGCCGAAGATGATCACCGCCGGCGCCTCCGCCTACCCGCGCATCATCGACTTCGCCCGCATGGCCGAGATCGCCAAAAGCGTCGGCGCCTACCTCTTCGTCGACATGGCCCACATCGCCGGCCTCGTCGCCGGCGGCGCCCATCCGAGCCCGATGGAGCACGCCGACTTCGTCACCAGCACCACCCACAAGTCCCTGCGCGGACCGCGCGGTGGCCTCATCCTCACCAACAACGAGGAGCTGTTCAAGAAGATCAACAGCCAGGTCTTCCCCGGCGTCCAGGGTGGCCCGCTCATGCATGTCATCGCCGCCAAGGCGGTCTGCTTCGGCGAGTGCCTGCGCCCCGAGTTCAAGGATTACACCCGCCAGGTGGTCGCCAACGCCCAGGCCCTCGCCGCGGCCCTCGCCGCGCGCGGTTACCGCATCGTCAGCGGCGGCACCGACAACCATCTCATGCTCGTCGACCTGCGCCCGAACGGTCTCAACGGCAAGGTCGCCAGCGACACCCTCGATCGCGCGGCGATCACGGTGAACAAGAATGGCATTCCCTTCGACACCGAGAAGATCACCCTCGGCGGAGGCATCCGCATCGGCACGCCGGCAGTCACCACCCGCGGCATGAAGGAAGCGGAAATGGAACTCATCGCCGGCTGGATCGATCGCGCCCTCCGTCACAAGGACGACGAGGCCGTGCTCGCCCAGATCCGCGCCGAGGTGTCGGCCACCAACCAGCGCTTCCCGCTGCCCTGATCGGCGTGTGGCTGCCCGCTCAGGGCAGTCACAGCTCCTGGTTCGTCGGGCGCCGTTGTGCGATTCCTGTTGTTCAGGGCAACCGCACCGCGGCGCTGCGCGGCGACTCGTTGCCGGCCGCGTCCAGGAAGCTCAGCGCGTAGTTGCCAGCGGCAGGGGCGGGGATCTCCATGGGGTGATCCGCGATCAATTCCGGCGGCGGTGCGTCGCGCGCGGTTGCCAGGTAGGCGTCGGCCTTGACGCCCTGCTCAAGCCAGAGCTTGCCGTCGCGATACACGCGCAGCGCACGCAGACCGCCGGCGGCTTCGGGATCGACCTGCCAGTGCAGGCGTCCGCCACCCTGCGGCAGGGCTTCGGCCTGTAGCTGCGGGGCCGTCAGCGACGGCTGGACGGGGCGCAATGTGCCCCGATGGGAGAACTCCCGCCAGTGCGCGGCAAAGGTCGCGCCCGGCAGCCAGGTGAGCGATGGATTGCGCGCTGCCGCCTTGTCTGCGGCGCGGGTTTCGAGGCTTTCCAGATCGGCATAGACCGGCGGTTCGGTGCGACCGCTGAGCACGGTGTCGAAGAAGCCCAGGCTCATCAGCCGCGAGTCATCGCAGCCATGCTCGGAGCGCGGGTCGATCACCCGGGTCACCCGGCCGCCGGCGCTGCGCAGGTCGTGAAACATGAGGTTCATCGGTCCCCATGATACATGGTGCTTGGAAGGCGGCACGGACTCTCGTTTGCCCCAGACGAAGAGCAGGGGCAGGTCGCGGGCGACCCCGAGGAAGCGCTGGCGAAATTCCGGCACACCGAACTGCTTGTGGCAGCCGCCGCGGAACGACGCGGCCAGCACCCGGCCGGGGTGACGCACGATCATCTGCGCCGACCAACTCGAGCCGCCCGAATGACCCCAGAACAGCCAGGGCGCGCTGGACAGTTCGGGCCGGCCGAGGCGACGTCCGAAGTCCTCAAGGGCGATGAACAGCGCGCGCTCCGAGCCGCTGTCGGGATCGTTCCATTCGTCGCAGTTGCCGGCCACCTGGTACATCGGCACCAGTAGGGCGCAGCCGTGCTTTCGCGCCAGGGCCCGCCAGTGCGCGTCGAGCGTCACCGGCGGATGCTTGTCCGGCGAGGCATTCGTGCAGCCGTGCTGATGAATGATGACCGCCCGCACGGGCGTGGCCCCATCGGGCAGCCAGCAGGAAAACTCGACCGAGATAAAGCGGTCGCCCGGCCCGGGCGCCAGGGCGAGTTCCAGCAGGCGACCATCACGCAGGGGTTCGGCGGCGCTGGCGGTCGCGCCGATCAGGACGGCGGCCAGTGCGTGGCGCCACAGGGGGAAGGCAAGGTGAAGCGGCATGGTTGGAATCGTCACGGATGGACGAGCCGCTGCCAGAGGTCGAGCAGGAAGTCGCCGCGTGGGGTGGTGAGGCTCGGAGACTTCCGGGCCTCCGATTCCTGAACGGAACGGGTCAGGGCGGCGGTGTCGATCTCGCCCGCCTGCAGCCGGGCGAACCCCTGGCGCCAAGTTTCGGCCAGAGCCTCGGTCAGCGGTTCGGCAAGCCGGGCGTCGTAGTCGGCGAAGAAGCCGCGCGTGGCAAAGTACTGGGCCGCAGCGACCCGCGGATCGTCGCTGGCGACATCAAGATCATTGAAGAAAGCCAACATCGTGTGGCGCCCGGCCAGTGCCCGCGTCAGTCGCTCGCGATCGAGCAGGGCCGGCGCGACCCCGTCCGCCTTGGCCAGCGCCACGGCGACACCCGCCGATTCACCGATCTGCATCCAGGTGGGCTCCAGCCGGATCGTGCCCCAGGCCACATGGGTGCAACTCAGGCAGACCGGCACGAGCAGGTTGTCCAGCGCTTCGGGCAGCAGGGTGTCGTAGGCGACCTGACCCGGAAAGGTTTCATGATGCAGCATCATCTTGCCCTCATCGAGACTGCCGTCGACCCGGTCGAGGCTGCAGGCGTGCGTGTCCAGGTACCACTCGGTGATGGCCATGCTGTCGCGATGGCTGGGCGTGCGCCGGCTGCCGGAGGCGAGGCTGGCATCGTGCTGGGTGAAGGTGGCCCGCCCCACCAGCCGGCGCGCTTCGCGCACGTAGAATTCGTATGGGCGGTGGCCGTGGTCCGCATGCTCGTCCCTGGCGAGACCGAGCCGGCCAAAGAAGGCGCGGCGCTCGGCCGGCACGCTGGGATCGTTCTGCAAAAACCACAGCAGGCCAAGAGTGGCGTTCCAGTGCGCATCCATCACCCGCTGGCGCGTGGTCCAGTCGCCCTCGACATACTCCTGATGCGGTCCGACCAGCTGGGGTCGATTCCAACCGATCTTTTGGTTGGGCAGGGGTTGGACGAGCGAGCCGAACTCCAGCTTTTTCAATGCTTCCGGATCATAGTCCGCAGGTTTCTCGACCGGCAGACGGTTGGCGGGATCGGAGGTGAGGGTGGTGCGGTAGTTGAAGGCCTGCACCAGGCGGTCGCCCTCGCCGGCCCGCGCGTCCGGTTGGATGGACTGGAAACCGTCGAAACGTCGCAGCTTCAGCGAGTCATGCAGCGCCACGGTGCCGGCCTCGACATGGGCTGGACGTTCCTTGACCGCTTTCATGAAAATCCGTCCGGCATGCGGCTCGTTGAACTCGGCCCGGCTTTCACGGCCAACCCGGTAGGGCACTCCGGCCAACGGCAGCAGGTCGCCCTCGTAACTGCAGTCGGCAAAGGCCGCGGCTTCGATCGTTTCCGCCGGTTCGCCCCGCGGCGTTTGCAGGACCATCGACCGCAGCCGGCGCCCCTCGCGCTGCAAAGACTTCGGCAGACGCTGGCGCAGCACGTGCACGCGCGGTTCACGGGCGACAAGTTCCGTCAGGATCTGTTCCGCCACCCTCGATTCAAACTTGCCATTGGTATGACCGCTTTTGCCGGGCAGGGTGGCGCGATACTGCGGCGAGTCCTCGCCGTAGGTGGTGCGATAGTGATCGAAGATCGCCTGGCGGACCTCGTCGTAAATGGGCGCGCGTCGGCCCTCCCACTGCGTGTCCCAGACGCCGAGTCCGCTTGCCAGTATGCCGCCGAGGTGGTCGTGCCGGTTCACCAGGACCACGTCCAGACCCTCGCGCGCGGCGCGCACAGCCATGGCAATGCCGCCCGGTGTGCCGCCGTAGATGCAGAGGTCGGCGCGCAGGGTTTCGGCGGCTGCCAGGGGCATGGGCAGAAGCAGGAGCGCGGTGAGCAGGGGTTGCAGGTGCTGGCGAAGGGATGGGGCTGGCATGGCAGGCAGGATCTGAGCTGCCAACGTGGAGACATGTCGTCTCTGACAGGTCAACAAAATGGACCAGTTGGGTAGGGCGGAAACACCCATGGCTCTTCCGGCGTTGATTCGGTCATCATGAGGGGTGTTCTGCTTCGTTGCGCGATATGGCATGGCCTGTTGCTCGGTCTGGCATCGGGGGCCGTGCCGCCTGCCACCGTCCCCGGGCCAGCCTGGCAGCGCCTGAGCGACCGCGAGGCGGAGGCGGTGGGCTGGTCGCGGCCGGTATTGGCGGAGGCGCGCGAGTTTTCGTCGAAGCTCGACACCGAGGCGGTGATGATCGTGGTGGGTGGCAAGGTGTTGGACGAGTGGGGCGCGGTGGACCGCAAGTTCAACGTCCACTCGATCCGCAAGAGCCTGCTCAGCGCGCTCTGCGGCTTGCAGGTCGCCGAGCAGCGCCTGAATCTCGATGCCACGCTGGCGCAGCTGGGGATCGATGATCATGCGCCGCTGACCGAGGTCGAGAAGCGCGCCACCGTGCGCCAACTCCTGCAGGCGCGTTCGGGGGTCTACCATCCGGCCCTGTATGAAACCGCGCGCATGAAGGCCCAGCGACCCCCGCGCCACAGCCACGAGTCCGGGACATTCTGGTATTACAACAACTGGGACTTCAACGCCCTCGGCACGATCTACGAACAGGCCGCCGGCACCGGCATCTACGAGGACTTCGCCCGCCGCATCGCGGGGCCGATCGGCATGCAGGACTATGAACCCGCGGATGGCAGCTATGTCACCGGCGCGGATTCCATCCATCGCGCCTATCCGTTTCGCATGACCGCCCGCGATCTCGCCCGCTTTGGCCTGCTCTACCTGCGCGGCGGCCAGTGGAACGGCGCACAGGTGTTGCCGGCGGACTGGCTGCGCGAGTCCCTGAAGTCCGCCTCCGACGCCGGCGGCAGCGGCGGTTACAGCTACCTCTGGTGGACCTGTCGCGACGGCCTGCATCTGCCGGGCGTGACCCTGCCGGCCGATAGCTATTCCGCCCGCGGTGCCGGCGGTCATTACCTGCTGGTGCTGCCCGCCCTCGACACCCTCATCGTGCACCGGGTCAATACCGACCTGCCGGATCGGCGTGTGGAAGCGGCCGAGTTCGGCGGGCTGGTGCGACGGATCCTGGCGGCGCGCCGCCTGCCGCCACCCACCACTGAAACGAAGCCGGATCTCGACACGCTGCTGCCGCTGCTGATGACCCGTCATCGCGTTCCAGGCGTGTCGGTGGTGGCCATCGAAAATCACCGCATCGCCTGGGAGCGTCATTTCGGGGCGCGCCAAGCCGGGCAGGGCGCGCTGGTGACGGCCGACACGCGCTTTGAGGCGGCGTCGATGACCAAGCCGCTCGCCGCCCATGCCGCCCTCAAGCTGGTGGAGCTGGGACGCCTCGATCTCGATCGCCCTCTGGTCGCCTACCTGCCCGAGCCCTACCTTCAGGGCGAGCCGCTGCATGAAACCGTCACCGCGCGCATGGTGCTGTGTCACACCAGTGGCTTCCCCAACTGGCGACCCAAGGACGGCGTGCTGAAGGTGCTGCACGAGCCGGGCACGGCCTACCGCTATTCCGGCGAGGGCTTTGTTCTTCTCCAGCGGGTCATCGAGCAGGTCACCAGCGAAGATTATGAAACCCACCTGCGCCGCAGCCTGCTGGAGCCGCTGGGCATGACCGCCAGCAGCCATGTCTGGAGCGAGGCCTGGGCCGATCAGGCCGCTGCCGGGCATGACAAAGAGGGCAGGATCAAAACCTCGCGCCGGCTCTATCAACAGCCCAATGCCGCGTACAGCCTGTACACCACCGCCCGCGATTACGCGGCCTTTCTCATCGAGTTGATGCAGACCGATCGCCGCGCGCCGCCTTCGCTCAGCGCCGCCTCCCTGCAACACATGCTCACCCCGGCCAGTCCGCCCACCGGGCGACCGCTCCTGCAACGCCGCGGTAGCACCGGGGAAGGGGAGGTGCGCTTTGGGCTTGGCTGGTCGCTTGAACCGACGGCATCCGGCCTGCGCGTCTGTCACAGCGGCTCCAACGGCACCGGCTTCCGCAGCCATGCCGAGTTCGATCCGAGGCAGGGTCATGGCCTGGTCATCCTGACCAATGCTGACGGCGGCGAAGGCTTTTGGCGTGAGTTGCTCAACCACCTTGGGCGGCCCTGAGGCAGCGTCACTTCTTGCGACGAGGCACAATGGCGCGCTCGGGCGGGCTGGCATCGCGCCGGGTGTCGGTCAGCCAGGCTTCGACCGCCTGTTCCAGGCGCGCCACGGTCGCTGGTTGTTGGCTGGCGAGGTCGGTGGTCTCACCGGCATCCTTGGCCAAATCGTAGAGTTCCCATGGCGCGCCGGTCTTCAGGCGCAGCAGCTTGAGGGAACCTTCGCGCACCGCCTGCGCACTGGCATAGCTGAAGAACAACCGCTCATGCGGCGAAGCCGCCTCGCCACGCAGGGCGGGCAGGGGATCGCGACCATCGAGCACGCGCTCCCCGGGCCGCGGCAGTCCTGCGGCAGCCAGGCAAAGCGGCAGCAGATCGAGCTGGGATAGCATGGCATCGCAAGTCTTGCCGGCCGGCAGACGGCCCGGCCAGCGGAAGATCGCGGGCACCCGCACGCCGCCCTCGTAAACGGAC
>CAZSBO010000001.1:47378-60591 GCA_964605265.1 uncultured Prosthecobacter sp.
GAGGCTACGCCGAGCCCGTGGGTGGGGCGCAGGATCGCGCCCATGTCGGAGAGCAGCATGACCAGGGTCTGCTCGCGCTGGCCGGCGGCATCAACACTGTCGAGCACTCGCCCCACCGCCTCATCCAACGCACTGACCAGGGCCAGATAACGATGCTTCTCGGTGGGGTCATCGGCCGGCCAGCCATACTTGGCCAAGTGGCGGTCCGGCACCTGCCATTGCGGCTTTTCCCCCGGAGCGGTGTTGACCTCGCTGACGTAGTGCGGGGCGTTGAAGGGCAGGTACACGAACCAGGGGCGCTGCGCCGGCTGTCGACGGATGAAGTCGGCGGCGGCATCGGCAAAGAGATCCGTACTGTAGCCCTCGACCCGGTGCAGGTCGGTGCCCTTGAACAGGTCGTACTCGCCGTGGTAGGTGTGCGCGAAGTAGTGGATGTTGCCCGAGCGACAGCCAAAAAAGGCGTCGAAACCGCGTTCGGTCGGCCGGCTGCCCGGAGCAAAACCGATGTTCCACTTGCCGAAGCAGGCCGTGGCGTAACCGGCCGGCTTGAGCCACTGCGGCAGCAGTCGCTCGCGCTGAGGCAGGCCAATGCCAGTCCAGTTCTCCGAGGTGACGAGCTGGTGCATCAGGCCGTTGCGCGGTGGATAACGACCGGTCAGCAGCGCGCCACGCGAGGGCGTGCAGCCGGGACTGACTACGTAGAAGCCCGTGCAGCGCACCCCCTCCGCGGCGAGCTGGTCCATGCGCGGCGTCCGGATCTCGCGGTTGCCATAACAGCCGAGGTCGCCGTAACCGAGGTTGTCGAGGTAGAGCAGCAGCAGGTTGGGCCGGCGCTCCGAAGCAGCGGACAGCGGTAGGCCGATCGCCACCAGCAGAAAAAGCAAGGCGCGGTGCATGAGTAAAGGCGGGAGTCGTCCTGCAGAGTAGACGTGGCGACAGCGGCCCGGCTTGCATGGCGGGCACCCGAGTGGGGGCACAAAAAACCGCCACCGGAAAGCCGGCGGCGGTTGGGGAGGGGCGGTCAGCTCACTTGCCGGGAACGCCGAACACCTGCACTTCGCAGTAGTGATTCATTTCGTTCGAGGTGTTGCCGTTGCTGTAGAGGCGGATGTAGCGGGCCTTGGTGCCCTTGCCGTCGACGACGCGACCGTGGTTGGTCTCAATGTAGGCGGGGTCCTTGCCGGCACCGAACTTGTGAACGTCGTCGATGTCGGAGTTGAACAGGGTGGTGACGCCGGTCTTGAATTCCGGATCATCGGAAGCCTGGACGACCACGGCGACGTAGGCCTGGGCCTGCTTGTGGTAGTGCCACATGGCGATCTTGTGGATCGTGGTGGACTGCTCGAGGTCGATCTGCACCCACTGCGGGCCGGGGGCGAGTTCGACGAAGCAACCGTCGGAACCGTCCGGATCGCCGTCGGTGACGAGTTCCAGTTCGCCGATGATGGGGGCGGGATCGCTCGAGGTCACCGGCTTGTTGAGGGCGACGTTGACCGTGCCGGCCGGGGCCATGAAGGACTTGATGATCTTGCTCGGGTCAGGCTGCTCCAGGTTCGGCAGCTTGGCCGGCACGGGCGTGCCGATGAACATCGGCTTCGGGAACTCGATTTTGACTTCGACTTCCTGGGCGACGGCCGGGGTGGCGAGGGCTGCGATGGCAGCGAGGGCGAGGGCTTGGTTTTTCATGGGTGAGGGAAGGGCGTGTTGGATGGGACGAAATCAGACTTCGAAATCTTCGGGCTTGAAGAGGTATTTCTGGCCGGTCTGCAGGCAGTCGTAGGCCTTGAGCACGGTGACGCAGGACTTGAAGGCGTCCATGACGTTGCAGGTGAGGTGCTCAGGCTTCTTCATCTGCACGGATTCGATGAAGTTGGCGACGTGCGGGGTGTGCGGATAAACGTCGAGGATGACCGGGATTTCCCAGGGGTCGAGCGCCTTCGATTCGCGGGCGTCGGCGACCGCCTTGGCGACGCCGGTGACGTTGTAGGACTTCGGCTGCGGCTTGGCCCAGGAGCGCGGGTGCTCCCAGAACTTGTTTTTCACCGCGTCCGGTGCCTTGACCAGCAGCGGGTTGTCGCCGGTGGTCCACTGCGTCCAGTCCTGGCCGGGTTCGGCGTAGACCTGGTTGTAGGTGGGGCTTTCGGAGATGATGGCCGAACCGCTGACGCCCATGTGCTTCTCGTAGTAGCCCTGGCTGCCGGTGGTGGTGAGCACCTGGTAGTAGGCGCGCATGACGCCCTCCTTGGTCTGGTACTCATAGAGGCACATGACGTTATCGGGCAGTTCGAACTTGGCCTTCGGCTGGCCGTCCGGGCCGGGGGTGCCATCGTAGTAGTCGACGCCGCCGGCGGCGAACAGGGACACCGGGGTGGTTTCGTACATCCAGTTGAACATGTCGATCTGGTGGGCGCCGAGGTCGGAGATCGGGCCGCCGCCGTACTTGGCGAACCAGCGCCAGTTGCGGAACTCCTCCATGCTGCCGAAGCCGTACTTGCTGAGCATCTCGGTCGGAATCGTCTGATTCTTCGGGATGCCGAGGGGCTGGCTGGCGGCGACACCGCGGTTCCACTGGCCGTAGCAGTGGGTGACGCGGCCGAGCAGGCCGGCCTTGAGGACCTTCTCGCGCAGGTGGATGTAGCGCGGGTTGGAATGGCGCTGGTGGCCGATCTGGAAGATGCCGTTGTTCTCGCGGCCCGCCTTGACCATGTCACGCGCGCCTTCGATGGTGTTCGACATCATCTTTTCGCAGTACACCGACTTGCCTCTCTCCAGGCAGAGACGGGAAAACGGCGCGTGCAGGTGGTCGGGCGTGGCAATGAAGACCGCCTCGATCTCGGGATGCTTGTCGAGCATCTCCTCGGCCTCCTCGTACTGGGCGACCGGGCCTTCGACCTGGTGCTTGTTTTCGAACTCCATGCGCCGGGCCACCGGATTGCGGTTGTACTTCCAGATGTCGGCCACGGCCACCCACTGGATGCCGGTCGGGATTTTGGCGGCGGCAACGCGCAGGCGGTCGCCCTGGGCGCCGCAGCCGATGATCGCGCACTTGATGGTGCGGCCGGCCTGTTCGCCCTGGGCGATGGCGCTTTTGCTGGTGGCGAGGTAGACACCGGCGCCGGTGACGGCGCTGGTGCGCAGGAAGGCGCGGCGGTCCATGAACCTGGACAGCCCGGAGGAAAGGGGAGGGGTACTCATGACGTCAAATCAGATTACGCACGCGGGGCGGCTCAAGCTTCCGGAGCGACGGCTTTTTTGGCGCGGTGACGGCCGAACAGACCGTCGAGGGAGAACCAGGCGCACTTGTTGGTCATGAGCGCCAGCACGGTGATCATGATGCCAATGCCGATGTTGATCGTCATTTCCGTGTCGTCGGGCAGGGCGGCGAGGCCGAAACCGAGCGAGAGGAAGGTCAGGCCGGCGGCGACGAGGGCGAACTCGGAGAGCAGGCCGACGGTGACCCAGGCGCCGACGATGAGCAGGACGTAGCCGATGCTGTGGGCGTAGGCTTCGATGGCGCTGGCCGGCAGGATGGCAGGCAGGAAGCTGTTGTCCGACATCAGCTTGGCGATGAGGCCGGTCTTGGTCTCGTAGTTGGCCGCGTTGAAGGTGGCTTCAGCCCCGTCGCCGGCGCGGAACTTGTCGACACCGGCCATGAACAGACGCATGCCCACCCAGAGACGGGTCACGAGATTGGCAAACGCGAGGTCGAGGCGCGAGCAGCAGGAAGTGGCGGACGGTTCGGACATGATGTGTGTGGGGCGTTGGGTTGGAAGGGCGAGTTTGAACGGCGGCATTGAGAAATCCAGCGAAATTTGGCCGTGGCCGAACTCGCCGTGTCGGTCGGTTTTCCGGCCGCAGGCTTGCCAAGCCGGGCCGCATCCTCTAATTAAAATCGGAATTCCCGAAAATATGAGCGACACCTTCAGCACCCCCCAGCTCCCCGCCCGCGGCATTCTTCAGCCCCTCGGCGACGACGACCGCGACATCCTCAGCGGCTACGGCGAATTCCGCCCGGTCCAGCCCGGCCAGCACCTCATCGAGGAGGGCATGAACCAGACCGGCCTGTACTTCGTCATTTCCGGCAAGCTGCACGCCACGGCGATCCGCGGCGGTCACAAGGTGCTGCTCGGCGCGGTGGAAACCGGCGAGACGGTGGGCGAGATCAACCTGTTCGACCCCTCGGCGGCGAGTGCGACGGTCACCGCCGTGGAGTTCAGCCAGGTTTGGTTCATCGATTCGAAGAGCCTGGAAAGCTACATCAATGAGTACCCGCGCGCCGCTGCCTGGCTGCTCATCGGGGTTGCCAAAACCATCGCCCGCCGCCTGCGCGCGGTGAATGAGAAAATCGCCAACTTCCACGTCGGCTGACCCCGGCCGGTCCGGCCCGCCGCGATGATCATCGACTGCCACAACCACGTCGGCACCGACCTGCTGTTTTACCTGCACGGCGATTTCCCGTACGCCCAGCACCTTGTGGCGATGACCGACGAGGGCGGGGCGCTCGGCATCGACCGATGGGTGGTCTTCCCCTTTGTCAGCCATGCCGCCCTCGATCTGGGCGGGTTCCTTGACAATGAGGTGCGCGAGGGTGGTCTGCAGCTCGCACGCGTGCCCTACGCCCTGGAGAACCTGCGCCTGCTGCGCGAGATCTTCGAGCTTTTCCCGGAGATCGCCCCGCGTGTGCTGCCCTTCGTCATGACCGACCCGATGCGCGAGCCGGAGGCCCAGGCGCGCGAGCTGCGCCAGCTGCGCGGTCGCTACCGCTTCCACGGCATCAAGATGCAGACGACCATTCTGCAGGCCGACATCAAGCACCTGCGCAATCGCGGCAAGGTTTTTCTGGAGCTGGCCGAGGAGTGGGACATCCCCTTCCTGATCCATTCCAGCGTCGCCGAGAGCGACCTCTGGGCACAGGCGAGTGACATCCTCGACATCGCCGAGGAAAACCCGCGCGTGCGCTTCAACCTCGCCCATTCCTGCCGCTTCGACCGCGAGTGCCTCGACCGCGTCAACGCGCTGCCGAACACCTGGTTCGACAACTCGGCGCACGGCATCCACTGCGAGGGCGCGGTGAACGACATGCCCTTCATCGCCCCGCGTCACCGTCGCTTCGACAGCGACTACCGCGATCCGGCGCGGGTCATCGCCGATCTGGCGGCGGCCTACCCGGACAAGTTCCTCTGGGGCAGCGACTCGCCCTTCTACAGCTATGCCGCCGAAATCAACGGCAAGGTCGTGCGCCTGATCAGCACCTACGAACGCGAGGTGGCCGCCCTGCGCGCCAGTCCGCCCGACGTCGTGCAGCGCATTGCCGACACCAACACCCGCGCCTGGCTCAAGCTCGCCGATGAAAGCCTTCTCGCTTGAGCAACGCCGCGCCCTGGTGACCGGTTCCTCGCAGGGCATCGGCGCCGCGATTGCCGACGGCCTTGCCGAGGCCGGTGCGGAGGTGCTGCGCCACGGTCGCGAGGCACGGCCGGTGGAATTGCCGGCGGAAGTCCGTTACCTTTGCGAAGACCTGCTGGATCCGGAGGCACCGGCGCGCCTGATCGAGGCAGCGGGTCCGCTCGACCTGCTGGTTTGCAATGCCGGCAGCTTCTTCGATCTGCCGGTTCTCGAGATGACCCGCGAACGCTGGCAGCGCACCTTCCAACTCAACGTCGAGGCGAGTTTCTTCCTCGTTCAGGCCTTCGCCCGCGCCTGCGCTGCGGCGGGTCGGGGCGGCAGCATTGTGCTCACCGCCTCGACCAATGGCTTTCAGGCCGAGGCCGATTCCTGCGCCTACGATGCCAGCAAGGGCGCCCTGGTCATGCTGGTGCGGACGCTGGCCGTGTCGCTGGCGCCGCTCGGCATCCGCGTCAACGGCATCGCCCCGGGCCTGATCCGCACGCCGCTCACCTCGCAGTGGCTGGAGCCGCGCGCGCACGATCTGGTGAAGCACTATGAGCAGAAGATCCTGCTCGGCGAGGTCGGTCGTCCCTCCGACTGCGCCGGCGCCGTGATCTACCTCTGTTCCGAAGCCGCGCGCTATGTCACCGGCGAGATCCTGGTCATCGATGGCGGCCTGACGGTGGGTCAAATCGGCCGCCTGCCCGGCTGAGAAAGCGCACCGCGGCGGAAAGGACGACCGGTGCGGCCGGCGTTTATCCCCCGCTCATGCACGCCGCGCCGCAACGCCTGCTCTCCCTCGACGCCTTCCGGGGCTTCATCATGCTGCTCATGGCCTCGTCTGGCTTCGGCCTGGTGCAGGTGGCGCGCGCCCACCCCGATTCGGCCTTCTGGCAGCAGGTCGCCTTCCAGCTCAGCCATGTCGACTGGACGGGCTGCGCGCTCTGGGATCTCATCCAGCCGGCCTTCATGTTCATGGTCGGCATGGCCCTGCCGTTCTCCCTGCTGCGCCGCCGCCAGGACGGCCAGGGTTTTGTCGGTCGCTTCGCCCACGCCCTCGTTCGCGCGGTGGCGCTGGTGCTGCTCGGTGTGCTGCTGGCGACCCGCTCCGGCGATGCCCAGACCAACTGGCTTTTCACCAACGTGCTGGCGCAGATCGGCCTCGGTTACCTCTTCCTCTGGCTCATTGCCTCGCTCGGCTGGGAGTATGCCGTCTCCGCCATCTGTGTCCTGCTGGCCGGCTCCTGGTTCTGGTTCTGGCAGCACCCGTTGCCCGGTGCGAATTTTGATTTTGCGCAGGCCGGTGCCGCGGCGACCGATCTGCTGCCGGGCAGCTTTGGTCACTGGAGCAAGCACCTGAATGCCGCCGCGGACTTTGACCGCTGGTTTTTGAATCTGTTCCCGCGCGCCGAACCGTTCGTCGCCAACACCGGCGGTTACACGACGCTCAACTTCATCCCAGCCCTGGCCACCATGCTGATGGGGGCGGTCACCGCCGAGCTGCTGCTGCGCAGTCGCTCGAGTGCCGCCCGCCAGAGCCTGCATCTGCTTGCCGCCGGCGCCGCCTGCCTGCTCGCCGGCACCCTGCTCGGCCTCGTCGCCGTCCCGATCGTGAAGCGCATTTGGACGCCGTCCTGGGTGCTGTTCAGCGGCGGTTGGGTGCTGCTGTTTTTGGCGGCTTTCCACTGGCTGGTCGAGGCGCGCGGCCTGCGCCGGCTGGTCTTTCCCCTGGTCGTGGTCGGCATGAACAGCCTCTTCATCTACCTGATGCACAGCCTCTGTGCCGGCTGGATCGCCGGTCGCCTGAAGGTGCACCTCGGCGCCGCCGCCTTTGCCGGCACCTGGGGGCCGGTGGCGGAGAAATGCGGGGTGCTCGCCGTGCTCTGGCTGCTCTGCTACTGGCTGTATCGCCAGCGCGCCTTCCTGCGACTTTGACAGGGCAGGGGTGCTTGACTGGGCGGACTCAGCGTTTGCCCTGGGCCTGCCACCAGGCCTCGATGGCCGGGATGTCGAACAGGCGGAACTTGCGGCCGACCCGGTTCTCGAAGGTGATCTGGGCCTGCTTGGCGACGTCGAGCATTGGGTCTTCCTTCAGGGCTTTCAGCAGTCGCTCGGTGGTGTCCGCCTCATTGCTGGAACGCAGCAGGAAGGCCGCGCGCAGGCGCGCCTCCCAGGGCTGTTTGAGGTCGGCCAGCAGCCCGTGCAACTGCGCCGGCGTCAGGTCGGCCTCGCGGGTCAGGCCGGCGTCCTTGAACAGTTCCTGTACCGGCAGGGTGTAGCCCGGGTCGATGCCGATGCCCATGTCGTAGTAGGCCTGCACGCGCTTGAATTCCGCCTGGGCGGCATGGACGAGCTGTTTCATCTCGGGATCGAGCATGGCTTCGACCAGCGACTGCAGCGCCTCGCGGCTGCCGGTGGCGATGGCACGGTCGGCGTAATCGCTGAGGCGGTTGCGCTCCTTGATGAGGATCAGTTCGCGCGTCGCCGGCGACACGCTGGGCAGCATCGCGGCGACCTCGGCCGCGCGGCCCGGCTCGCGTCCTTCGCCACCGCTGCCACCGAGGCTGTTTTGCTGCAGCAGCAGGGCCATGCGGTCGGCCATTTCCTGCAGGCGGCCCTGCAGGCGTTCCTCTTCCTCGGTGCGCGCATCGAGCCGGGTCTGCAGGGCGCGCAACTGGGTTCGTGCCTCGGCGAGTTCACCTTCCAGCGCACTCGTGTCGGCGGCGGGTGCCGTGGTCACCGGCGCGGCGGGTGCCGGGCTGGGGGCCGATGCCTGCTGCTGCAGCAGGTACCAACCGGCGGCAGCGAGCAGGCTGCATTGCACCACGGAAAACGTCAGCAGGGCCGGCCAACCGACCCCGCGGGCCGGGGCGGTTTCACGCGCTTGCAGCCGCGGCGCGCCGGTGACCAGTGTTTCCGCCCGGGACGGGGATTCGACGGGGGCATCCCTGCCGGCGAGCAGGGGCTGGCGTTTGGCGGGTGGCACGGGGCTTTCGGACATGCCGGCATCAAAGCCGGTTTTGCGGCTTTTTCCAGCCCGTCCGCGTGGACAGAAGGAAGTCCCTGTGGCAAGGCGTAGCCTTGAAGATGAGTGAAGCCGCTGACAGCGCGATTCCCGCCACCGCCGCCGCGCGGCGTGGGCGCCTGTTCGCCTGGGGGCTCGCCGGACTGATCCTGATCCTGCTGCTCGCCTGGCTGCCCTACCAGCACTGGGATTTTGAACGTCGCTCCAGCCTGCTCGGCGGCATCCTCGCCAAGGCGCGCCAGGACTCCGAATGGATCTTCTGCCTTTTCGTTCCCTTCCTGGTCGGCTGGCTGGTCTGGCGCATGCGCGCCCAGTTGGACCGGCTGCCACTGCAGGGCAGTTGGCTTGGCCTGCCACCGCTGCTGCTGGCCATGGGCTTTTACTGGTTTGGCTACAAGGCCGACACTGCCTATCCCGGCTACCTGGCGATTCAGTTGGCCAGCCTCGGCATGATCCTGCTGGTCGGCGGTCGCCGCTGGTTCGCCCAACTGGCCTTTCCCTGGGTCTTCCTGGTCTTCATGTGGCCCATGCTGCCGCTGGAATCGCTGCTGGCTTTCCCGCTGCGCGGTTTCACCGCCCAGTTCTCCGCCGCCCTGCTCAACCTCATTGGCATGGATGTCGTGCGCGATGGCACCGCCCTGCATTCCGCCGCCGACGCCCTGCGCGGTTTGGAACAGGGCGCTCTCTTCCGTCTCGATGTCGAGGAACCCTGCAGCGGCATCCGCTCGCTGTTCTCACTGCTGATGATCAGCGCGCTGTACGGCTGGCTGTCGCTGCGCACCTGGGGCGGGCGCGCCCTGCTGTTTGCCAGCGCCATCCCGCTCGCCGTGCTCGGCAATGTCGTGCGCATGGCCCTGCTCACCCTCGGCAGCCGCTGGTTCGGCGTCGAGTTCGCGGTCGGTCGCAACCTCGACGGTCACCAGGAGATGAGCTTTTTCCACACCTTCGCCGGTTTCGCGGTCTTCGGGGTCGCCCTTGCCGGCATGTTCGCCCTCTGCTCGCTGCTCGAAGCACGCGCTCGGAAGCAGCCGCGCGCGGCGCCCATCCCGGCCTCCGACCGCGCGTCTTTTCGCGCCACCCGGCCCGTGCATCTGGCGGCGCTCGTCCTGGTCTGCGGCGCCGGCATGGCCGCCTGCCTGCTGGCCGACACCGGGTACGCGGTCGCGGCGCCGGGCATCGGTACGCGGCTGCCGGCCCGGCATGCCGGCTTTGAGAGTGTCGACATGCCGATGTCGACGATCGAACGCCAGATCCTTCACGAGGATGTCACCATCGGCCGTCGCTTCTACACGACGCCCGAGCGCGCCATCCTCGCCTCGGTGGTGATGAGCGGCGTCATCAAGCGCTCGCTGCACGAGCCGCAGGTCTGTCTGCCCGGTCAGGGTTGGATCATTGATGCCAAGCAGCGCATCGAGATCGATGCCGGACTGGAGCAGCCGGTGCAGGCGACCCTGCTGTCGATGCATCGTGACACCCAGACCGCCGAGGGCGGGGTGCGGCGCACGCGCGCGCTCAACGTGTACTGGTACTTCGGTTCCGACGGCACGACGGCGGCCTCGTACAACCGGCACGTCACGATCTCCTACTTCGACTCCGTGCTGCGCAACCTCAACCATCGCTGGGCGCTGGTCTCCTTCTTTGCGCCCCTGCGCGATCAGGCGATCGGGCAGGAGGACTTGTTTGCCGAGGTGACTGCCCTTGAAGATGTGAAAACCTTCATCCGCAGCCTGGTCCCCGAACTGGTGGCGCAGGCGAAAGCCGGAGAAACACTCACCCCATGAAACGGCGACACCTGCTCCTGCTGCCCCTGCTCGCTGCGCTGCTGCGAGCCGAACCCATGGATGCCGATCTGCTCGTGGTCGGCGGCAGTGAGTCGGCCTGTGCCGCGGCCGTGCAGGCGGCCCGTCTTGGGGTGGGGCGCGTCGTGCTGGTCAATGACATCGACTGGCTCGGCGGTCAGTTCAGTGCCGAGGGCGTCGGCTGTCTCGACGAGTGGACAACGGTCAAGGGCAAGCGCGTCAATTTTCCGCGCAGCGGCTTGTTTCTTGAGGTTGTCGAGCGCATGCGCGCCCACAACTCGGCCCGCTACGGTGTGTCCGCCCCGGGCAATGCCTTCTGCGGCACGGAGACCATCGAACCCGCCGCCGCCGCCAGGATCTTCGAAGAGCTGGTGCATCCCCAGATCGAGGCCGGCCGCCTGCGCCTCGAACGCGGCTGGGAACCGGAGCGGGTGGCGGTCGCCGAGGGCCGTGTCACCGGCGTGACCTTTCGTCGCCCCGACGGCGGTGATGCCGCCGCGCGCCTGGAGGTGCGGGCGCGCCTGACGATCGATGCCTCGGACTGGGGCGATGTCATCCGTCTCAGCGGTGCGGCCTACGGGGCCGGACCGGACCTGCGGGCGCGCTTTGGCGAGCCAAGCGCCCCTGAGGCGTTCGATGAGGCGGGTCGCCAGGAGATGAATCCGATCTCCTGGTGCCTGGTCCTGCGCGAGGCGGAGGGCGACCAGACCGTGCCGCGCCCGCGCGGTTATGATCCGCGCTCGTTTGCCGCGCTCGACAAGACACCGCCTTGGGTCGACAGCGACATGAGCGGCGGCATTTACAGCATGACCGGCTGGAGCGTGTACACCCACCGCCGCTTGGTCGATCGCTGGCACTTTGGGTTGCCGGTGGGCACGGAGGCGACCTTCCTCAACTGGCCGGTGCAGGACTATCCGCTTTGCCAGTTGCCGCAGCGGGTCGTCGACGCGCTCGAGCGCAGCGAGGTCGGAGCCTCGCGCAAGAACCTCGTGGATCTGAGCCCGGCCCAGCGCCGCCTCATCTTTGACGACGCCAAGCAGCACGCGCTGGGCATGCTCCACCACCTGCAGACGGCGGTGCATGAGCGGGTGGGCGATTTCCCGCAGTCGTTCCGCTACCTTCGGCTGACCGAAGAGTTCGGCACGGCTGATCGCCTGCCGCCCAAGCCCTACGTGCGTGAGGGCCTGCGTTTGGAGGCCTTGTACATGCTGCGCGAGCAGGACATCCGTGCCGAGACACGCGAGCCGAAGTGGGCGAAGTTCCTGCCCGAGGACGCGGTGTTCGGGTTTCAGTTCAACATCGACTTCCATCCGACGCGCCGGCGTTTCCTGACCGGGGATCGCGACGGGCCCTGGCAGTACATCCACACCCCGGAACGCGGTTGGCACACCGACACCGATCGTGCGGTCTTCCCTCTGCGCGGGCTGGTGCCGGTGCAGATGGACGGCCTCATTGGCGGCGGCAAAAACCTCGGTGTCAGCAGCGTCGTGCAATCGGCCCTGCGCCTGCACGGTCAGATGATGCACGCCGGTCAGGCCGCCGGCACGCTGGCCTGGATCTGCCTGCGTGATGCTTGCCAACCGCGCGCGATCGCCGCCGATCCGGCGCGGGTGCGCGAAGTCCAGTTGCGCCTCGTGCGCGGTTGCGGCGGTCCCGGGGTGCTGCTCTGGCCCTGGCAGGATTTGGCGCCAAGCGATCTCCACTTCGAGGCGGCGAACCTGCTCGCCGTGCGCGGAATTTGGCGGCCCGAGACCGACAGCGTCTTCTTTGAGCCGGCGCGCGAGATGACCCGGCGCGAGTTGGCGCAGCGCTTGACGGCTCTGCTCGACACCCTGCGCCCGCGTCCGCCCGTGCCGGCGGCATCGCTCTACGAGGATGTTGCCGAGCCCGATCGTCCCGCCATCGAGGCACTGGTGCTCGGCGGTGATTTCCAGCCGCTGGCGCCGCGCTTCCAGCCGGACGCCCCCGCCACCTGGGCCACCTTGCATGCCTGGCTGACACGCAGCGGTATGGCTGCCTCGCCGGGACTGATCGAGAAGGGGCGTGCGGAACTGCCGCTCACCCGCGCCGAAGCCGTGCAGCATCTCTGGCGCGCCCTGAGGCTTGCCGCGCCTTGACGCGGGGCTTGGGATCTTGCCAGTGCGGCGTTTTGGCGCTAGATTAAAGTTTACCGCCGCGCGCTGTGCTCACCCATCAGACCATCGACCCGAATCAGGGCGACGACCGCAAGCCCTTCCTGCTGCTGCGGCCGTTCCTCGCCGTCTGGCACTGGCTGGTGCCGCCGACCCAGGCGCATGCCGACCGCCGCAGCGCGCGCAGCCTGTGGATTGCCGGCGGTCTCGCCGCGCTGTTCTGTCTGGCGCTGGCCGTGCTCGGGTATGCCTATGCGCGACCGCTGCGCGAGGGCTACAAGGATTGGAAGGCCGAGCGACTCGTCCGCGAGGCACGCGAGCTCGCCGCCAACGGCAACCTGGTGAACGCCGTCTTCAAGGCCCAGGAGGCCGTGGTCATGGCTCCGCAGAATGTCAGCGCCATCCGCCTCAACACCGAATTCCTGACGGCGATGCGCAAGCCGGAGGCGCTGTACTTTCTGGACCGGCTCGATCAGCTTGAGGCCACCACCCTGCAGGATCGCAAGACCCGCGTGCGCGCCCTGCTGCAGCTGAGTCGCGACAAGGAAGCGGCGACCCTGCTGGAGCAATTGCTGGTCGACAACGCCCCCGACGAGGGGCTCATGCAGCTTGCCGAGCAGGTCTGGGGCAAGGGTGCGCCCGCCGCACCGCTGCTGGCGGCCCTGCGCAGTTATGCCGACAAGCATCCCGAGGATCGGGGCCATCGCCTGCGCCTGGCGCGCCTGCTGACCCGCGCCGAGGGCACGGCCGATGCCGCCGAAGGTTTGCGCCTGGCCTGGGAACTGGCCGAGGACGACAGTGAGACCGGCCTGCAGGCCCTGGAGTTTCTTGCCGAGTTTGAGCGTCTGCCGCCCGAGCAGGCGTCGCGC
>CAZSBO010000001.1:60691-87682 GCA_964605265.1 uncultured Prosthecobacter sp.
GGTCGCTTCCAGGATCTGGAGCGACTGGTCATGGACCCGCAGGTCAACGCCATCCTCAACCAGACGCTCAAGGCCTTCTACCGTGCCCACCTCGCCTTTGTCACCCGCAAACCGCCGGCGCAGGTGCGTGAGGCGCTGTCGACGGCGCGCGCGGCTGCGGAACTGGAAAAGCGTGGCGATCTCTGCCTGCGTCTGGCCCAGTATGCCGAGGCGCGCGGTCATGCGGACCTGGCGCTCGATGCCTACCGCAGCGCCTCCACCATGCGCCAGACCGAGCGCGAGGGGTATCAAGGCCTGATCCGCACCGCGGAGTTGGTGGGCAACAGCCCGCTCATGCTCGAGGCCGCGCGCGAGGCCGTGGCGCGCTGGCCGGATGATCCGGTGTATCTGGAGCGACTGCTCTACATCCGCCTGTTGACGGGCACCGGCATTGAGGTCGCGCTGGCCGAGTCGCAGCGCCTGCTGGAACAGCGGCCCGACGATGCGGTGCGCCTGCTCACCACCGCCATGGGGCACTGGCGCCTGCGTGATCCGGCGGGGGCTGCCGAATCGGTGGCGAAGACCCGGCCCGCCGACCTCAGCCCCGGCCAGCGCGCCGTGCTCGCCGCCATCACGCGCGGTCAGGGAACCGCTGAAGCCGCCGCCCAGGCGCGCCAGTTGGCGCTCGCCATCGATCCCAAGGCGCCGATGCTGCCCGAGGAACGCCGCTGCCTGGAACTGGCCGTGCGCTGAAGCGCGGCCTCAGCCGAGGTGCATGGGATCGACATCCCAAGAGACAGTGATGTCGGCCGGCAGGCGGGTGGCCTGGATGACCGCGCGCAGGTGGGCGCAGAGCGGTCGGATCGACGGACTGCTGAGCAGCAATTGAAAGCGGTGCTGGGCATGGGCGCGCGCCAGCGGTGCCGGCGCCGGGTGGCCGAGGTAGGCGCCCTTGGGCAGGCCCTCCTCCAGGCGCTTGCGCAGGGTCTGCAGGGTGAACTCAGCCTGCGCCTCGTGCGGGCCGCGCGAGCTCAGCAGCACCATGTGGCTGAACGGCGGGTAGGCCAGCGCCTGGCGCTGCTCGAGCTCCTGCTCGGCGTAGCCCTCGAAATCGTTGTGGCGACTGAACTGGATCGCCGGGCTGTGCGGCGCGTGGGTCTGCACAAAGACCTCGCCCTTGACCTCGCCGCGTCCGGCCCGTCCCGCCACTTGGACGAGCAGCTGGAAGGTGCGCTCGGCCGCGCGGAAGTCGGGCAGGTTGAGGGCGGTGTCGGCATTGAGCACACCGACCAGCGTGACGTTGGGAAAGTCGAGCCCCTTGGCGATCATCTGCGTGCCGATCAGCAGATCGAGCTTCTGCGAGCGGAAATCGCGCAGGATGTCGCGCAGCTGGTTCTTGCGCTGCATCGTGTCGGTGTCGACCCGCGCCGTGCGCGCCTGCGGAAACACCTCGCGCACCGCCGCCTCGACCCGCTCGGTGCCGAAGCCGGCATACTTCAGGCCCGGTTCCTTGCAGGCCGGGCACTTGGTCGGTGGCAGGCGGCGTGCGCCGCAGATGTGGCAGACCAGGCGGTGATCCTTCTTGTGCAGGGTCATCGGGATCGCGCAGTCCTGGCATTGCACGACCTCGCCGCAGGCCAGGCAGGACAGGCTGGTGTTGTAGCCACGCCGGTTCAGGAAAAGGATCGTCTGCTCGCGCTTCTCCAGTCGATCGGCAATGGCGGTGCGCAGGCGCTGCGACAGGATGGCGGCGTTGGCGACCGACACCTCCGTGCCGCGCCGGCGCTCCAGTCGCATGTCGACGACGCGGATCAGCGGCATCGATTTGCCATCGGTGCGGCGGGTCATGCGCAGCAGTTGGTACTTGCCGGTGCGGGCATTGTGCCAGGACTCCAGGCAGGGTGTGGCCGAGCCGAGCAGGACCGGGCAGCCTTCGAGACGGCCGCGCACGACGGCGACATCGCGCGCATGGTAGCGCGGCGCGTCCTCCTGCTTGTAGGACGGCTCGTGCTCCTCGTCGACGATGATCAGGCCGAGGTTTTCCAGCGGCGCGAACACCGCACTGCGCGCGCCGATGACGATCTCCGCCCGGCCCTCATGGATCTTGAACCATTCGTCGTGGCGCTCGCCGTCGCTCAGGTGGCTGTGCAGCACGGCCACGGCGTCCTTCTTCTCGGAGAAACGCGCCTTGAAACGCTCGATCGTTTGCGGGGTCAGGCTGATCTCCGGCACCAGCACCAGCGCCGTGCGACCCAGCTTCAGAACCTCGGCGATCGCCTGCAGGTAGACCTCGGTCTTGCCACTGCCGGTGACCCCGTGCAGCAGCAGCGGTTTCGGCGGCTCGGCTTCGGCGCGCACGGCTTCGAGCACGCCCGCCAGTGCCACCTCCTGTTCCTCGGTCAGCGTCAGGGCCTGGCTGGGCAGGAATTCCTCGGTCTGGAACGGATCGCGCTCCACCCGCACCTCGCTGCGCGTCACCCAGCCGGCGGCCAGCAGCGGCTTGAGGATCGCCGTTGCCCGCGGCAGTTCGCGGCGCAGTTCACTGAGCGTGGCCTCGCCACCGGAGGCACGCAGTTTTTCCAGCAGGCGCGCCTGCATCGGCGCGGTCCGGTGCAGCTTGTCGAACACCTCCGGCGACGGCTCCTTCGCCAGCTTCAGGTGGCTGTCGGTCAAAAAGCTCTCCGGCTTGCTGCGCACCGCCTGCGGCAACATGGCGCGCAGCACGCGGTTGAGTGGCACCACGTAGTAGGCAGCGATCCAGTGCGCCAGGCGCAGCAGGCCGGGCGTGAACATGGGTCGCGAAGTGACCAGGCCGGCGATTTCCTTGAGGCGGCCCGCATGCTCGCTGGCCTCGGGCAATTCAATGACCACGGCCGTCACGCGCTGGTGCTGCATCGGCACCGTCACCCGCGACCCCACCCGGATCTGCGCGGTGAGTCGCTCCGGGATTCGGTAATCCAGCTCCAGCGCCGCCGCCGTCTCCACCTGCACCCGCGCGATCCGCCCCACCGGGGCCGGGGCGTCCGGCGTCGCTCCGAACAGATCGGAGGCAGGGCCAGCGGAGGCAGGAGTCGGCATGACCGCCAAACTCCCGCGCCACCGCCCGCGCGCAAGCAGGAAGCAGCAGTACGGACGGTTGGTTGATGGAGCTCAGAGGGGGGAGGGAATATTGAATATCGAACAAGGAATGACCAACGCCCAAGTCCAGAACTCGGGTCCTTCGTCATTGGGAGTTCCTTGTTGGATATTCCTCAGATTTGAAAGTTTCCGCGGGCGGCAGGCCGTTGATGGCTGATGGGGTCGTGGCATCGACCCCGCAGGTTCCCGTCTGGAATCTGAAATTTGAGATCTGAGATCTGAGATCTGAGATCCCCCTCAGGGCCTACGGAAGACACGGAACATACGGAAGGAGAGGAGACTTGTCCTCGCCCACTCTGATCTCTTATTCCTTATCCCTTATCCCTCATTCCTTCCCCCCAACCCGATACAGCGCCTTGTCGCTGCGCAGCAGCAGGCCGTCGCTGAGAATGGCCGGGGTGCCGTGGAACTGGGAGTCGTCAGAGGCGAAGACGTTGTGAGCGAGCTTTTGGAACTCGGCACCGGCCGCCAGCACGTAGGTGCCGCCGCGGCGCGAGACGCAGTAGAGGCGGTCACCGATGCGCACGGTCGAGGCATAAAAGGGTTTGCCGCGACCGCGACCGCCGCCGCTGTCGATGACGCGCTCGCGGTGGATTTCCTTGCCGGTGGCGGCATCGAGGCAGAGGGCGAAACCGGCGTCGGCACGTAGCTGCTGGAGTTGGTCGACCAGAGGATGTTTTCGGCGGTGACATCGCCCTTGCCACCGAGTTTCACGGCGACGCTGCCCTGGGTGGGGTAACCGCCAAAGAGGTAGGCGGTGCGGCCATCGCTGACGATGACGGGCGAGACGTTGCCGGGCAGCTTGTGGGTGGCGAACCAGCGCAGTTTGCCGGTCTCCGGATTCAGGCCCCAGACCTCTTCGGCGAGGGCGAAGACGAGATCGGTGCGGCCGTCGGTGGTGAGGACCGAGGGCGTGCCGTAGGCCATGCCGATCGCATCGCCATCCGCCTTCCAGACCTGCTTGCCGGTCTTCTTGTCGAGGGCCACCAGCGCGCGGCTTTCGTCGGCGGCATTGATGATGACCAGGTCGCCCCACAGGATCGGGCTGCCGCCGGAACCCCAGCGGTTGCGGCCGGATTCGGTGCCGAGCGGGGTGTGCCAGAGTTGCTTGCCCGAGTGATCGAAGGCCAGGGCGCCGGTTTTGCCGAAGAAGACATAGACGCGCTCGTCATCGGCCACGGGGGTGTGGGTGGCGTAACCGTGTTCGGAGAGCATGCCTCCCCAGGGATCCTCCTCGACTTTCGAGGGCACAACCTGTTCCCAGAGCTTCTTGCCGCTGGCCAGTTCGTAGCAGAGCAGGTGACGCTGCAGCTTCGTCGGATCATTCGCGCCCTCGCGGTCGCCATAGCCCGACCAGCAGGTCAGGAAAATCTTGTCGCCCTTGACGATCGGACTCGAGGAACCCGGGCCGGGCGTTTCGATCTTCCAGCGCAGGTTCTCCGTGTCCGACCAGGTCAGCGGCACCTGTGCCGTGTCCGACACCGCCGCCCCCTCCGGTCCGAGAAAGCGCGGCCAGTCGGCAGCAGACAGCGAGGTGGCGAGGACGAGGGCGGGCAAAAGGGCTTTCATGCCCGCCTTCAACCCGGCGGCGACAACGTGGTTGCGGACTCAATGAAGAGAGACAATGGCTGGCCTACGGAAGTCGCGGAAGGCCCGGAAGGAGGAGCGGGTTGGAGGGAGGGGTGATGGACTGCTGATGGCGATCTGATCCTGCGGTGGAAGGGGGGAGTCATCGCTTTTGGTCTGGACCGCATGCCCATTTCAGACGCCATGGAATGGAGCTGTGGATGGTGACGAAGGCTGTCGTTGATCACGCATGATGCTGTCCAAACAATCCAAGCTTTTTCGATAGCGCTTGTGATGAATGGCGGCGCTCACGGAGTTTGAGAGGACACTTGCCTTGTCACCTTCCATGGGAGGTGACCGTCCACGCTTCGTTCGTCACTTAGCGATACAATCGCGAGGTTGAGGCTCGAGTTCACGGAGGGACGAGCTCCACCTTGCCACTTTCTGGATCTTTGTCCCCCATCTGGTTGCTGAGGAAGAAACCTCGCGCACCTTTAAAAGTACCCCGTTGAATCAGAATACCCTGATACGCGGGTCGCGTTTTGGCAGGGTTTATCCACGAGGGGGTGAAGGCGCCTTTGAACAATCCGGTGGTGGAGTTCACTGAAAGTGTGCACGTCCCGGCTGCGGGCTCGAGTTTGATCACCTTGTTGCCGTTCACGTCGAACAGCCACTGCCCCACACCGGTCAGGCGGCCGCCGGAGAACTGGAGTCGGGCATTCCCACCCTGGCCTACCGCAGGGAGGTCCAGTGCCGTCTCCACGGTGAGGTGACTGTGATACTTCGCTCCGGCGGTCTGCAGGATGATCCCACCAGGCCAACCTTCCGTATAGGGCAGTGTGGCGGCGTTGGTCGTTTCGGTGACTGGGGGGCGAAACCACCGGATGTCTGGGGAGGTCACGTCGTCCTGTTCCTGCCCTTCGGGGGAGAAGGCGAACGTGCCCAACATGGCGCCCAGCCGGGAGGATGCGCCGGGTGTGGGCAATTGAATGAAAATGGGCGCGGCGTGGGAGCCGGTGAGAAAGGTGGTGGCGGTGATTTTGGCGCCATCCGCCAGTTGTCCCACCAGGGACAGTGTGCCATTCGCTTTCATGTTCAGGCAGGAGTACCCCGTTCCCACTGGGTACAGATGCCTAGCGAGGATCGGCTGTTGGGTGGCGGAGGACAAGGCCACGGTGTAGACGCCCGGCTTTCCCGGGAGGACGCCCAACAAGTCTTGCGACACAGGGTTGAGCTTGCCGTAAAAGGGCGGCAGGGCTGTGCCCGCGCCATCGCGGTCCGGCTCTTCCGGAATGCCCAGGGTGATGGCCAGCCCGCCGTCCGCTTCTGACCAACGCAGGTCCAGAACACGCCCGCTCAGAGCACACTGAGACGTCAAGGACGCCCCCGTCTTGAACCACACGCTGTCATCGCCGAAAATCACGCCGGTAAAAGGCCAACGCCTGCCTTCCACCAGCACCTTGCCGCTGAGACTGCCTGTTGCCGCGTTCAGGCTGGCATTCACCTGTCCCATCGTGCCGATGCCGTCCACAGCCCACGGTTGTGTCCACAGCAACCCCTTAAGGGCAACTGCCCCGCCGCCATTCAGGCGGGAGGGGAAAGGATTGGCCACAAAGACGGCACGTACCAATGGCACATCCCACGCAGGCATGGGGAAGGTCACGACATTGCCCGCCACCACGGCGCCGGAAGGCAGCTCTTCCCAATGGCTGAACAAGTGGCCCGCCTTGGCCGTGGCGGTTAGCTTGACGATGGCACCGTAGGGCACGGAGCTGGTCTGCGTTCCCGCAGTTCTGGTGAGGGGCGTGGCCTTTACGGCGGTCATGGCGACTGTCC
The DNA here is from genome assembly GCA_964605265.1 of uncultured Prosthecobacter sp. Taxonomy (GTDB): domain Bacteria; phylum Verrucomicrobiota; class Verrucomicrobiia; order Verrucomicrobiales; family Verrucomicrobiaceae; genus Prosthecobacter. The sequence continues at coordinate 67,211 of CAZSBO010000001.1, forward strand.
CCGCTTTGTCCGGCGTGGATTCCATGGCCGTCGGAACGCCGCGTTCCAGAGCCAGTTCATGTCTCCGGTCCAAGCCCGCCTGCCGGATGGTAAACGTCTGGCTCTGAAAGCCGCTGATCACCTGCACCGTATCAACCCGCTCTCCCGTCTTGGTATGAGCAGCCGCAAAAAATTCAAAGACCTGATCGCCAGTTTGCGGAGTCGGTTCCCTGCTGGTCAGCCAGGTGCCGACATCCGAACTCCAATACCAAAGGCCAGATGCCGTGACCGTGAAGTTGCCGGCACCACCCCGTGAGGACAGGAGCGCCTCTCCCGGGGTTACGCTGAGGGAGTCGGCAGGATCGGCGCCATTGTGGCCCCGGGCGATGCGGGAATTGTAGGTATCCACCACAAAGACGCAGCCATCCCCGCGCACGGCGATGCCATAGGGCCCAGAGAAGCGCGCCATCGAGCCGATTCCCTGGGTGCTGCCGAAGTCATACGGTGCGCCGCCGATGCGGGTGACCATGCCCCCAGGAGTGATCTTGCGGATCGTATTCGCGAATTCGGTCACCAGAAGGTTGCCGTCCGGGTCAAAAGCGAGGCCGCTCGGCCCATGGAAAGATGCCGCTCCCGTTTGGCCATCCGCGTGACCCTGCACTCCTGAACCCGCGAAGGTGCTGACCTCGCCGGTGGCAGTGATCTTACGGATCTTGTTGTTCCCATAGTCAGCGACAAACACCTCGTCCTGGCTGCTGATCGCCAGGCCGTGGGGACTGTTGAAACGAGCTGTTTGGCCAGGGCCGTCCTGGCTTCCCCACTGGCCTCCCTCGCCAGCGATCGTCGTCACTTTCCCCGCCGGGCTGATTTTGCGAATTTTGGCATTGCCGCTGTCCGCCACGTAGATGTGGCCGGTTGCATCCACCGCCACGCCAAAGGGCTCGAAGAAGCGTGCTGCAGACCCCGTGCCATCCCTGTCGCCGGATTGGCCAAGGCTTCCCGCCAGAGTGCTGACGACGCCCTTGGGCGTGATCTTGCGGATGGCGTGGTTGTCCGTGTCCGCCACATAGATGTTGCCTGCTGCGTCAACACCCAGGCCATGGATGTTGCCGAAACCGGCAGTCCCGCCGGTGCCATTGACAGCCTTCGTCGCCCAAGGGCGACCCGCCAAGGTCGTCACTTTGCCGGCAGGAGAAATCTTGCGCACCGTGCGGGATTCCATGTCTGAGACGTAGAGGTTGCCGGCGGTATCCACTGTCAGACCACGCGGGGAGGCAAGAAGTGCCGCCGCCCCTGTTCCGTCCTGATTCCCGGACAGTTGTGGTTCGCCGGCAAAGTTGTCCCACGAGTAGTTGGTCGTTGGGTCCGGGAGTGGTGGGGTGGAGAACATCTGCTGCGGACCATAGGCCGTGCCTGCGCTGTTGACGGCGTAGGTCCTGACAAAATAAGTCGCACCCGCCTGCAGGCCGTGGATGGAGACTTGAAAGGATGTGCCCTGAGGCGTGGCGGCCACTTTCGTTCCCGTGTCTACGGTGGGCAGTTCGGAGGTGGACCAGACGACCCCTCGATCCGTGATGGCTGCGCCGCCGGTGTCCGCCAGAACCCCGTGCACCAGGGCGTAATTTGAAGCTTCGGGGAAGACCTCTCCGGTAACCACCACGGGCAGGGTGGCCGGCCGGACTGGAGTGGTAAAGCTGACCTGGGCGCCATACGCTGGGCCCGCACTGTTCATGGCATAGGCCCGCAGGTAATAGGTTGTGCCAGGATTCAAACTCGTGAGGCTGCTGGTGAAGGCGCCCAAGCCGCTGCCGGACACGACCTTTATACCGGTGCCTGTCGTGGGGTTCTGGCCGGTGCCGTAGACCACGCCTCGTTCAACCACACTGCCTCCACCATCGTCGGTCACCTGGCCGCCGCTTTCCGCAGACTGGTATGTTACTCCGCTGGCGGCCGAGGTGGAGACAGTGGGCAGGGAAGGCAGGGTCACACCTTCAGGCACACCTCGGATGATGCGGCTGCTGGACATATCCGCTACAAACAAGGTGCCGTCCGCGGCTAACGCTACCCCCATCGGGTGTCGGAATCTGGCCTGGGTTCCCAGCCCGTCCAAACTGGCAATGACGCCCGGATAGCCGCCGAGCGTGGACACCCACCCGTTAGGACTCACCTTGCGGAGGGTAGAGTTGTCATAGTCTGACACATAGAGATTGCCTTCCTCATCCACCGCAATATGTATTGGATACTTGAAACGCGCATCACTGACCCAACCATCCGTGGCTCCAGAAGTTCCAGCGAGACCGGCGACGGTGCTCACCATGCCCGTAACGGTGATTTTGCGGATCGTATGGTTGCCGACATCCGCCACATAGAGAGTGCCGCCAGCGTCAACCGCCAGACCTTGGGGAAAGTAAAAGCGGGCGGCTGTGCCGGTTCCATCCGCGCTGCCACCGCTGCCTGCAAGTCCGGCAAAGGTTGTCACCACACCGGTAGGCGTGATCTTGCGGATCGTGTGGTTTCTGGTATCGGCCACATAAACAACCCCGCCAGGACCAACGACCACGCCTTCAGGGGTGTCAAATCGAGCCGCGGTGCCGGTGCCGTCCAACGAGCCACGGTATGACCCGGCCAGAGTGGTCACCACTCGTGCCGGGGTCACTTTCCGAATCCGGTGGTTTCCAGTGTCAGCGACATAGAGATTGCCCTCCTCGTCCACCGCCACGTCCTTGGGAGCATAAAACGTGGCCTGGCTGGCAGTGCCATTGTTGGACCCTTGATTTAAACCCACCCAAAGGCTCACCTCACCTGTCGGAGTCACTTTCCGTATCCGATGATTCAAACGGTCCGCGACATAGAGAGAGCCTCCGGTATCCATGGTCAGTCCACCTGGCATATTAAACCGCGCGGCACTGCCGGTACCTTCGGAGTTTCCATAGGTCTCCGGCATCCCCGCAAAGTTGCTCCAGTCATACACTTCAGAATTGGTGGTGAAACTCATGATGCTGCCATAGGCCGTGCCCTCGTTGTTGCTGGCATATGCTCGCAGGTAGTAGGTGGTCGCCGGTGCCAATCCGGCGAGGCTGCCACTGAACTCTCCTTTGCCACTGCCTGAAACCCATTTCATCGCCGTGCCGACCGTCAGGTTTTGATGGGTGGCATACACCACGCCGCGCTCCAGGACGTCAGTGCCTCCGCCAAAGGACACGTTTCCACCGACGGTGGCCGAGTGATGATCCACCGCAAGAGGTGGCGTGGTGATCGCGACCGGCGCCACCGGGGTGGCGGAATAGCTCACACGCAGGGAAACCCCGGCATAGCTGGTGAAGCCGCGCAGCATGATGTAATAGGGCCCCTCCTGCGGGTGTTCGGCCAGCACGGTCTCCTGATTGCCATCCAACCGGGGGCGCTGATCATAGGTGTTCGGTGTCGGAAAGAAGTCATCCCGGACATAAAGATCACAATCACCGGTGCCACCAAAGATCTCGACCTTCAGGAAGGCCAGTCCCGCGGGCGCATCCAGAACAAAATAAGCCGGGGCATGTTGCGCACCGGAAAGGTTGGTCAGGGTTTGGTTTTGAACGATGGGTGTTGACGACACAGTTACCTCGGGCACGCCCCGGCTGATGCGGTAGTTGACCCGATCGGCAACGAACAGACTGCCATCCGCGGCAACCGCCACTGCATGCGGGTAGTTAAATTTGGCCTCGGTGCCGAGTCCGTCCACACTGCCGGGAACACCCGGGAAACCGCCAAGCGTGGTAACCACACCCGCCGGAGTCACCTGTCGGATGGTGTGATTGCCAGTCTCCGCCACGTAGATATTGCCGCTCCCATCAACAGCCAGTCCCTCAGGGTGGTAAAACCGGGCCGCGGTGCCAGCCCCATCTGTCTTGCCGCTGCCGGCTCCTCCAATAAATCGTGTCATCACACCTGCCGGCGTCACTTTAAGGATTCGGTGGTTCCCAGTCTCCGACACATAGATGTTGCCGCTGGTGTCCACCGCCACCCCCTGCGGATTGTAGAACCTGGCCGCAGATCCCGTTCCTTCATTGGAACCAGAGCTGCCCGCCAGCCCCGCCAGGGTGGTCACCACGCCTGCCGGGGTCATTTTGCGGAGGGTATGATTGGAATTGTCCGCGATGTAAAGATTGCCCAAACCATCCATGGCCAGCCCCCAAGGCTCGTTAAACCGGGCCGCAGTGCCAACCCCATCCGTGCTGCCAGAAGTGCGCGCCAGCCCCGCCAGGGTGGTCACCACTCCGGCTGGGGTCATTTTGCGGATGGTGTAGTTAATCGTGTCGGCGATGTAGAGATTGCCTGCAGCATCCACTGTCACACCCCGCGGCGAAAAGAATCGGGCTGCTGTGCCCGTTCCGTCGGCACTGCCGCTGGTGCTAAAGTCGCCTGCTATCGTGGTCACCACGCCTCCAGGAGTGACTTTGCGGATCGCATTGCCATCGGTAAAATAGAGATTGCCCGCGGCATCCAAGGCTGTTGAAAAGACCGACCCAATCCTCGCGTCGGTCCCCGTGCCATCTATGCTGCCACCGCTTCCTGGCTGGCCGACAAAGTTGGTCCAGCGATAGCCACGAGCCTCGCCGGTGGTGAAGAGGATCGGCGGACCATAGACAAACCTTGCAAAGCTTACCGCATACGCCCGAAAATAGTAAGTGGTACCAGGATTCAACCCGGTCACGGTGGAGGTAAATAGGCCAGTTCCCGCCACCGGCGGGTTGGCAGTCACCCGGGTTCCGTTTTCGATGGTGGGAGGCGGCGTGGTTGCGCCAAAAAACGGGCGAAACACCACTCCTTTCTCGCTGATGGTGCCGCCTGGAACGCCCGTCACATCACCTCCCAGGGTAGCAGAACTGCCGGTGACCCCGCTGGCTTGCGAGGTGGTCACGTCAGGCAGGTCGGGCGCCTGATGCGTCCTGAAACTGACTTGGGCACCGTAAGTTCTCCCGACACTGTTCTGCGCGAAGGCCCGCACGTAGTACGTGGTGTCAGCAATGAGCGGGGAAAGTGTAAAGGTATAGGCGCCTACCCCCCAGCCCGCTTGAAAGCTTTGTGCGGTTTCAAGAATGGGATTCGGACTGGTGGAATAAACGACCCCACGCAGTGTGACCACACTGCCGCCATCGCTGGTGACCACACCGCCGGTTGAAACGGAGTCGTAAGTGATGTTCGTGGCCGCCTTCGTCGTTACCGTGGGCGGAGACTGCACCACGGTGGTGGTGAATGAAATCTCCCCGCCATACGCTGTGTCACCGCCATGGATGGCATAGGCGCGGACGTAATAGGTGGTGGTGGGAGTCAGGTTCACGAGGTTGCTGATGAAGCTGCCCGCACCACTGCCCGAAGCGACCTTGGTGCCGCTGCCTATCGCGGGATTCTGCGTGGTCGAGTACACGACACCGACCTCGGTGGGCGCTTCGCTCCCGCCGCCGCTCACCGTCCCTCCCGAGACCGCGAAATTGTCCGTAACTCCACTGGCCGGCGTGGTGGTGATGGTCAGCGGCGTGGAGGAGGTGGCCCCCCAGAGCGCCTGCCCCCCAGCAATGTCATCCTGCGCCAGGTCATCGCCGTTGCCAATGGCCGAGTTCATCTGTGCGGTCACGGTCTGTCCGGCTTCGTCAGGATGATTGAGTCCGAGCACGTGCCCAAACTCATGCAGCGCCACCCGTCGGAAATCCATCACCCCTCCGGCCTTGAGATTGCCGCGATAGGAATCCCAGCTCTTGGCGCTGTTGAAAACCACGTCCGCTTCCGTCCGGATGCCACCAGTCGTCCAGGTTGTGGCAACTGCCAGCGTGCTGGGGCCAAAAGAAGCCCCGAAGATGGTGGGGGCAAAGAACACCGAGTTTTTGCCATCCTGCTGGGCAATTGGAATGGAGGAGTTCTGAACTATCGTGAATTGAAAGCGGTCCAGGTGCGAGTTCCACTGGCTCAGGGCGCTGGCGGCTACCTGGTTCCAAGAGGAGGCTCCGTCAGTCAGCGGCGGGTTGCTGCCCAGCTGAAGGTGCATCACGATGCCGCTGGCAGCGGCTTGAGCGGACCAATGGTAGCTCAAAAAGGTATAGGCACCCAGCGGCAGGGCGCAGGCCAGCGCCATGACCAGCAGAGCCGGCAGCTTCAAGATACGCGCCTTCATCGGCGGCTCTGCTCCTCTCTTTTGGCGCGTATCTTGTCTTTGAAAGACTGCGGTGTCAGGATTTCTTCAGGGGTGCTCTGGGTGCGCATTTTCTCCAGCCTGCCGCCCGCGGGTTCCTCTTTGCCGATTTCCTCCACGCGCCGCAGGGTCTGGCCATCATGTTTCACCACCACCCCTGGGGTGGCCGGCTCGCCGTTCTGAAACCGATAGTGTCCGTGCATGATCCCCACCAGCGGCACATACTGGATGCCGTTCTGCGTCACGAAAAGCAGCACCCGTTCTCCTGGTGAGAACTGCGGCGCCCCTTCCACCGTCAGCGTCGTGTCACCCACCGTCCCACCCAGCACTTCCAGGGTGTAAACCGCCGGCACAGTACCCTTGAGGATGTCCATGACCTGGAAGGTGTAGTCCGTTTTGATCCTCCGGGTTTCCTTCTCTCCCGCCCACATGGACTTTTTGGCGATGACTTCGCCTTCAAAAATGACATCGGCCTTTTCCACCAGTTCATCGAAGGAAGGTGGCACAACTGTGGTGCCATAAACCGCGGCTGGCAGGAGCAGCGGCCAAAGCAGCCACAGGAAAACCCAATGCAGGCGGCTGGCCCATCTTCCTTCACCAATGAGCCCGCTGAAGTGTGGTCTGAAAAGAGTTTTCATTTGAGCGGCCGGATCGGGTTGGTCCGCGACGCGGCGCGGAGAGGGGCTGGGAGAGGGAGAGGTGGGTAAAGGACGAACTCGAAAGGAAGAAGCAGAGTTGCCATGATCTATGATGCGCCAAATCTTGGACGTTGGACGACTGTTGGCACATTGCTTCGTGGGGGCCACATGTTCTGAATAACCTTGATGTTCAAAGATAATTAAAACCTTCTGATTCTTGAACTCTTCTCACCCGGCCTCCCCCCTAAAGGAGCAATCGTCTAAACTGGGCTTGGAAGTGTTTACACGATTTTTCCACCGACGTTACAAGGGGGTGAAAAATGACGGCTCAAGAGCATGAATCGCGGACGGTTTGTTTGTGACGCCTTAAATTTCACAACCAAGTCTAAATATTTATATGTAAAAAGTGAGTATTCTTAAACAGGTGGCAGCTTCTTCTGAGGGGGCAGGCCTTGGAACCACGAATGGCACGAAGGTCACGAAGGGGAAAGGGTGCGGCACCGTTGTGCCAGCACCGTGGGTTTCCTGCCTGACAGACGGGACGGGGCTCACGCAAAGGGCCAAGCGCGAAGGAGACCTCTGCGGCCTCCTCCCTTTGCGCCTTGGCGTGAGTCCTCCTCACCGCAGCAACGCCCGCAGAAACGGGGCGGTGCGGCTGGTTTTGTGCCTGGCGACCTGTTCCGGGGTGCCGGCGGCGACGAGGCGGCCGCCTTCGCTGCCGGCTTCGGGGCCGATGTCGATGAGGTAGTCGGCCTCGGCGAAGAGGTCGGGGTGGTGCTCAATCACAACGACGGTGTGGCCGTCGTCGGCGAGGCGGTGCAGGATGTCGAGCAGGCGGGCGACGTCGGCGATGTGCAGGCCGATGGTGGGTTCCTCGATGAGGTAGAGGTTCTTCTTCGGGTTGCTCAGGCCGCGCAGCTTTTCGGTGGCACTGCGGCTGACGCCGCCGCTGAGTTCGCTGACGAGCTTGAGTCGCTGCGCCTCGCCGCCGCTGAGGGTGGGGCTGGGCTGGCCGAGTTGCAGGTAACCGAGGCCGGTGTCGGCGAGCAGTTGCAGCGGCCGGGCGAGCCGGGGCTGGTCGGCAAAGAACTCGGCGGCCTCGGCGATGCTCAGGCGCAGGACATCGCCGATGTGCTTGCCGTTGAACTCGATCTCGAGGGTGGCGCGGTTGTAGCGCAGGCCCTGGCAGGTCTCGCAGTGGACGCGGGTCGAGGGCAGGAAGTTCATCTCGACCTTGATGACGCCGTTGCCGCCGCAGGCCTCGCAGCGGCCGCCCTCGGTGTTGAAGGAAAATCGGCCGGCCTCGTAACCGCGGGCGCGGGCGGCGGGCAGTTGGGCGAAGAGTTTGCGGATCTCGTCCATGAGGCCGACGTAGGTGGCCGGACAGGAGCGTGAGGTCTTGCCGATGGGTGACTGATCGACCTCGTACACCGAGGCGAACTGGCCGGCGCCGCGGACGCTTTTCCAGGGCTGCTCGGCGCCCTTCACCGCGCCCTTGCGACCGAGCGCGGCCTTGACCGCGGGATGCAGGACCTGGTGCAGCAGGGTGCTCTTGCCGCTGCCGCTGACGCCGGTGATGACGGTCAGGCGACCGGTCGGCACGCGCACGTCGATGTTCTTGAGGTTGTTGGCGCAGGCGCCTTCGATGATTAGCCAGGCCTCGCTTTTCTTCACCGGCGGCAGCGGCCGGCGCTGGCCGCGCAGGGGGTGTTGCATCGGCTCGCGCAGGCTGCGACCGGTGACGCTGCGCTCGTTCTTGAGCAGTTGCTTGAGGTCGCCGCGGGCGATGACCTCGCCGCCGAAGCGGCCGGCTCCGGGGCCGAGGTCGATGATGGTGTCGGCCCGGCGCATGGTGTCGTCGTCATGCTCGACGACGAGCAGGGAATTGCCCTTGTCGCGCAGGGCGGCGAGGGTGTCGAGCAGGCGGACGTTGTCGCGCGGGTGCAGGCCGATGGTGGGTTCATCGAGCACGTACAGCACGCCGCGCAGGTTCGAGCCGAGCTGGGCGGCGAGGCGGATGCGCTGGGCTTCGCCACCGCTGAGGGTGTCGGCGCTGCGGTCGAGCTGCAGGTAGCCGAGGCCGACCTCGCCCATGAAGTGCAGTCGCTGGTCGATCTCCTGCAGGATGTCGCGGGCGATGACCGCCTCGGTGCCGTCGAACTTCAGGCGGGCAAGGCGGGCGGCGGCGTCGCCGGCGGCGAGGCCGTTGATCTCCTGGATGCGCTGGCCCTGCAGGCGCACGGCGCGGGCGGTGGCATTCAGGCGGGTGCCGGCGCAGGCGCGGCAGACGCGGCGTTCGCCGTCCTCCTCGTCGTCCTCGCTGCGCGCGAGGCGTCGCTCCTCCTCGAGTTCGGCCTCCAGCCGCGACATGTCGCCGCGGTGCGGGGTGGCGCCGTGTTCGGCGACCTCGAAGCCGAAGCCGCGGCAGGACGGGCACCAGCCGTGCGGGCTGTTGAAGGAGAACAGGCGCGGGTCCAGTTCCTCGAACGACAGCTCGCACTGCGGGCAGCTCATCTCCGTGCTCAGCACGCGCGCGGCTTCGCCTGGGGCGAGCAGTTTGACCGTGCCCTTGCCGAGCTTGAGCGCCTTTTCCAGGAGCGGGCGCAGCTCGAGTTCGGCGGTGTTTTTGGACAGCTCGGCGACCACGGCATCGATGCTGTGTTCCTTGAAGCGGGCGAGCTTTTTGAAGTTCTCCGTGGCGCGGAATTCGCCATCGACGAGCAGGGTCGCGATGCCCTGCTTGCGCGCGGCCTCGGCGACCTCGGTGTGGAAGCCCTTGCGTGCCTTGACGAGCGGGGCCAGCAGCTTGACCGGGCCTTTTTTCAGGCGAGCCGCGATGGCGGTGGTGATGGCGCTGACGCTCTGCTTCTGCACCGGCACGTCGCAGCGCGGGCAGTACTGGGTGCCCAGCTTGGCGAAGAGCAGGCGCAGGAAGTGCCAGGTCTCGGTGACGGTCGCCACCGTGCTCTTGCCGCCGCCGCGCGAGATGCGCTGCTCGATGGCCACGGTCGGGGGTACGCCGGTGATGAGATCGACGTCGGGTTTCTCCATCTGTTCGACGAAGGTGCGTGCGTACACCGACATGCTGTCGAGGAAGCGGCGCTGGCCCTCGGCGAAGACGAGGTCAAAGACGAGCGAGGACTTGCCCGAGCCGCTGAGGCCGGTGACCACGACGAACTCGTCGCGCGGGATGTCGAGCGAGAGGTTTTTCAGGTTGTGCTCGCGGGCGCCGCGGATGGCGATGACGTTGGCCGAGGCGGGCTGAGTGGCGGCGTAGCGGGCTGGCAGTTCGCGCAGGGTGGCGGGCGCGGCGAACTTCTCGGCGAGGTGGCGCCCCGTCCAGGATTCGGAGCAGCGCGCCAGTTCCTCGGGCGTGCCGGCGAAGACGAGGCGACCGCCGCCGGCACCGGCTTCGGGGCCGAGGTCGAGCACCCAGTCGGCACACTGGATGACGTCGAGGTTGTGCTCGATGACGACCAGGCTGGCGCCGCCGTCGACGAGGCGCTGGAGCAGTTTCAGCAGCAGCGCGATGTCGTCGAAGTGCAGGCCGGTGGTGGGTTCATCGAGCAGCAGCAGGTCGGTGCCGGCGCCGCCGCTGGCGGGGGCGCTGAGCAGGTGACCGACGAGTTTCAAGCGTTGCGCCTCGCCGCCCGACAGGGTGTTGAGGGGTTGGCCCACGCGCAGATAGCCGAGCCCGGCCTCGCTGAGCACAGCGAGGGCGTTGGCGACGCTGTGGAAGCGTTTTGCCTGCGCCTTGGAGGCGTCGCTGGCCGAGGCGCGGCACCAGGCCACGGCCTCGTCGAGGGTCATTTCCAAGACGTCGTGGATGGTCTTGCCGGCGAGACGGATCTTCAGTGCGTGCGGTTGGTAGCGACGGCCCTCGCACTCGGGGCAGGTGACAAAGAGATCGCTGAGGAACTGCATCTCGATCTTCTCGTAGCCGGTGCCGCCGCAGCGTTCGCAGCGGCCCTCGCCGGAGTTGAAGGAGAAGAAGCCGGGCGTGATGCCGAGCGCGCGGCCGTCGTCGCTGTCGGCAAACAGCGCGCGCAGGCCGTCGAAGGCGCCGACGTACACGGCGGGTGTGCTGCGCGGCGTGCGCGCCAGCGGCGATTGATCGACCAGCACCACCTCGCGCAACTGCTCGTGGCCGCTGATCGAGCGCACGCGCCCGGGTTCGTCCTCGCAGGTCTCGCCGCGCAGGCGCTGCAGGTTGCGATACAGCACCTCGTGGATGAGCGTGCTCTTGCCGGAGCCGGAGACGCCGGTGACGCAGCAGAAGACGCCGAGCGGCAGGTCGAGATCGAGATTCTGCAGGTTGTTCTGGCGGGCGCCGCGCACGCGCAGCAGGGGCGTGCTGCTGGCAGGGGTCGCCTTCGCCGCCTTCTTGCCGCGCGCGGCCTTGGGAGCGGTCGCGCTTGTTTCACCGACAACGATGGGACGTCGCTGCGCCGGCAGCGGGATGGTCTTGCGGCCGGTGAGGTAGTCGGCGGTGAGCGAGGTCTTCGCCTTGGCGAGGCCGGCGAGCGGGCCGCTGTAGACGAGGCGACCGCCGTCGCCGCCGCGGCCGGGGCCGATTTCGACGACGTGATCGGCGGCGCGCATGACCGCCTCCTCGTGTTCGACGACGAGCAGCGTGTTGCCCTTGTCGCGCAGGCCTTCCATGACGCCGATGAGGCGGCCGATGTCGCGCGGGTGCAGGCCGATGCTGGGTTCATCGAGCACGAACAGCGTGTTCACCAGCGAGGCGCCGAGGCAGGTGGTGAGGTTGACGCGCTGCAGCTCGCCCCCGCTGAGCGTGCGGGTTTGGCGATCGAGATGCAGGTATCCCAGGCCGGCGCGGTCGAGGTAGCTGAGGCGGGCGGCGATCTCGTCGCGCAGCAGGGTCGCGGCGTGGTCGGCGGCCGGGGGCGTCAGGTTCTGCACGAAGGGCAGCAGCTCGGTGACCGGCAGGTGCCAGAGGTCGGCGAGGCTGCGACCGGCGACGCGGAAGTGGCCGGCCTCCGGCTTCAGGCGACCGCCGTTGCATTCGCTGCAGGTCGTGTAGGCGCGGAAGCGGCTGAGGAAGATGCGCACGTGCATCTTGTAGGCGCGCGCCTCCAGCCATTTGAAGAAGCCGCGCACGCCGTACCACAGGCCGCGTTTCCAAGCCTTCTCGGGATCGGGATCCTCGCCCTCGATGATCCAGCGCTGCTGGTCGGCGGGCAGGTCGAGGAAGGGCGTGTCGAGATCGACGCCGCGTTTGCGGGCTGCGCGCTCGAGATCGTCCTGGCTTTCGCTGTAGGTGCTGCCGGCGAAGGCGCGCACCAGACCCTCGCGGATGCTCAGGCCCTCGTCGGGCATGGCCTTGCGGATGTCGAGACCGAGCGTGCGACCAAACCCCTTGCAGGCCGGGCAGGCGCCGACCGGGCTGTTGAAGCTGAACAGACCGGCGGTCGGTGCCGGCAGTTTTAGGTCGCAGTCGGCGCAGCGCCAGTCGGTGGAGAACTGGCGCACCTGATCGCCGGGATCGAGCACGGCGGTGAGCTCGCCCTTGCCGAGGCGGAGCGCGGCTTCGACCGCTTCGGTGACACGCGCGCGCTGGCCGGCGTCGAGGCTGACGCGATCTTGTACGACCAAGACCTGGGCCGGCAGTTTTTTGCCGCCGAGGTCGGCGGGTTCATCGGTGCGCAGCAGCTCGCCGTAGAGGCGCACGCGCAGGTAGCCCTGGCTTTGCAGGAAGGGGAAGAAGTCGCTGGGCGTCGTGCCTGCCGGCACCGGCACATGGAAGCCGATGAGCGCGCGCTGACCGGCGTGGTCGGTGAGCAGGGATTGCACGATGCTCTCCGCGGTTTCGGGGCGCACCGGCCGACCGCAGCCCGGGCAGGCGGCTTCGGCGAGGCGCGGGAAGAGCAGCTTCAGGTAGTCGTTGATCTCCGTGATCGTGCCGACCGTGCTGCGGGTTGAGCGCATCGAATTGACCTGCTCGATGGCGATGGCCGGCGGGATGCCGTGGATGGCATCGACCTTGGGTTTGTCCATGCGCTCGAAGAACTGGCGCGTGTAGGGCGAGAAGGTCTCGACGTAGCGGCGCTGGCCCTCGGCGTAGATGGTGTCGAAGGCGAGCGAGGACTTGCCCGAGCCGCTCGGGCCGGTGACCACGCAGAGCTTGCCGAGCGGCAGGTCGAGGTCGATCCCCTGCAGGTTGTTTTGCCGGGCGCCGCGAATCTGGATGACGTCGGCGAGCGCGGCGAGGCGCGGGGAAGGGGCGGCGGGCTTTTTCGGCATGGGCAAGGGAACCTGGAGATACGCGGCCAATGCGCAAGCGAGCGCGCGGAATTCCCGGGGGGAGTCGGACGCGTGTCCAAGCCCGCCTTTTGGCAAAGGCGTCTACAGCAAGTCGGACGCGACGCAGCGCGTCCCTACCGTTCCTTGGGCGAAGGCACGCCGAGGAACTTGCGGACCTCGTTGAAGTAGCCGTCGGGGGCCGACTGGGTGGCGTGGCTGCGGGCGCCCTCAAACCAGGACTGGGTGGTCGGCGCGTGACCGCGGGCGACGTTGAGCAGCAGGTCCATCGGGATTGGCACGGCCTGGCCGCTGTGGATGGCGGCGGAGAGGGTCATCTCGGCGGCGCGACTGAACACCCATTCGAGGTCGGCCCCGGAGAAGCCTTCGGTGGCGGCGACCAGGGCCGGCACGTCGAGGTTCGAGATCGGCTTGCCGCGGGCCTGCAGGGAGATGATCTCGGCACGGGCGGCGGCATCGGGCGGCGGCACGAAGATGGCCTGGTCGAAGCGGCCCGGGCGACGGAAGGCGGGGTCGATCTGCCAGGGCTGGTTGGTGGCACCGATGACCAGCACGCGCGGGTTGTCGCGCAGGCCGTCCATTTCATGGAGGAACTGGTTCACCAGGTTGCGCATCTGGCTTTCGCGCACGTGGCGGCGGTCCTGGGCGAGCGAATCGAGGTCGTCGAACACCAGCACGCAGGGGGCGTTGGCGCGGGCAGTCTCGAAGATCTGGTGCAGGTTGCGCTCGGTGCTGCCGAAGTAGGGATCGAAGATCTCGTGCAGGCCGACCGACAGGTAATTGCAGGGCACCTCGCCGGCGACCGCGCGCAGCATGAGGGTCTTGCCGCAGCCGGGCGGGCCGTAGATGAGGATGCCGCCACCGGTGCCGCGGCCGTAGGCCTTGTAGAGGTCCGGGAACTGCAGCGGGTAGGTGATCTTCAGGCGGATCTCCTCCTTCAGCGCCTCCATGCCGCCGACATCGGCAAAGCTGGTGCCAAAGCGCTGGGGGTCGCCCGGCGCATAGAAGGTCTCCGGGCGCCAGTCGTAGGGCGGCTCATCGAAGGGGTCCTCATAGGCCTCGGCACCGCCTTCGGCATCGTCGCTGAAGTCGGACAGGCCGGGCAGTTCCGGCAGGGACGGGGCGGGGGAGGCGCGACGTGCCTCGCGCACACTGCGGCCGAGCTCCTTCTCGAGGGCGGGATCGGCGACACTGCCGTCGAGCTGGGCGGCGCGGTCGAAGTGTTCGACGGCCTTGACGCGGTCGTTTTCGCTCAGGTAGACCCGGCAGAGCAGCAGGTGGGCCTGGGCGTGGTCGGGTTCCTGGAGCAGGACGCGTTCGGCACGCACGGCGGCCCCGGAGGCGTCGCCCTGCAGGAACAGCACCCGCGCCACCCCGATCTGGGCGTCGGCATGGCCGGGATCCAGCGACAACACACGCTCGAAGGCACTGCGTGCCTCGTCGAGCTGGAGCTGGTCCAGGCAGGCGTGGCCGTGGAGCAGGAGCAGCGAGACGTTGTCGGGCGACTGCTTCAGGGCGTCGCGGATGGCCTGGAGGGATGACATAGCCTGGGGTTTGGGCGCACGGCACGGCCGTGGCCACGTCCAGATAGAACGGCCGCGGGCCGGATGCCAGAGGTTTTTTCCGCCCCGACCCCGTCGCACTCCAGGGTTGCGCAACGCGCCGCGCGTGCCTTCTTGACGACCCCTTATGTCCAGCGAGCCGCGCAAAGCCTTTCCTTTTTCCGAGTTCGAGCCGAAGTGGCAGGGCGAATGGGAGGCGCAGAACGCCTTCCGCACGCCCAACCCCGGCGACCCCGACTTCGATGCCTCGAAGCCGAAGTACTACGTGCTCGACATGTTCCCGTACCCGAGCGGCCAGGGCCTGCACGTCGGTCACCCCGAGGGCTACACGGCCACCGACATCATCGGTCGCTTCAAGAAAATGAGCGGCTTCAACGTCCTGCACCCGATGGGCTGGGACGCCTTCGGTCTGCCGGCCGAGCAGTATGCGATCAAGACCGGCACGCACCCGCGCGTCACCACCGAGGCGAACATCGCCAATTTCACCAAGCAGCTGAAGAGCCTCGGCTTTGCCTACGACTGGAGCCGCGAGGTCAACACCACCGACCCCGGCTACTTCAAGTGGACGCAGTGGATCTTCCTGAAGCTCTACAACAGCTACGTCGGCGAGGATGGCAGGGCGCACCCGGTCAGCGAGCTGGAGGCCCGGGGGCTCAGCCGCGCCGAGATCGACGCGCGTCGCCTGGCCTACGTCAGCGAGGCGCCGGTGAACTGGTGCCCGGCGCTCGGCACCGTGCTGGCGAACGAGGAGGTCATCGACGGCAAGAGCGAGGTCGGCGGCCACCCGGTCGAGCGACGCCCCATGCGCCAGTGGATGCTGCGCATCACCGCCTACGCCCAACGCCTCATCGATGAACTGGACGGCCTCGACTGGCCGGAGAGCATCAAGCTGCTGCAGCGCAACTGGATCGGCCGCAGCGAGGGGGCGGAGGTGCGCTTTGCGATTGCCGATCTCCAATCCCCCCTTTCAAATTCTGAGATCACCGTCTTCACGACCCGCCCGGACACCCTGTTTGGCGCGACCTACATGGTGCTGGCGCCGGAGCATCCGCTGGTCGACGTGCTGGCCACCGAGGAACAGGCGGCCGAAATCGAGGCCTACCGCGAGAAGACCTCGCGCAAGAGCGATCTCGAGCGCACGGAGCTGGCCAAGGACAAGTCCGGGGTGTTCACCGGTTCCTACGCCATCAATCCGGTCAACCAGGAGCGCATCCCGATTTGGATCGCCGACTACGTACTCATGGGCTACGGCACCGGCGCCATCATGGCCGTGCCGGCCCATGACGAGCGCGACTTTGAGTTTGCCCAGAAGTTTGGCCTGCCGGTGAAGCAGGTGGTGCAGCCTCCGGAGGGCAAGGACTGGCAGGGGTACACGGACGACGGTGTTGCGATCCATAGCGGCTTCCTTGACGGCTTGACCACTCCTGACGCGAAGCACCGTATCACCGCCTGGCTGGAGGAAAAAGGCCTCGGCAAGGGCACCGTGAATTTCAAGCTGCGCGACTGGCTGTTCAGTCGCCAGCGCTACTGGGGTGAACCCTTCCCGATTGTCTGGGAGGACGGCCATCACCGCGGCCTGTCGGAAGGTGAGCTGCCGTTGATGCCGCCGGACCTCGAGGATTTCCGGCCGACCGGCACGCCCGAGCCGCCGCTGTCGAAGGCGACCGATTGGGTGCGCTATTCTGCCACGGCGACGCGCGAGTTGAACACCATGCCGCAGTGGGCCGGCTCCTGCTGGTACTACCTGCGCTACTGCGATGCGCAGAACAGCGAACGTTTTGTCGGCGAAGCCGCGGAGAACTACTGGATGGGCGGTGGCAAGCCGGGCGGTGTCGATTTGTATGTCGGCGGCACCGAGCACGCCGTGCTGCACCTGCTGTACGCGCGCTTCTGGCACAAGGTGCTGTATGACCTCGGTCAGGTGAGCACGCCCGAACCCTTCCAGCGCCTCGTCAACCAGGGCCTGATCCTCGGCGAGGACGGTCAGAAGATGTCGAAGTCGCGCGGCAACGTCGTCAATCCCGACGACGTCGTGCGCGAGTATGGCGCCGATGCCCTGCGCCTCTATGAGATGTTCATGGGGCCGCTCGAACAGGTGAAACCCTGGAGCATGAAGGGCGTCGAGGGCGTGTATCGCTTCCTCGCCCGCGTCTGGCGACTGGTCATGGAGGTCGATGACGAGGGCGTCTGGAGTCCGTCGAAGGCCCTGCAGGACGTGCCGGCCGACAAGGCCCTGACCAAGGTGCTGCATGAGACGATCAAGAAGTGCGGCGAGGACATCGAGAAGCTCAGCTTCAACACCGGGATCAGCCAGATGATGGTCTGCACCAACGCCTTCACCGGGGCCGAGGTGAAGCCGGCCGGTGCCGTGACCACCTTCCTGCGCGTGCTCAGTCCGTTTGCACCGCACCTGGCCGAGGAGCTGAACGCGCAGATCCGCGCCCGTTTCCCGCATCTGGCGACCCCGGGTTTCCTCAGCGACGCCGCCTGGCCGGCCTTCGATCCCGCCGCCCTCATTGAGGACGAGGTGGAGATCGTTTTCCAGGTCAACGGCAAGCTGCGCGACAAGGCGCGCGTGCCGGTTGCGGCGAGCAAGGAGGAGATCGAGGCGATCGCCCTCGCCAGCGCCCGCGTCCAGGAGTTCATGGAAGGCAAGCCGGTGAAAAAGGTCATCGTCGTGCCCGGCAAGCTGGTCAACGTCGTGGTCTGAGCGGCTGCGCCCGCCGTTTCTCCGGAATCGGCGGGCGACCGCAGTTCGCGCTTGCCAGTCGGCCGGCGGGCCGCGCATGCTGCGGCCATGTTGCGTCGATCCCTGTTGTTTATCGCCCTGGCCTCGGTCGCTGCCGCGGAGGGCCTGTACCACTGCGAGCACTGCGCCAAGCACCTGCTGCCGCCGGTGACCCAGTTGCTGCCGGGTCGCAAGTATGCCCGCGATCGCCGGGTCGACATCCAGCACCTGCGTTTGGAGGTGGCCCCCGATTTCGCTGCGCGCACGGTGGCGGGTCGCATGGCGATGGATTTCACCCCGGTCGGTCTGCCGTTGACGAAGTTCGAGCTGGATGCGGTCGATCTGCGCATCAGCGAGGTCGTGCTGGAGGGCGCAGCCCTGGCCGACTGGCAGGCCGGTGCCGACAAGCTGGTGCTGCAGTTGGCCGAACCGGTTGCTCCGGGGGTGGCGTTGAAGGTGCGCGTGACCTGGACCGTGGCACCGGAGCGCGGGCTGTACTTTCGCACGCCCGAGATGGGCTATGCGCCGGGCGACACGCAATTGTGGACTCAGGGCGAGGCCGATCTGCACCGCTTCTGGTTTCCCTGTTACGACTATCCGAACGAGCGTTTCAGCAGCGAGGTGCTCTGCGAGGTGCCGGAAGGCATGGAGGTGGTTTCCAACGGCGTGTTGCTGGGCAAGGAACCCGTCGGTGGGCGGGTGCGCTGGCACTGGCGCCAGGACAAGCCGCACGTGAATTATCTGGTCGCCCTGGCGGCGGGCTATTTCCACAAGCTCGAGGACCGGGCCGGCGATCTGCCGCTGGCCCTGCTGGTGCCGCCCTCACTCAAGGACACGGCTGAGGCGGCCTTTGCCGACACGCGTGCCATCCTTGGCTTTTACGAGCGCGAGATCGGCCTGGCCTTTCCTTGGGACAAGTACCACCAGGTGTTCTGCCTCGACTTCCTTGCCGGCGGCATGGAAAACACGAGCTGCACCTTCAACGCCGCCGGCCTGCTGTTCGATCGCTCGTCGGAGACCCTGCGCACCCTGCACCGGCTCGACGCCCATGAGACCGCCCACCAGTGGTTCGGCGACCTGGTGACCTGCCGCGACTGGTCGCACCTGTGGCTGAACGAGGGGTTTGCCAGCTACTACACCGTGCTTTACGAGGGCGAAAAGAGCGGTGAGGAAGCGATGAAGTTCGCCCTCTGGCGCGAGGCCGAGGAGGTGTTTCGCGCCAAGGATAGCCGGCCGACCGTTTGGCGCGATTATGGCGACCCGATGCAGCAGTTCGACACCCGGGTCTATCCCAAGGGCGCCTGGATCCTGCACATGCTGCGCAGCCAGCTCGGGCCAGAACTGTTTCGCAAGGGCATTCGGCTGTACCTCGAGCGTCATCAAAACGGCATCGTCGGCACCGACGACCTCCATGACGCTCTGGCCGAGGTCAGCGGGCTGTCGCTCGACGCCTTTTTCGATCAGTGGTTGTACCACGGCGGCTGGCCCGAGCTCGACGTGAGCTATGCCTGGGATGGCGGCGCCAAGCTGGCCAAGCTGACGGTGAAACAGACCCAGAAGGTGAGCGAGCAGGTGCGGCTGTTTCAGGTGCCGCTGCCGGTGGCCTTCACGGTCAAGGGCGAGGCCGCGCCGCGGCGGGTGACACTGGAGGTTGGCAAGGCCGAGGAAACGTTTTATGTCAGCCTGCCGTCGGCTCCGGAGTTCGTCCGTGTCGATCCCGACTACAGCCTGCTGGCGCCGATCCGCTTCACGCCGCCGGGCGACCAGCTTGACCGACAGCTGCAGGGCGATGTCATCGGCCGCCTGCTCGCCGTGCGCGCCTTGGGCGACAGGAAGGATTCGGGCAGTGTCGCCAAACTGGCGAAGCGCCTGCGCGAGGACGGCTTTCATGGCGTGCGCGCCGAGGCGGCCGCCGTGCTGGCCAAGGTGGCGACGCCTGAGGCGCGCGCCGCCCTGATCGCGGGGCTGCAGGGCCAGGACGATGCGCGGGCGCGCAAGGCGGTGGTCGAGGCCCTGGCGGCGGTGCCGCATCCGGAAGCGCAGGCGGCCTTGTGGCAGCAGGCAAAGGTGGAAAAGAATCCGGAGATCCTCGCCAGCATCGTTCGCAGTTGGGGCGCCCGACCCGGCGACGCTGACGTGGCGAAGGCTCTTCAGGAAGTGTTCCGTCGACCGAGCTTCGGTCATCAGCTCGCGGCGGCGGTGGCCGCTGCCTGGCGCGCCCAGGACGAGGCGAGTGCCGTGCCGCTGTTGCTCGCCGATCTGCGCGCGCAGCCGCTGGCCTGGCGCACGCGCGATCAGGCCGCCGCGCTGGACACGCTCGCCTTTCTGTCGCGCAAGGCGACCGATCGCAGCGAGGTGCGCGCCTTCCTGGTCGAGCACCTGACCCATCCCAAGCAGGAACTGCGGGTGGCGGCGGCGAAGTCGCTCGGCACCCTGCGCGACCCGCGTGCGCTGGCCGTGCTGGAACCCATGCTTGCCGGGGGCGGTCCCTATGCCGATCCCGTGCGTGAGATGGCCTCCGCCTCGGTGCGCGCCCTGCAGAGCGAGGAACCGGCGCCGGCCGAGTTGAAGAAGCTCTGGCAGGAGGTGCAGCAGTTGCAGAAGAAGGCCGAGACGCTGGAGAAGCAGCTTGCCGATCAAAAGAAAAAGGCGGCACCGGTGAAGTGACGCTTGGGTTGCATCGGACGCGGGCTTGTGGGATGTCAGGGGCGCCATGAACCGTCGCCACTTTCTCGCCTCCGCCCTCGCCGCCAGCCTGTCGTCCGTCGCCGCCCGCGAGGGCCGCGCGCCGCGCCTGGTGCTGCGTTCGTCCTGGCAGACCGTCAACATCGGCGACATCGCCCACACGCCGGGCGTGCTCGCCCTGCTGGAAAAGCACCTGCCCGAGGTCGAGGTCTGGTTGTGGCCGAGCAAGATCGACAACGGCGTCGATGCGCTGCTGCAGGCGCGGTTTCCGAAGGTGCGTCTGCTGAAGTCGAAGGCCGAGATCGAGACGGCCTTCACCGAGTGCGACTTCCTGCTGCACGGCTCGGGTCCGTCGCTGGTGGCGCAGAACGATGTCCTGCGCTGGCGCGAGGCGACCGGCAAACCCTACGGCATCTACGGCATCACCTTCGC
>CAZSBO010000002.1:0-39412 GCA_964605265.1 uncultured Prosthecobacter sp.
ACTTCATCTGAGATCTGAGATCCTCTTGCGGGTCTCGCACGAAGGACACGGAGAGCACGGAGGTGGTACGGGTAGGGCGTCGCTGCGCCGGCGCCGTGGCTTCTGCTGTAGGCGGGGGCAGTGACCCCGCTGTCCCCGTGGAATGTGGAACCACGAATGGCACGCAGGGGATCGGTAGGGCGCCTTGGTGTGCATTGAACGGTTCCCGAGCCTCGGAGAGCTCTTTTTCTTGACGGGTCAGTCCGTGTCGAAGAGCCTCTGGTCATGCAAGTTTTCAGCGATGAAGTCGGCTCGACCGGGCGGCTTGGTGTGTCCCCTACCTGTGGGGGGGGAACGCTTCGGACGCCGGGTGGCTGAATGACAGAGTCGTGAGGTCATGAAACCGAGCCTCATTCCGAAACGCCGCACGTACTATGTGCCGCATCCTCGATACGGCAGTCAGCCGCGCATGACGGGTCTAAACGTCGAGAAATGGAAAGACGGTGCCTACATCCGCTGCTGGACTCCTCAAGAGCTTGAGTCGTGGACTCGGCAAAAATCATTCTACGGGATCGACCCGGCGCACATCGGATGCCTCATTCCTGGCACGGCGATTGTGGCTGACCCTGCGCGTCAGGTCGGCTCGAGCATCGCGAGCACCCACTACTACGACATCGAGAGGAAGTGCCGTGACTGCGGCCAGCTTTTCATCTTCTACGCTCTGGAGCAGCGATACTGGTATGAGGAACTGCAGTTTCCAGTGGATGCCGATTGCATTCGTTGTGTTCCATGTCGGAAGCGCAGTCGGACGCTCGACCAGTTGAAGGCGCGTTACGACGAGTTGAGTGTTGCCGAGTCACGGTCCGTAATGGATGAGGTCGAAATAACCTTGGCTAGACTGGATCTGGTTGAAGCTGGCATTTTCCATCCTCGACAGATCGAGCGCGTCAGAGCATTCTTGAACAGCCACCCGGATCACGAGCAGGCGACAGCGATTCGAGCCAGGCTGGCTGCCTTCATCACCAAGGCCTGATCCGGGCTCAGTTGGACGACGGAAGACGCTTGTTGTCGTCTCAAAGTCCACCGCAACGGATCGCCAGGCTTGGTTGCCCGCCCGCCATCGGATGGTGATCCGCCGATTCCGTCGATGAGCGTAGATGCTGCAGGGGAGGTCGCCCGATCCTGGACCGGTAGAGCGCCGCTGTGCCGGTGCGTGAACCACTGATGGGACGCTGATCCTGAGGGGCTGGCGGAGAGGGCTTGGCTCGGAGGCTGTGGCAGGCTGGCTTCGCGCTCCGGCCAAAGGGGACGGAGTCGCCGGGATTGACGGCATTGACCCTGGGCGAGCAGGCTGTGCCAGGCTCGCGCTCGGGTCAAAAGGCGGGCTGAAGCCCGGGAGTACTTAGCCCCTTAGCCCTTTTTGCGATGGGGCTTCGGCGATTCCCAGACGCGTTCGGGATCGTGGTCGGGGTTGGGTTCGGGCAGTTGGGCGTTGACCTGGGTGAGCCAGGTTTGCAACTGCTCGCGCAGTTCGAGGGCGATGTCGGCTTCAGCTTCGGCGAGGTTCATGGCTTCACCGGGGTCGCGGCGGAGGTTGTAGAGTTCGAGGCGGTCGTCCTCATGAAAAAGCAGCAGTTTCCAGTCGCCCGAGCGCAGGGCGCTGTAGGGGGTGGCGCCGCCGGGGTGGTAGTGGGGGTAATGCCAGTAGAGGGTGTCGCGCGGCAGGCTGTCCTTTTGGGTGAGCAGGGGCAGCAGGGATTCGCCGTCGAAGACGGTCTCGGCGCCGGGGTTGACGCCGGTGGCGGCGAGCACGGTGGGGGCGAGGTCGTAACTGATGACGGGGGTGTCGCAGGTGCTGCCGGGCTCGATGACGTCGGGCCAGGCGACGAGCAGAGGCACGCGCACGCCGCCTTCATAGGCGCTGCCCTTGCCCTGGCGCAGGGGGCTGTTGTCGGTGGGGCCGCGTCGCCAGCCCTGGGGACCGACGAGCTGGCTGAGGCCGCCGTTGTCGCTGGTGAAGATGAAGAGGGTATTGTCGGCGAGGCCGAGTTCCTTGAGCACGGCGCGCAGGCGGCCGACGCTGTCGTCGACGCTTTCCACGAGCGCGGCATAGACGGGGTCGTGATGGTTGCCGGCGGGGCCCTTGGCTCGGTACTTGGCGATGACGTCGGCCTTGGCTTGGATGGGGGTGTGGACGGCGTAGTGGGGCAGGTAGACGAAGAAGGGTTTGTCTTTGGATTCGCGGATGAAGCCGACGGCTTCTTCGGTGAGGCGGTCGGTGAGGAACTCGCCCTCGGTGCCGTCCTTGAGGGTGGGGATCTTGTAGGGGGAGAAGTAGCTGGGTGGTGAGCCGGCCTCGTAGCCGCCGAGGTTGCGATCGAAGCCGTGGGCCTCGGGGCCGTCGGGACCGAGGTGCCATTTGCCGATGCTGGCGGTGGCGTAACCGGCGCCCTTGAGGTGCTCGGCAAGGGTGGTTTCCTCCTGCGGCAGCGACTTCGTCCAGTCGGGGATCATCAGTCGGGCGTGCAGCCGGGCATGACCGGCGATCCAGTCGGTCAGATGCAGGCGGGCGGGGGACTTGCCGGTGAGGACCGCCGCACGGGTGGGTGAGCAGACGGTGCAGGCGGCGTAGGCGTCGGTGAAGCGCATGCCATCGCGGGCGAGCTGGTCGAGGTGGGGTGTTTCGTAAAACTTGCTGCCCTGGCAGGCGAGATCGGTCCAGCCGAGGTCGTCGACGAGCACCAGCACGACGTTGGGCGGTCGGTCCTGGGCGAGGGTGGAACCGGCGAGCAGGAGCAGGGCGGACAGGATCAGGCGGGGCATGGCGGCATTTCAGCCGTCGCCGGGGCGGTCGTCAAGACGTGACGCAGTCGGGGATAAAAGCCGGGTGGCGACGGCGTTGTTGTTTCGCCCATGCCCCCCGGATCCCAGACCCTGCAGCAGACGACACGCCGGCACTTGTTCAGCCAGTGTGGACTCGGTGTCGGGTCGCTGGCCCTGGCCTCGCTGATGGCCGACCAGCGCCTGCAGGCGTCGGCCGCGCCCGGGCCGGGCGTGACGCGCGGCGGTGTGCATGCGCCGCGGGCGAAGAATGTCATCTTCCTGTTCATGGCCGGCGGGCCCTCGCAGTTGGAGATGTTTGACCACAAGCCGCGGCTGCAGCAGTTGAATGGTCAGCCGATCCCGCCGAGCTACATTGAGGGCAAGCGCTTTGCCTTCATGGACAGCAGCCACAAGGTGAACCTGCTGGCCTCGCGACGCACGTTCCGTCAGCATGGCGAGAGCGGTGCCTGGGTGAGCGATCTGCTGCCGTACACGGCGGGCATTGTCGATGACATCAGCCTCGTCAAGACCTGCAAGACGGAGCTTTTCAACCATGCGCCGGCCAAGCTGTTCATGAACACCGGCAGCGGCCAGTTCGGCCGGCCGTCGATGGGTTCCTGGGTGACTTATGGCATTGGCAGCGAGTCCTCGGACCTGCCGGGTTTTGTGGTCCTGCAGAGTGGTCCGCGCGGGCCGCGCGGTGGGGCGGTGAACTGGGGCAGCGGTTTCCTGCCGACCACCTACCAGGGCGTGCCGTTGCGCAGCCAGGGCGAACCGATCCTCAACCTGAGCACGCCGGCCAGTGTCGATGCGCGCAGCCAGCGACGGGTGATCGATGCGGTGCGCGACCTCAACCTGAAGCGGCTGGTGGCGACCGGTGACGACGAGATCCAGACGCGGTTGAATGCCTATGAGATGGCGTATCGCATGCAGACCAGCGCGCCGGATTTGATTGACATTTCAGGGGAGTCGCAGGCGACCCTCGATCTCTACGGCATCAAGGACGCCAATGAATCCAGCTACGCGCGCAACTGCCTGCTGGCGCGGCGGCTGGTTGAGCGCGGCGTGCGTTTTGTCCAGCTCTACGACACCAACTGGGATCACCATGGCGGACCGACCGAGACGCTGGAGACGCATTTGCCCGACAAGTGTCGCGACATCGATCAGGCCTCGGCGGCGCTGATCCGCGATCTCAAGGCGCGTGGCCTGCTCGACGAGACCCTGGTCATCTGGGGCGGTGAGTTTGGGCGCACGCCGATGGGCGAGGTGCGCGAGTTCACGGGTCGCAACCACCACATCGATGCCTTCACCATGTGGTTCGCCGGCGGCGGCATCAAGGCCGGACAGGTCTATGGTCAGACCGATGAGTTGGGTTTTGACGCCGTCGAGGACCGCGCCCATGTCCATGACCTGCATGCGACGATCCTGCACCTGCTCGGGCTGGATCACGAGAAGCTGACCTTCAAGTTCCAGGGTCGTGACTTCCGTCTGACGGATGTGCATGGACGCATCCTCAACGGGCTGCTGGCCTGAGGTCTGCAACACCCGCGCCGTGCCGCCGTTGTCTGGCTTCCGTGAAACATCTGCTCCTCTCCTGCCTGCTCGCCACCGTGGCCCTGGCGACCGCGTCGCCGCCGCATGTGGTCTATGTCATCGCCGATGACCAGGCTTGGCGCGATTTCGGGTTCATGGGCAGCCAGGAGGCGCTGACGCCGCATTTGGATCGACTCGCCGCGCGCTCGGCACGCTTCACCCAAGGCTATGTGCCGACCAGCCTGTGCAGTCCGTCGCTGGCCACCCTGCTGACGGGTCGCTATCCGCACCAGAGCGGCCTGCATTACAATCATCCGCCGCCCGGCAACAGTGCCTTCAACAAGATGCGCACGCGGGCCGAGTATGAGCAGGCGCGCTCACCGGCCTTTGCGCAGATCCGCCGGCAGCCGAGCCTGCCGCGCCTGCTCGGTGAGCATGGCTATCGCTCGCTGCAGACCGGCAAGTTCTGGGAGGGGCATTTCGTCAATGCCGGTTTCACCGAGGGCATGACGGTGTTTGAACCGGCACCCGGCCAGGACTACGGCGGCAACCGTGTGCTCGCCAGCGGCGAATTGGCGGCCCACGGCAACGGCGATCACGGCCTGAAGATCGGTCGCGAGACGATGCAGCCGATCGCCGACTTCCTCGATCGCCATGCGGCGGGATCTCCAACCTTTGTCTGGTATGCGCCCTACCTGCCGCATCAGCCGCACGATGCGCCGCGGAAGTTCTTCGAACTGCATGAAGGTCGCGGCCTGCCGGCGCATCGCATCCCTTACCTGGCGTCGATCAGCCAGTTTGATGCGACCGTCGGCGAGTTGATGTCGCTTTATGAACAGCGCGGGCTGACGGCCCACACGCTGTTTGTCTTTGTCAGTGACAACGGTTGGACGCCGGACACCGTGCCCGACAAGCAGCATCCGGGCGAGTTCAGGCTCAACAAGCGCAGCAAGTACTCGCCCTTCGAGGATGGCCTGCGCACGCCGATCCTGCTGCGCTGGGACGGTGTCATCACACCGGCCACGCATGAGGCTCCGGTCAGCAGTGTCGATCTGCTGCCGACCGTGCTGGAGGCGGTGGGCGCGCCGTTGCCGGAGTTGCCGGGGCGCAGCCTGTTCGGTGCTGCCAAGGGCGAGTCGGCCCTGGTCGAGCGACCGGTGTTTGGCGAGATCTATCCGGGCGATGCCAGCGTGCTCGGCGAGCCGGCGCGCGACATCGCCTATCGCTGGGTGCGGCTGGGGCGGCACAAGCTCATCGTGCCGCATTTGCATGGCCAAGCGCGGCCCTGGAACGATTACCTGCGCGAGCCGGCGCTGTTTGATGTGGTGGCTGACCCCGACGAGACGCGCAACCTCGTCGATGAGCCCGCCCTGGCCGGGACCCTGAGTCGGCTGCGGGAAAGTCTCGACGCCTGGTGGACGCCGGGTAAGAATGACGCCCTGCCTGCCGCCTCCAAGCCCTGATCTCACGTCATGAAACTGCTACCCTGCCTGCTTTTGACTTTCGCCCTGCCAGCCCTCGCGGAAACGGTCGGTCCCTGGAACCTCGACGCCCTCAGGCAGGTGCCGGGGATGCGCTGGATTCAGCGCGATCAGCCGGTGCAGGCGTTGCTCTATCGCGGTGAAACCTTTCAAGGCAAATCGACCGAGGTCTTCGCCTTTTACGCCTCGCCCGCCACGCTCGGCGAGGCCGCGCCGGGTGCCAAGTTTCCCGGGGTGGTGCTCATTCATGGCGGCGGCGGCACGGCCTTTGCCGACTGGGCCTGGCTGTGGGCCAAGCGTGGTTATGCGGCCATTGCCATGGACCTGAGCGGGCATCGCCCGCCGGATCCCACCTATGACCCGAAGACCGGCGCGCCGAAGGGGCATCAGAGTGATGCCAAGCAGCGCACCCGACTGGAGAACGGCGGGCCCAACCATGGCCACCCGGAGAAGTTCGACAGCATCGGCGGCAGTCACCTCGACGACTGGCCCTTCCATGCCGCGGCCAGCGTCATCCGCGCTCACTCCCTGCTGCGCTCTTTCCCGGAGGTCGATGCCGAACGCACGGCGGTGACCGGTATCAGTTGGGGCGGGTACACCACCTGCCTGGTGGCTTCGCTCGACGACCGTTTCAAGGCGGCGGTGCCGGTGTATGGTTGCGGGTTCCTGCATGAGGGCGAGTCGGTACAGAAACCGAGCATCGACAAGCTGGGTGAGCGCGCCGCCGACTGGGTGCGCGAGTACGATCCCGGCAGTCTGCTGCCGCGCTGCCGAGTGCCGATCTTCTTTGTCAATGGCACCAATGACATCCACTACGTGCTCGACAGCTACCAGAAGAGTTTTGATGTCGTGAAGAGCGAGAAACAAATGCGCATCGAGGTCAACATGCGCCACAGCCATCCGGCCGGGTGGGCGCCGCAGGAGATCGGGCTGTTCATCGATTCCAAGTGCCGCGGCGGCGAGGCCCGGCCGGTGAAGAAGGCGCAGCTGCATTACACCACCGATGGCGGCCTGCGCTCCAAGCGCGTCTGGCACAGCATTGAGGCGGAGGTCGGGGAGGGCATCGTGAGCGCCCCGGCGCCGCCGGCCGGTGCGAACACCTGGATGGTGAGTCTGACCGATGACCGCGGCGCCATGGTGAGCACGCCGGTGCAGTTCCAGTAACAAGGTGTTCTGACCTCTGTCAGACTCGTCCGACAAGTCCGCCTGGCAGCCGTCCGGGCCTCACGAGCGCTTGAAGAAGGCCCCGATGGCGCCCTGCATGGCGGCGTTGAGGGCTTCCTGGATCTGGGTGGGGCCGGGGTGCTCGGCGTCGATGACGCCGTTGGGGGTGAGTTTGTCGATCACCTGCGGCAGAAACTGCGAGAGCAGGGGCAGCAGCATCTGCGGCTGGAAACCGAGTCGGCCGGCGAGCTGGCGCAAGGCTTCCTCGCCGAGCGCCTGCTGGAGTTGCCCGGGCTGCACGCCGTTGTTGCCGTCGACGCTGACCCAGGAGGCGAAGAGTTCGCCGTAGCCGGCTTCCTGGAAGCGCTGCTGCAGGCCCTGCAGGCCGCCGGCTTCCTGGAGCAGGCCGGCGAGCATTTCGGCGGGGTTGCCCAGCGCACTGCCGAGCGCCTGTTTGGCGAGTGAATCAAAAAGTCCCATGCGCGACAGTTCGCCGGGATGCCGGCAAGTCAATTCCCGACTCGGGCGGTCGTTTCGTCGTCGAAGCGGCGCGGGCGGATCAACAGCATGAGCACGACGGCCACGGCGGCGGCGGCGCCGAAGACGCCGAAGGTGACATTGAGCGGCACGCCCTTGTCGCGCAGGATGCCGAAGCCCCAGTCGGCAAAGCCGCCGCAGCTGATGCTGACCAGGTTCATCAGGCCGTAACCGGTGGCGCGCAGTTCGGGCCGGGCGATCTGGCAGAGGATGGGCATGTTGTTGCAGTCGAAGAAACCCCAGCCGACGCCGAACAGGGCGAGGAAGCTGACGGCCATGACCAGTGAGCCGGCATTGCCGACGCCGAACAGGGCGGGGATGAGCAGGGTCAGGCCGATGGCGCTGACGAAGATGCGGCCGCGGGCGGTGTGGCCCATCCATTTGTCGGCCAGCCAGCCGCCGAAGACGGCGGCGCAGAGCGAGGCAATGTTGATGTACAGGGTGGCGGAGACCCCGGCAAGGCCCTGACCGATGTCGAACTTTTCCTTGAGGATGGCCGGCATCCAGTCCTTCACCACCCAGGCCGGGATGGCGGGCAGGGTGAAGCAGATGACGAGGAAGAGGAAGTAGCGGTTGCCGAGCAGTTCGCGCAGGGCGCCACCGGCCGTGAGGGCGGGGGAGAGCGAGGCTTGCGCGCGGCGCGGGGCGTTTTGCAGGAAGAAGAACAGCGGCACGGCATAGAGCACACCCAGAAGGCCGCAGACATCGAAGGCCCAGCGCCAGCCGAGGTTCGGATCATCGGCGACATGACCGCTGAAGCCACCGAGCATGACGCCGAGGTAGATGGCCATCTGGTGCAGGCCGACCGCGCGCGAGCGGGTGGGGCCGACATGGAAATCGGCGATGAGCGCCAGCGCCGCCGGGATGTAGCAGGCCTCGCTGATGCCCATGAGCGCGCGGGTGACGAGCAGTTGGTCAAAGGTGGTGCAGTGGCCGGTGGTCCAGGTGACGGCCGACCAGACAAAGAGGCTGACGACGATGACGTGTTTCTTGCTGAGGCGATCGGCCAGGTAGCCGCCGACCGGGCTGAGGAAGGCATAGACCCACTTGAACACCGCCGGCAGGAATCCCCAGTTGGCCTCGCTGCCAATGCTCGGGATGTCCTGCATGACCGAGAACTTCATGGCGGCCAGCATCTGCCGGTCGAGGTAGTTGAGCAGGGCCACCGGCAGCAGCAGGAGCACGGCCGTCCAGGCGGTGCGGGAGAGGGTGGAGCGGGTGTCGGTCATGGTCGGCGCGCAGTTTTAGCCGTCGCACGCGCCACAGCAAAGGCCAATCCATGTCCAGGCTTGACCGGCGGATGACCGGGAGCGCCCGCGCAAGTTCGCCGTGCCGGCGACCGTAGGAATGCCGCGTGCCGCCCGATTTCCCCCTGATCAACCGTCGTGAAGCCCTCCTGCGCCTTGGGGGCGGCTTTGGCGGCCTCGGTCTGGCGGCGGCCATGGGCGAGCCGGCCACGCACTTTGTGCCGCGGGCGAAGCGGGTCATCCACCTGTTCATGAATGGCGGCCCCTTCGGCCCCGATTTCTTTGATCCCAAGCCGGCCTTGACGAAGTATGCGGGTCAGCGACCCGAGGGTGCCGACCTGCGCACCGAACGGCCGACCGGCGGCCTGCTGGCCTCGCCCTATGCCTACAAGCCGGCGGGACGCAGCGGTTTGCCGATCAGCGAGCTGCTGCCGCACCTGTCGCGTCATGCCGATGAGCTGTGCGTGCTGCGCTCCTGCCATACCGACAACCCGAACCACGGGCCGGCGCTGCTGCTGATGAACAATGGCACGATGACCGAGCGCGTGCCGAGCATGGGTTCCTGGCTCAGCTACGGCCTGGGCAATGAGAATGCCAACCTGCCGTCCTACGTCGTGCTCTGCCCGGGCCGGCCGGTGCGGTTTTCCATCCTTTGGACCAGCGCCTTCCTGCCCGCCGAGCACCAGGGCGTGTACATCAATCACTCAAACCTCGATCCGCGCCAGATGATCCCCTGGCTGCACAACGCACGCACGCCGGCGGCTCGGCAGCGCCGCCAGCTCGACCTCATCCAGGAGCTGAACGAGGCCCACCTCGCCGCCCGCGGCGGGGCCGACACCGCGCTGAACGGTCGCATCCAGGCGATGGAGACCGCCTACCGCATGCAGACGGCCGCCACCGATGCCTTCGATGTGGGGCTTGAGCCGGAGCGGGTGCGCGAGATGTACGGCAAGAGCCACTTTTCCAACGGCTGCCTGATGGCGCGTCGTTTGGTCGAGCGCGGCGTGCGCTTCGTCCAGGTCTATTATGGCAACGGCCAGCCCTGGGACACGCATTCGAAGCACGATGAGCAAACGCGCCGGCTGGCGGCCGATATCGACCGGCCCATCGCCGCGCTGATCGGTGATCTCAAGCAGCGCGGTCTGCTCGACGACACGCTGATTGTCTGGGGCGGCGAGTTCGGTCGCACCCCGGTCAGCGAAAACGGCAACGGCCGCGATCACAACCCGCATGGCTTCTGCATGTTCTTCGCCGGCGGCGGTGTGCGTGGCGGCACGGCCTATGGCGAGAGTGATGACTTCGGCTTCAAGGCCGCCGTCGACCGCATGCACATCCACGACATCCATGCGACGATGCTGCACCTGCTCGGCATGGATCACGAGCGGCTGACCTATCGTTATGCCGGGCGCGACTACCGGCTGACCGATGTCCATGGCCGGGTGCCGCGCGCCATTCTCGGTTAGTCCGAGATCGGTGAGCATTTCCCCGTTGCCGGCGCGGGGCGGGCGAGGCATAGAGGGGCATGCTTGAATCCCTGAAAGCGGAGGTTTGTGCTGCCAACCGCGCCCTGCCGGGCAGCGGTCTCGTGCGCCTGACTTGGGGCAATGTCAGCGGCATCGACCGCGCCTCGGGCCTGTGGGTCATCAAACCGAGCGGTGTCGATTACGAGGACCTGACCCCCGAGGCCATGGTGGTGCTCGACCTCGAAGGCCGGGTGGTGGAGGGCAGCCTGCGGCCGTCCTCGGACACCCGCACCCACCTGCATTTGTACCGTGAGTTTGAGCGCATCGGCGGCATCACCCACACTCACAGCCCTTCTGCCACCGCCTTCGCCCAGGCCGGGCGCGAGCTGCCCTGCTTGGGCACGACCCATGCCGACCACTTTTATGGCACCGTGCCGGTGGTGCGCGCCCTGACCCCGGAGGAGGTGACGCAGGACTACGAACACTTCACCGGTGTCGCCATCGTCGAACGCCTGCGCGAGCTGTCGCTCGATCCGCTCGCCATGCCGGCCGTGCTGCAGCTGCATCACGCGCCCTTCACCTTCGGCAAAAACGCGGCGGATTCCCTGGCCAACAGCATTGCGCTGGAAATGTGCGCGCAGATGGCGCTGTCCACCCTCGCCCTGAGTCCGGGGCTGGGCCCGATGCCCCAGCACCTGCTCGACAAGCACCACCTGCGCAAGCACGGGCCGGGCGCCTATTACGGCCAGAAGTGACGGCGTTTTCGCTTGCATGTCGCTCGCCGCGCCTAACGTGGCGAGCGTTACATGGAGCTGTTCCGTCATCCCAGCGGCTTGTTTTACTCGCGCCAGTTCGCCGAGTTCCTGCGCCAGAAGCAGGAGGCCGAGGCGTCGGAACATCCCGGCGAATTGCTGTCGATCGAATACGTGCGCTGTCGCGAGGGTGAGGAAGCCGGCGGCTCCTGGCTGCGTCTGGCCTGGGTGAGCCTGTTCAGCAAGCTCGCCGAGCACAGCCTGGAGATCGGCCCGATCCGGGTGGCCCTGCACCGGCAGACCCGGCGGGGTTTGGTCAACCGCCTGCTGCACTACGCCGAGGGTCGGGTGATGGTGAAGCGTTGATGCCGCTGTGGGCTGGAAAAAGCTCAGAGCATGGAGCCAAGAGCATGCGGTCAAGCCCAAGACTTGGCGCCCTGCGCTCCGTGCTCCCTGCCTGCGTTTTGGCCAGCGCTCCTGCAAGGGGGCGAACCGCCACGGCGATGGATTATTCTGCGCGAGTGCAAGCGTGCACGTTGGAAAACGTATTTTTGTCGCACGCATCTCTATGAAAGTACTCCTCCCACTCGGCCTGCTGAGCGTCGTTCCAAGCCTGTTTGGCGCGGTCGGCAAGGCGGAATTCAACCGCGACATCCGGCCGATCCTTGCCGACGCCTGCTTCCACTGCCACGGCCCCGATCCGGGCACGCGCAAGGCCGGGCTGCGACTCGACACCGAGGCGGGCTTTTTCACGGCCAAGGAAGGGGAGTCGCCGACGGTGATCAAGGGCAAGCCGGAGGACAGTCCGCTGTACCAGCGTCTCATCACGAAGGATGAGGACGACCTCATGCCGCCGCCGGAGTCGCACAAGGAGCTCAAGCCGGAACAGATCGCCCAGATCCGCACCTGGATCGAGGAAGGCGCCCCCTGGCAGGCCCACTGGTCGCTCATCCCCCCGCAGCAGCCCGCGGTGCCGGCCTTGGCGACTTCGAAGAACACCGCCGCCAAGCCGCCCTCTTCCCCCCGCAATCCGCAATCTGCAGTCCGCAATCCAATCGACGCCTTCGTCCTGGCCCGCTTGCAGGAGGTCGGTCTGGAGCCGGCGCCCGAGGCGGATGCCCACACCCTGGTGCGGCGTCTGTCGCTCGATCTCACCGGCCTGCCGCCGAGTTCGGAACTGATCCGTCGCCACATCCAGCCCGGGCAGAAGCAGCTCAGCGATGCCCAGTACAATGCCCTGGTCGATGAACTGCTGAAGAGTCCGGCCTACGGCGAGCATCGGGCGCGTTACTGGCTCGATGCCGCGCGTTATGCCGACACCCACGGTCTGCATTTCGACAAGTACCGCGAGATCTGGCCCTACCGCGACTGGGTGATCGGCGCCTTCAACCGCAACCAGCCGTTTGATCAGTTCACGATCGAGCAGATTGCCGGCGACCTGCTGCCCAAGCCGAGTGAAAGCCAGCTGATCGCCACCGGCTTCCAGCGCTGCAACATCACCACGAATGAGGGCGGCACGATCGACGAGGAAAACCTCGCCAACTACGCCGCCGACCGCGTGCAGACGCTGGGCTGGGTGTACTTTGGTCTGACGACCAACTGCTCGCAGTGCCACGACCACAAGTTCGATCCGATTTCTCAGCGCGACTATTACTCGCTGGCCGCCTTCTTCCGCAACACGACGCAGAAGCCCAAGGACGGCAACGTCAAGGACGGCCTGGGGCCGGTGCTGGTGCTGCCCTCGGCGCAGGATCGCCCGCGCTGGCAGGCTCTGCCGGCGGAGATCGCGGCGGCGAAGGCGAAGCTCGAGCAGAACCGCAAGCAGGCGCGGCCGGAATTCGATACCTGGCTGGCCTCGGCCAAGCCGGAGGATTTGGATCGCGATCTGCCCGCGCAGGGCCAGATCGCCCACGTGCCGCTCAACGAGGGCACGGGCAGCGAGGTAACCGGGATCTGCGGCGCACCGAAGACCTTCCGCGCCACCGGCGAGGTGAGCTGGAAGGCCGATGGCAAGATTGGCCCGGCACCGGTGATGAAGCCGGGCGGCACCTTTGACCTCGGTGAGGTGGGCGACTTCGAGAAGGACAAACCGTTCAGCTACGGCGCCTGGGTGCGTGCCGGCAAGCTGGGGGTCAGCGGCGGCATCCTCGCGCGCATGGACGAAAAGGGCGGGTACCGCGGCTGGGATCTGTGGCAGAACGACCGTTTTTACTCCGTCCACATCGTGCATCGCTGGCCCGATGACGCGCTCAAGGTCAGCACCGCCAAGCCGAGCGTGCGGCCGGGCGTCTGGCAGCATGTGTTTGTCACCTATGACGGCAGCGGCAAGGCCGAGGGCGTCAAGATCTACCTCGATGGCGTGGCGCAGCCGCTGAAGACCGAGGTGAATGCCCTGAAAAACAGCATTCGCACGGCCACGCCGACGCGCATTGGTCAGCGCAGCCATGTCCAGGTTTTCCATGAGGGCAGCGTTCAGGACGTGCGCCTGTTTGATCGCCTGCTGCGCCCGGTGGAAATCCAGACGCTGGCCAGGGTGGGGCCGCTGCGCGAGATGCTCGCCTCCGCCAAGCGCGGCCCCAAGCAGGTCGAGGCCTTGTTCGGGCATTTCCTCGCCACCCGTCACGACGGTTGGATGTCGGCCGACAAGGCCCATCAGGCGCTGGAGGGCGAACGCGCCGCCATCCAGGCGCGCAGCCCGCTGACCCACATCCAGGAGGAGCGCATGGATCAGCCACCGATGGCGAACATCCTCATGCGCGGCCAGTACGACCAGGTTGGCGAGGAAGTGCCTGCGGCGGTGCCCGCCGCGCTCGGCAAGCTGCCCGATGGCGCGCCGCGCAACCGTCTGGGCCTGGCGCAGTGGCTGGTCAGCGAGGGCAATCCGCTCACCGCCCGCGTCACGGTCAACCGCTTCTGGCAGGAACTGTTCGGCCAGGGCCTGGTCAAGACCAGTGAGGACTTTGGCATCATGGGCATGCCGCCCACCCATCCGGAACTGCTCGACTGGCTTGCCGTCGAGTTCCGCGAAAGCGGCTGGGATGTGAAGCGGCTCATCAAGCTGATGGTCAGCTCCAGCACATACCGGCAGGCCGCGACGGTGACACCGGCGAAGCTGGTCAAGGACCGCGACAACGGCCTGCTCAGCCGCGGCCCGCGCTTCCGCATGGACGCGGAAATGATCCGCGATTACGCCCTCGCCGCCAGCAGTACGCTGTCGCCGCGCATGGGCGGTCCCGGCACCTATCCCTACCAGCCGGAGAACATCTGGGAAGTGGTGGGCATGGGCACCGAGAAGTACGCCCAGGACAAGGGCGAGAACCTGTATCGGCGCACGGTGTACAACTTCTGGAAGCGCATGGCGCCGCCGGCGAGCATGGATGTCTTCAATGCCCCCAGTCGCGAGGTGAGCTGCGTGCGCCGCGACCGCACCAACACGCCGCTGCAGGCGCTCGTGGTGATGAATGACCCCCAGTTTGTCGAGGCCTCACGCAACCTCGCCCAGCATGTGCTCGCCGCCGCCACGACCGATGACGCCCGGCTCGACGCACTCGCCCTGCGCCTGCTCTGCCGCCCGCTCAAGCCGGTGGAACGCAGCGTGCTCGCCACCAGCCTCGCCGATCTGAAGAAGCACTATGCCGCCCAACCCGATGACGCCGCGGCCCTGATCGCCGTTGGCGAAACCAAGCCAGATCCCAAGCTTCCCGCACCCGAACTCGCCGCATGGACGATGGTCTGCAACCAGGTTCTCAATCTCGATGAGGTGCTGAACAAATAGAACCGGAGTTACAGGTTTAAAGTTGAAGGTTTCAAGTTGGGGATCCGAAGGAAATGGCCACCTTTCGACAGTTCGAAGACATTCTCGCCTGGCAAAAAGCCCGGGAGCTTGTCGCTCGCATCTATCAGGTCTCCATGGTCGGGGATTTCTCCAGAGACTTTGCCATGAGGGATCAGATGCGGCGTGCCTGCCTGTCTATTCCCTCCAACATCGCCGAGGGCTTTGAGCGAGGGGGACGCAAGGAGTTCATCCTTTTCCTTGGGCATGCCAAAGGCTCCTGTGGCGAAGTGCGCTCCCAGCTCTACCATGCTTTGGACCAAGCGTATCTTGATGAAACCACCTGGCGGGAGCTCCACGAAGCCTGCCTGGGAATCAGCCGCCTCTTGGATGGCCTAATGCAATACCTCCAACAAACCGAGATTCCTGGCCGCAAATTCTCCGCCTCCGCACAACATTAAAACTTCAACTTTAAACTTTAAACTTTTCCCCATGCACCCCTTGAACGATTGGCAAACCTTTGAAACCCGGCGGCGCTTTTTTGCGCGCGGGCGCAATGTGGTGGGTTACGCCGCGCTGAGTTCGCTGCTGGGCGAGACGCTCGGTGGACGCGCGCTGGCTGGCGGCGGTCAGGTGACCACGCATTTTCCGGCCAAGGCGAAGCGCGTCATCTACCTGCACATGGTTGGCGGTCCCTCGCAGATGGACCTCTTCGATTACAAGCCGGAGATGCAGAAGTGGTACGACAAGGACCTGCCCGACAGCATCCGTCAGGGCCAGCGCCTGACGACGATGACGAGCGGCCAGGCGCGCTTTCCGATCGCGCCGTCGAAGTTCCGCTTCGAGCAGCGCGGCCAGTGCGGCATGTGGATGAATGCCGACCTGCTGCCGAATCTCGGCAAGGTGGCGGATGACATCTGCTGGATGCGCTCGCTGCACACCGAGGCGATCAACCATGAGCCGGCGATCAGCGCGATGCAGACCGGCAATCAGGTGACCGGCCGGCCCTGTCTGGGTTCCTGGGCGTCGTACGGTCTCGGCTCGGTGAACCAGAACCTGCCGGGTTTTGTCGTGCTCATCGCCACACCGACCAACCGCGAGCAGGAGCAGGCCATCTCCCCGCGCCTGTGGTCGAGCGGTTACTTGCCGGGCGAGCACGCGGGGGTGTCGTTCCGCAGCAAGGGTGATCCCATCCTGTTCATCAACAACCCGCCCGGGGTCGACGACCGCGTGCGCCGGCGCATGCTCGACGGCGTGCAGGCGCTCAACGAGATCAACTTCCGCGAGGTGGGCGATCCCGAAACACACACGCGCATCCAGCAGTACGAGATGGCCTTCCGCATGCAGGCCAGCGTGCCGGAACTGACCGATCTGGCGGGTGAGCCGGAGCACACCTTCAAGCTCTATGGCGAGGAGGCGCGGAAGCCCGGCAGCTTCGCCAACAGCGTGCTCATGGCGCGTCGCCTGGCCGAGCGCGGCGTCCGCTTCACCCAGATCTACCACAACAACTGGGACCACCATTCCAACGTCGCCGGCCGCATGCCCAGCCAGTGCCGCGACATCGACCAACCCTGCGCGGCGCTCATCCAGGACCTCAAGCAGCGCGGCATGTTCGAAGACACCCTGATCATCTGGGGCGGCGAGTTCGGTCGCACCATCTACAGCCAGGGCGGTCTCACCAAGGAGAACTACGGTCGCGACCATCACCCGCGCTGCTTCACCATGTGGATGGCCGGCGGTGGCGCCAAGGGCGGCGCGATCTACGGCGAGACCGACGACTTCAGCTACAACATCGTCAAGGACCCGCTGCACATCAGCGACTTCCACGCCACCGTGCTGCACCTGCTCGGCTACGAGCACGAGCGCTTCACCTACAAGTATCAGGGCCTGGACCAGCGCCTGACCGGCGTCGAGCCGGCCAAGGTGGTGAAGGCCCTGGTGGCGTGAGGTGAAGAGCATGGAGCGAAGAGGCTTGTGTCTGGACACCAAGCTCTG
Source organism: uncultured Prosthecobacter sp. (assembly GCA_964605265.1). Lineage (GTDB taxonomy): Bacteria > Verrucomicrobiota > Verrucomicrobiia > Verrucomicrobiales > Verrucomicrobiaceae > Prosthecobacter. The sequence continues at coordinate 16,747 of CAZSBO010000002.1, forward strand.
AGCTCTGCGCTACCTCCACCTCACAACAATCCCAACTGCCGGCCCTCGCTGACCGGGGCTGGTGCGGCGAAGCTGGCGCGCGGGCGTGCGACCTCAATGGTGGCGGTGCAGGTTCGGCGCTCGGCGCAGAGCACGCGGGCGTCGGCGACCCCGGCGCGCACGAGCGATTCACGGATGCGGCCGGCGGCGCGCGCCGGATCGTTGCAGTCGTCGCTCAGGTGGCCGAGCACGACGTGGTGCAGGCCGGGGTGGGCCAAGCTTTCGACGAGTTCGGCGGCCTGGTCGTTGGAGAGGTGGCCGTGGCGCGACATGATGCGCTGTTTGGTCGCCCAGGGTCGCTTGGTGTCGGCCTCGAGCAGTTGGGCGTCGTAGTTGGCTTCGACAAAGAGGCTGTCGGAACCGCGCAGGCGGTCCTTGATGAGGTTGGTGACGAAGCCGACGTCGCTGAGCACACCGAGGCGTGAATCGGGATCGGCGATGACGAAACCGACGGGGTCGACCGCGTCATGCGGCACGGGGAAGGATTCGATGACGAGGTCCTGGATTTCGAAACTGCTGCCGGTCTGCATGAGTCGCCACTGCGGTGCGCCGCGGAATTTCAGACTGCCGCGCAGGTGTTCCTGGGTGAGGGCGGTGCAGTAGAGCGGCACGCTCAGCCGGCCGCTGAGCACTTCCAGGCCGGCGGTGTGGTCCTGGTGCTCGTGGGTAAGCAGGATGCCGTCGAGCGAGCCCGGCGCGATGCCGGCGGCCTCCAGGCGCAGGCAGATCTGCTTGGCGCTCAGGCCGGCGTCGATGAGCAGGGTGGTGCGACCGGTCGAGACGACCGCGCAATTGCCCGAGCTGCCGCTGCCGAGGACCGTGAGACGCACCATGCTCTTGGATTAGCGTCGAGCACGCGCCTGGCAAGTCCGCCCTGCAGTTTTTGTCGGCTCAGACGATCCGCCCGTCGACTGTGCCAAGGTTGCAGCCCGCTTCAGGGCAGGTAGCCGTCGTTCCAGCGCAGGCGGGCCGCTTCGACGAGTTCGCGCAGCTCGCTGACGAAGTCGGTGCCGTTGTGATGATGCTCCTGGTGTTCGATGTGCTGGATCAACGCCGGTCGCGCTTCGGCGGCGACGCTGAAGGCGCCGTAGCCGTTCTGCCAGTCGGGGAAGTCAGGAAAGACACGGCAGCGACGGATCCACTGCGAGGAGGTCGCCTTCATTTCCGTGACCAGATCGGCAAGCGCCACCGAGGGGTTCAGTCCAATGAGCAGATGGATGTGGTCGTCGACGCCACCGACGCGGTAGAGCTGCGAACCGCGTGTCTGAATGACGCCCCACAGGTAGCGGTACAAATCCTCGCGACGCGGCTTGCACAGGGCTGGGACGGTCCCCTTGGTGCCGAACACGATGTGATAAGTGAGATCGGTATAGGCTTGCATGATGCAAGCACTTTCCAAAGTCAGAGAACAGATTACAATTTAATACTTTGTAGGATTAAGTCATTTCATCCTTGCCATGGACTTAGGATATAGGATGGTTATATCACGCTGGCATTTGTCGGCATCGCTGAGCGCAAGGGCTTCCGCCAGCGAGCAGGCAGATGATGGGGAGGGCACGCATCAAGCGCAGGAAAACGTGAGCGAAGGCTCGGTGTTGCGAGGGAAAGAGGCGGGCGTGCAGGGAAACTTCCGCATTGCCTGGCGGACGCGACTCCCCTTTAATCCGCCCATGTTCCGAAGCCTGCTCCGTTTTCTGCCTCTTGTCGCCTGCGCCGCTGCCATCGCCGCGCCGCCGCCGAACGTGATCGTCATCATGGCCGACGACCTCGGCTATGGCGACCTCGGCTGCTACGGTGCGAAGACGATCCCGACGCCGAACCTCGATCGCCTCGCCGCCGAGGGCCTGCGCTTCACCAGCGGCTACTGCTCGGCCTCGACCTGCACACCGACGCGGTTTTCGCTGCTGACAGGAACGTACGCCTTTCGACAGGAACGCACCGGCATCGCGCCGCCGAGTGCGCCGGCCATTATCCAGCCCGGCACGGCCACGGTCGCCTCGCTGCTCAAGCAGGCAGGCTACCGCACCGCCGTCATCGGCAAGTGGCACCTCGGCCTGGGCGACCCCGAGCCGGACTGGAACGGCGTGCTGAAACCCGGGCCGCTGGAGATCGGCTTCGATCACTGCTTCCTGCTGCCGACCACCAACGACCGCGTGCCGCAGGTTTATGTCGAGGACCATCGCGTGCTGAATCTGGATGCCAAGGATCCGCTCTGGGTGGGCAACCAGTCGCCCGGTCCCGATCATCCGACCGGCGTCAGCCATCGCTCGACCCTGAAGATGGACTGGAGCCATGGCCACAATCAGACGATTCACAATGGCATCAGTCGCATCGGCTTCTACACCGGCGGCAAGGCGGCGCGCTTCCGCGATGAGGACCTGGCTGATGAATGGATCCAGCGCTCGAACACCTGGATCGAGGCCGATCCGAAGAAGCCGTTTTTCCTGTTTTTCGCCAGCCATGATGTGCACGTGCCGCGCATTCCGCACGAGCGTTTCCAGGGCGCCACACCACACGGCTTGCGTGGCGACAGCGTGGTGCAGCTCGACTGGTGTGTGGGCGAGCTGCTGAAGACCCTTGACCGTCTCGGGTTGAGCGACAATACGCTGGTCGTGTTCTGTTCGGACAACGGTCCCGTGCTCGACGACGGTTATCAGGATGGGGCCGTGGAAAAGCTCGGTGAGCACCGGCCGGCCGGCCCGTTCAGCGGTGGCAAGTACAGCGTGCTGGAGGGAGGCACGCGCACGCCCTTTTTGGTGCGCTGGCCGGGTCGGGTGAAACCCGGGGTGTCCGATGAGGTCGTCTGCACCATCGACCTGCCGGCCAGTCTTGCTGCGCTGGCGGGCGTGTCGCTGCCCGAGGGGGGCTGTCGAGACAGTCTCAACGTTCTGCCCGCCCTGCTCGGTGAACCCGGTGCCAAGGGCCGCGATCACCTCGTCCAGCAGGACAATGGCGTCAGCGGCAACTTCGGCCTGCGCGCCGGCGAGTGGAAACTGGTGCGCCAGAAGAAGGCGGGTCGCACCCAGGCGGTGGTCAGCCTCGACAAGCGGCCGGAGAAGGCGCCGCTGCACGCCCTCTACCACCTGCCGAGCGATCCGGCCGAGCGCCGGGATGTCAGCGCTGAAAACCCGGAGAAGTTGCGCGAACTCATCGCCAGGCTCGACGCCGTGTTGGCGGCCGAGGGCACGCGCTGAGGCCGGTCACTTGGCCAGGGCGGCCAGGATCTCCGCGACCACCTTGTCCGCCAGGTAAGCCGAGCCTTCGGGGGTGAAGTGGACGTTGGCGGGAAGCTGGATGTCCTGCAGCCTGGCCTTGGCGTGGGCGTGCAGGTCGTTGGTGGGGATGCCGGCCTTGGCCATGACGCGGGTGGCGACCTCATTGAACTGCAGCGCCTCATCGGCGACGCGACCGGCGCTACCCTCGGGCACGGGGGTGGTGTTGCACCAAATGACCCTGGCGCCGGTGGCCTTGAGCTTGGCGGCGATGGCGGTCAGGTTCTTTTCGTAGTCGGGCAGCGGCACCTGGTGATGGGCGCCGGGCAGCTTGGGATCGACCAGGCGGGCGCCATCGGGTCCCATGTAAACGAGGTCGTGCAGGCCGAAGTTGAAATGAATGACGTCCCACTTCGAATCGCCCAGCCAGGCGTCCAGGCTTTCGACGCCGCGCGAGCTGGGGCCGCCGTTGGTGGGGATGCGATGGACGTTGGCTTTGCCGGCGAGCTTTTCCCGCACCGGCACGGTGTAGCCGATCGAAATCGAATCGCCGATGAGCAGCACGCGTGGCAGGCCGGCGATGTCGGTGATCGGAGCGAAGGCGGGGTTGGGCGCGCGCTTCGCCTTTTTCGGGGCGGAATCGGCGACGGCGAGGACGGGACAGAGCAGGGCGGCGAGCAGGAGGAGCGCTTTCATCGGACCGTGACAACGTCCGCAGGCGTCCGATGCTTCACGGAACGCGCGATTTTCACACGCCGAAGGCCTGGATGAAGGCGACTTCGAGGGCGAGGCCCTCGTTGACGTTCGTGTGCAGGTGCGACTCGAGCTGGCGCAGCACGCGCAGGCGCCGCGAGGTCTCTTCGGGGGTCCAGCGCTCGGCGAGCTTGGCGGTGGCCTCGCGGAATTCCGGCAGGTCGAGGTGTTCGCCGCCGACCTGCTGGCGGGCGACGTCGCCCATCCAGGCGAGCAGCAGGTCGAGCAGGCCGTCGCGTTCGCCGAGGTATTCGGCCTGGATGTTGGCGGCCACCTGTTCCTCGCGCTGCTTGAGCCAGGAGCCGTCGGTGGTTTGCTTGTAGTGGTCCTGCTCCTTTTCGAAGGCGTTTTCGTGCTCCTTCTCGATGGCCTCATGCAGGGCTTCGAGGATGGCTTGAAAGTCGGTCTTCAGACCGAGCGCCGCACCGATGCTGCCACCGGCGCGGGCGGCGAGTTTTTCGAGCAGGGCGAGCAGCTTTTTTTCATGCGGCCCAAACAGGCGCACGCCCTCCGGCGGCAGCAGGGGGATCTCGATGACGCGCGAGCGGGTGGTGGTCAGCAGCGCCTTGGGATTGTGGGTGAGCAGGAGAAACAGCGTGCCGGCCGGCGGTTCCTCGAGCGTGCGCAGGAAGGCGTTCTGGGCGGCGTCGTTCATGCGCTCGGCATCGGCGATCAGGCCGGCCTTGAGCGGGTTGTCGGCACACATCTGGAAGTGATGCATGAAATGCCGCATCGTGTTCGGCTCCGGACTGCCGCTGTCGCCGACGACGATGCGCCGGCTCTTGCCCTCGGGGCGCAGCACGTACAGGCCGTCGCGCTGGAAATCCTCAAGCCGGTGCTTCGGTCGGTCGCTGACCAGGCGCAGCACGCGCAGGGCGAAGCCTTCAAGGTCGGCCTCGCGCGGACCTGTGATCAGGTAGGCATGGCCCAGTCGGCCAAGGCCGTGGGCGCGCGCGATCAGGTCGAGGGCGTGGTCAGGCTTGAAGGGCATGGGGGTGCACGAGATTCCAGATGTCGGCGTGAACCGCTTCCGGGGATTGGCCGGCCTGAAGGATGCGGATGCGCTGCGGTTCGGCGCGGGCGAGTTCCAGGTAACCGGTGCGCACCTTGTCGAAAAACTCGGCCGGCTGGCTTTCCATGCGGTCGAGGGCGCGGCCGCTGCGCGCGATGCGCTCGCGGGCCGTGGCGCTGTCCATGTCGAGCAGCAGGGTGAGGTGGGGCAGGGTGCCGCCGATGGCGAAGGCATTGATGGCGCGCACGCTGTCGAGCGGCAGGCCGCGGGCGAAGCCCTGGTAAACCGTGGTCGAATCGAGGAAGCGATCGAGGATGACGAAGACGCCGGCGGCCAGCAGGGGGCGGATTTTTTCGCGGACGATCTGGGCGCGACTCGCGGCAAAGAGCAGCAGCTCGGTTTCTGCGCACAGGCTGTTGCCCTCCTGGGCGTGCTGGAGCAGGTGGCGGATCTGCTCGCCGGCGGCGGTGCCGCCGGGTTCGCGCAGCACCTCGACGCGCCGGCCGGCCGCCTCCAGTCGCTCACGCAGCAGGCGGATCTGCGTGGACTTGCCACAGCCTTCGGAGCCTTCGAAGGAGAGCAGGAAACCGGGGCTGGCCTGGGCGGTCACGAGAGAGAAAGCAGGGTTGCCCTGTGTTTTAGCGCGAGCCGACCGGATGTCGAACAAAAGCAGTTTCGTTTTGGCTCCGGCACGCTACGTCTGGAAGTCATGTCCAGCACGTCCCCCCTCCAGTTCGCCGGGCGCGACTCGAAAGAGAGCGTCGAGCAAGGTTTGGCCTTTGCCCCGAAGTTCGACGAGCACGGCCTCATCCCGGCGATGGCGGTGGATGCCGACACCGGCGCGCCGCTCATGCTCGCCTACATGAATGCCGAATCCCTGCGCCAGACCCTGCAGCTCGGCCAGGCCGTGTACTACAGCCGCAGCCGCCAGCAACTCTGGCACAAGGGCGCCACCAGCGGCGAATTCCAGGAAATCGTCGAGATTTCGACCGACTGCGACCAGGACGCCCTCGTCCTGCGCGTCCACCAGCGCGGCGGCGGCTGCTGCCACACCAAGCGCAGCACCTGCTTCTACCGCCGGGTCGACGGCACCGCCGAGGACGGCACCGTGCGACTGGCGATGAAGTAGGCGGGTGGGTTTCGTGGGTGTCGCATGACAGGCCCACCGGGATTGCAGCCCAAGGGATGCCGAGCAAGGCGCTTCCTGGAGCCGGCCGCGCGCTGGAGGAGGCGAGCCGGCTGAAGCTTTGCACGCACCCCGGTCTGTGGGGGTCATCCCCCCGGGCTTCCTGTGTGACAAAACGCCCGTTTGCCATTGGAGGGAATGCTGCTAGTCTCTGCGCCCCCCTCCCCCTGTTCCCCTCATGACGCCCCCCTCCAAGATCCGCAACATCGCCATCATCGCGCACGTCGACCATGGCAAGACCACGCTTGTCGACTCGCTGCTGCGTGCCAGCGGCAACTTCCGCGAAAACCAGGCGATCGCCGAGCGCGCCATGGACAGCATGGACCTGGAGCGGGAGAAGGGCATCACCATCAAGGCCAAGAACACCTCGGTTCACTGGAACGATCACATCATCAACATCGTCGACACCCCCGGTCACGCCGACTTCGGCGGCGAGGTGGAGCGCGTCATGAAGATGGTCGACGGGGTCATGCTGGTGGTGGACGCCTACGAGGGGCCGCAGGCGCAGACGCGTTTCGTGCTCAAGAAGGCGCTGCAGCAGGGGCTGAAGCCGATCGTGCTGATCAACAAGATGGACCGCCCGCACATCGAGCCGCACGCGGTGCACGACAAGGTGCTCGAGCTGTTCCTGGAACTGGAGGCCACCGAAGACCAGTTCAACGCCACCTTCGTCTACGGCAGCGCCCGTGCCAGCTGGGTCACCGACCATGTCGGTGGCGACCCGCAGGAGATGACCTTCCTGCTCGAGCAGATTGTCAAGCACATCCCGGCGCCGGTCGCCGATCCCGAGGGCAGCTTTGAGATGCTGGTCTCGAACATCGACTGGGACAATTTCGTCGGTCGTGTCGCCATCGGCAAGGTCACGCGCGGCTCGGTCAAGATGGGCGACCGCGTCTGGCTGCTCGGCAAGAACCCGGGCGACAAGCCCAAGCCGGTCAAGGTCACCAAGGTCTTCCAGTACACGACGCTGACCACCAGCGACAGCGTTGAGGGCGGTGCCGGTGACATCGTCGGCATCAGCGGCTTTGAAGACGTCGACATCGGCCAGACCGTCACCGGCGCACCGGACGCGCCGGCCCTGCCATTCGTGGCCATCGACCCGCCGACCATTGTCATGCAGTTCGCCGTCAATGACGGCCCGCTGGCGGGTCGCGAGGGCGATCACGTCACCTCGCGCAAGATCAGGGACCGCCTCGACCGCGAGCAGAAGATGAACGTCACCATCAGCGTGTCCGACACCGACACCGCCGGCATCTTCAATGTCAGCGCCCGCGGCGCCATGCAGATCGCCGTCCTGGTCGAACAGATGCGCCGCGAGGGCTTTGAGGTCCTGCTGTCGCGCCCGATGGTCATCACCCAGAAAATCGACGACGTGCTCTGCGAGCCGTATGAAACCCTCTACGTCGACGTGCCGGACGACTACCTTGGCGGCGTCATGAAGAGCATCTCCGAGCGCAAGGGCAAGATTGAGGACATGAGCGCCCACAACGGCCGCACCAGCTTGCAGGCCTGCGTGCCAACCCGCGGCCTGATCGGCTTTGAGTTCGAACTGATGAACCTGACCAGCGGTCACGGCATTCACAGCCACCTGTTCAAGGAATACGCCCCGCACGCCGGTCACATGCAGACCCGCAGCACGGGCACCCTGGTCAGCAGCGAGGGCGGCGAGGCCACGGCCTACGCGCTCGACACCATCCAGGACCGCGGCAAACTCTTCGTCACCGCCGGCGACCAGGTCTATGAAGGCATGATTGTCGGTGAAAACCCGCGCACCGACGATCTGCCGGTCAATCCGACGCGCAGCAAGCAGCTCACCAACTTCCGCGCCGCCGGTGGCGACAAGGGCATCCAGCTCACCCCGCCGATCCTGTTCAGCTTGGAGCGCGCCATTGAGTACATCGCCAACGATGAACTCGTTGAGGCGACGCCGAAGAGCATCCGCCTGCGCAAGCGCACCCTCGATTCCAACGTCCGCCTGCGCGAGCGCAAGCGCACCGAGGCCGAACTCGAGGCGGCGAGCTGAGGGCAGGAGGCGGTCCCGCCCCGCAACGGAAGCTTCGCACGGCATGACGAATCCCTACCGGCATTGCAGCCGCTGCGGCGGTTCGGATCTGCCGGCGGCAGGGCCGCGGGAGTTCGTCTGCCGCGCCTGCGGGTACCGACACTTCATCACGCCGTTTCCGGCGGCCGTGGCTGTGGTGCGCGACGGCGCGGGGCGATTGCTGGTGTGTCGCCGCGCCCATGAACCGGGCCTCGGGCGCTGGAGTCTGCCGGGCGGGGTGATCGAGCCGGGCGAGACCGGCGAGCAGGCTGCGGCGCGCGAGATCGCCGAGGAGACCGGGCTGGTGCTGGCACCGTCGGCCTTCCGGCACCTGGCGACGCTGCCGAACGAGTACAGGTTTCAGGATTACCTCTGGCCAACGCTCGACCTCTTTTACACCGCGCAGGTGCAGGGCGCGCCGGCGACCCAGGCGGATCCGGCCGAGGTGGCCGAGATCGCCTGGCTGGAACCGGACCAGGCCCTGGCGCTCGACTTCGCCTTTACGTCGAACCGCCGTGCCGTCGAGCTTCTTGGCCAGGCCTGAGTGGTCTGGCAGCGAGCAGCCTCAGTCGGCACAAAAAAGCCCGGGCCGGCGAACCGGCCCGGGCTTGGCAGGAACGGTCCTCAGCCGAGGTCGCTGATGCGCACCGGCTTGCCGCCGAGTTCGGCGCTGCGGTCGGAGGCGAAGATGACCTCGAAGCTGCGCAGCGACTCGGGGAAGCTGGTCAGCGGCATGTCCTTGCCTTCGTCGAGGGCATCGAAGAAGGCCTGGAACTGATGCTGGTAGGGGTGGTCATTGACGTCGCCGGAATCGAGCATCGACATCGACAGGCTGCCCCAGCTCTTTTTGTCGGTCTTGAGCTTGTTTGAGTGCAGCTTGTTGTCGAGCAGGCTGCCCTGGCTGCCGACGAGGTGGGTGTGGAAGTAGTAGGGCTGCAGGCAGTCGACGACGGCGGCGGTTTTGCCGACGGCGCCGTTCTTGAACTTCACCAGGGTGACGCTGGTGGTGTCGTACTCGTAGGGCGCGAAGATCTCGCTCTTCGACTTCGTGCTGAAGCTGGTGACGCTTTCGACCTCGCCGCTCATGACCATGAGCAGGGCGTCGAGCGCGTGGCAGCCGGCGGTGAGCAGGGCGCTGCCGCCGTCCTTCTTGCCGATGTTCCAGCGGAACTGGCCGTACCACGGCCCGATGCCGTGGTAGTAGTCGACCTCACCGTAGTGGAGGTCGCCCAGCAGGCCCTGATCGATGATGGCCTTGGTCGACTGGAACTGGCCGGAGAAGCGGCACTCGAAGCAGACGCAGCCCTTGACGCCGTTGGCGGAGGCGGCGGCGGCGATTTCGCGCACTTCCTGCAGCGAGTTGGCCATCGGCTTCTCCAGGATGATGTGCTTCTTGGCATTGGCGGCGGCGACCGCCTGGTTGCGATGCTGGCTCGGATAGCTGGTGATGTCGACGACGTGGATGTCCGGGTCGGCGAGCATGGCATCGACGTCCTGGTAGGCCTTGATCGTGCCGCCGTGCTTGGCGCTGAGTTCCGCACTGTCGAGCGGGCGCGAGGAGTAGATGGCGGTGACCTGGGCCTGCTTGGTGGCGTTGATGGCTTCAATGTGGGCGGTGGCCGCCCAGCCGTAACCGATGATGCCGACGTTGTATTTTTTGCTCATGGAAGGAGGGAAAAAGGGAAAAGGGAAAAGGGGGAAGGGAGTTAGAGGACGAACTTGGTGACGCCGGGCATGGGCATGGGGGTGGGCTGGAAGCTGTCGCCCCATTTCAGGGTGTCGGGGGCGAGGTCCTGCTTGCAGTCGAGCATCTGCTGCCAGGTGATGAGCTGGCCGGTGTAGGCGGCTTCGCGGCCCATGATGCCGACCAGGGTGGAGAGCATCATGCGGTCGCCGTCATTGATGACCTCGCCCTTGCGGATGGCGTTGAACAGGGCCTCGTGTTCGAGGTCGTACATGTTCTTTTCCTCGCCGCGGAAGCGCCAGCGCTTGGGGCCGTCGATGAAGGGGGCGCCGCCCTTGCCGATGACGAGCACGCCCTTTTCGCCGCGGATGATGTCCTGGTTGTTGCCCTGGCAGCCCTTGATCTGGCGCGAGGCCATGTTGCAGATGAGGCCGTTCTCCCACTCGTAGGCGGCGTGGAAGTGGTCGAAGATGTTGCCGCCTTCGGCCGGGATCTGGCGGCCGCCGGTGCCGATGCAGGACTGCGGTGGTTTGTCGCCCATGGCCCAGCAGATCTTGTCGACGCTGTGCACGGCCTGCTCGACGAGGCTGTCGCCGCTGAGCCAGGAGAAGTTGTACCAGTTGCGCACCTGCCATTCGACGTCGCTCATCTCCGGCGTGCGGGCACTGGCCGGCGGCATCGGCTTGACCGGGCCGGTGTGGTAGGTGGCATAGACGCTGGTGATCTTGCCGATGTCGCCGCCGAGGGCGCGGCTGAAGGCTTCCTTGCGCGAGGGGCTGTAGCGCCAGCAGAAGCCGGCCACGAGGTTGAGCTTCTTTTCCTTGGCCTTGTTCACCGCCGCCATGGCGAGGTGATAGCCGATGGTGTCGACGGCCATCGGTTTCTCGGCGAAGATGTGTTTGCCGGCATCGACCGCGGCCATGAGGTGCATCGGACGGAAGCCGGGCGGGCTGGCAAGCAGGACGACATCGACGCCGCAGTCGATGAGCTTCTGGTAGGCATCGAGGCCGATGAACTGCTTGTCCGGCTTGACGTCGACCCGGTCGGGGAATTTCTGCGCCAGGCTGCTGATGCTGCGCTCGATCTGGCCGGGGTCGACATCGGCCATGGCGACGAGTTTGCCATTGTATTCCGCGCCGAGTGCCTGGGCTGCCGCGCCGGTGCCGCGACCGCCGCAGCCGACCAGGCCGATGCGCAGGGTTTCCTGGGAGTCCGCCTTCTGCTGGGCGCGCAGGGTGGTGGCGGCGGTGATCACGGCAGCACTGCCGGCGGTGCGGGAAAAGTCGCGGCGGGTCATGGAAGACGGGGACATAGGAAGAGAGGAAATCGCCGGCACCATGGACGACCTTTCAGGCGCCCGCAAATCCCGCGGCATCGCCCGGCCGATCAATGCAGGAAACGGAACTCAGGCGTCGCCCACAGGGTCTGGATCAGCTGTGCCCAGGCGTCGCGCACCTGTTCGCGGCCATCGTTGCCAGACACGGCGCCTTCCAGGTAATCGCGGGCCAGGGTGAGTTCCGGAGCCTCGGGATCGCGGCTGAGGGCGAGTCGCCAGGCCTCGCGCAGGGCGGTATCGCGCGGGCCGTCCAGGGGCAGGCGACCCGCGGCGGCGCGCGCCATCTCGATGACCTGCGGGTGGTTCATCAGGTAGAGGGCCTGCGGGGCGATGGTGCTGGTGGTGCGCTGGGCGACCGGCTGGTTGATGTCGGCAAAGTCGAAGACCTCAAACAGCGGGTGGCGGACATTGCGGAAGGCGGCGGTGTAGACGCTGCGGCGGTGGTCGTTGAAGGGGTGGTTGTACTCGAGGTTTTGGACGCCGGTGTCGTTGGAATCGACCGCCTTGGCGTCGGCGACATTGGGACCGCCCCAGGGGGTCTCCAGCACGCCGGCAGCGGCGAGCATGGCGTCGCGCAGGCATTCAGCGTCGAGGCGCTTGCGGTTCATGTGCGCGAACAGGCGGTTGTCGGGATCGCTCTCGACGGCCGGTCCCTCGCTGCTCATGCGGTAGGTGCGGCTCATGACGAGTTCCTTGACCAGGCGCTTGAGGTTCCAACCCTCCTCCATGAAGCGCACGGCGAGGTCGTCGAGCAGTTGCGGGTGCGAGGGAGCCTCGCCAGTGACGCCGAAGTTGTCGCTGCTGCGCACGAGGCCTGTGCCGAACAGCCACTGCCAGACCCGGTTGACAAAGACGCGGGCGGTCAGCGGCTGATCGCGCGCCGTCAGCCATTCGGCAAGCTGCAGGCGACCGCTCTGATCGGCGGGGATGGCGGGTGCCGGTCCCTTGAGGGCGGCCTGGATGAAGCCGCGCGGCACCGGCGCACCGAGGTTGCGGATGCTGCCGCGGATGTGCACGCGCGCGTCCTCGGGCTGCGTGTCTTCGCTGACCGACATCACTTCCGCGCGGCTGGGGCCGGTTTTCTGCATCTCCGTGATCCGCTTCTGCACCTCGGTCAGGCGGGCCTTGACGCGCTTTTCCGCGTCGCCGCTTTTGCCTGAGGCGAGGGCAGGCGAGGCCGCGACGCCCTCGGGCAGGAACTGCACGGCGTCGATGGTCACAACACCGTCGGCGCCGGCATTGGTGATCTGCACAAACCCCTGGCCGTTGGCCTCGAAGCGCCAGGTGCCGAGACTGGCGAACTGCAGGCCCTCCATCTCGGCGGTGGTCTCGGAAAAGAACACGGTTTCCTCGCCGTCGGCATGCAGGATGTCGGCCTGCACGCGTCCGGCGCGGTCGGGTCCACCGATGAAGGCGACGCGCACCTCGTAGCGGCCGGGTGCGGGGATCTTGGGCGTGAAGCTGATGGTGCGCTCCGCGTCGCTGCCGGTTTTGTCGTGCACGTAGCCCTCGCCGATGAAGGGTTTTATCAGGACCGAAGCCTTCCATTCGCCGACCTTCTGGGCCTGCGCGTCATCGATGACCAGACCGGGCAGGTCGGCCGTGGCGATGCGGGTTTGCTGGCGCAGGCTGGCGCCGCCGAGGTCGCGCAGTTCGTCCTTGAGCTTCGCCTGCTCGGCCTTGAGTTCCGCGAGCTGCTTTTCCTTGGCCTGCAACTGCGCTTCCAACTCGCCGTCGTAAGGCAGCGGGGTGTCGATCCAGTGGGCGACGTTGTCCGTGTAGTTTTTCAGGGTCTGCGTGCTGCGCAGGATGCCGGCCAGGGCGTAGTAATCGTGCGTCGAGATCGGGTCGAACTTGTGGTCGTGGCAGCGCGCGCAACCGATCGTCATGCCGAGGAAGGACTTGCCGATCGTGTCGAGTTGCTCGTCGACGATGTCCATACGCAGCATCTGCTTGTCCTGCTCCTCGTAATTGGTCGGGCCGAGCGCGAGAAAGCCGGTGGCGGTGAGCTGGCGTCGGCGCTCGGCGCTGTCGCGGAAGGGCAGCAGGTCGCCGGCGACCATTTCGCGGATCATGCGGTCGACCGGGGCGTTGTCGCGCAGGCTTTCGAGCAGGTAATCGCGGAAGCGCCAGGCGTCCTTGAAAGGCAGGGAGCGACCGCCGCCCGAGGACTCAGCAAAGCGGGTCAGATCCATGAAGTGCGAGGTCCAGCGCTCGGCGAAGGCCGGGCTGGCGAGCAGGCTGTCGACCAGGGCCTCGTAGCGAAGCTTGCCGCCGGCAAGGCCCTCGACCTCTTCCTGGCTGGGCGGCAGGCCGGTGAGATCGAAGCTGAGGCGGCGCACCAGCGCGCGCGGGTCGGCATCGGGCGCGGGCTTCAGACCGTTTTCCTCCAGCTTCGCGAGGATGAAGCGATCGACAGGCCGCGCCGGCCAGTCGGTCTGTCGCACCGCCGGGGGCGGCTGCGGCACGGGCGGTTGGAAGGACCAGAAGCTGGCGTCGGCCTTCGGCGAGCCTGCGATGGCGGAGGCGCCGGGCACGTCCTCGCGCGGGTCGTGGGCACCCTCAGTGATCCAGGTGCGCAGGTCGGCGAGGTCGCGGTCGCTGAGGCGCTGCTTCGGCGGCATCTTCAGATCGCGGTCATGGTAGCTGACCGCCTTCCAGAGCAGGCTGATGTCGGGATCACCGGGCACCAGGCTCGGGCCGGAATCGCCGCCGCGTTGCCAGCCGCCCCGGTGGTCGAGGCGCAGGCCGCCCTTTTGCTTGTCGGCCCCATGGCATTCCGTGCAGTGCTCGACGAGCAGGGGCCGGATCCGGTTCTCGAAAAACTCCGCCTCGGCCGCGCCCAGAACGGGGGCGGTCAGCAAAGCCAGACAGGTGGCGGGCAGGGAGACGGTTTTGGGCATGGGACCGGAAGGCTAACGGGCGCCCGCAAAAGCCTCTTTCACCCGGGCTTGCCCCGGGCGGCGGACGAGCCGGCGAAAGGCGGCCGGCGGCCCCGTCGTTCCTGTCGCACACCCATGAAACCGTCCCGCTCCCTCGGCCTCTGTCTCGCCCTGTTCAGCAGCCCCGTTCTGGCCGACTGGCCGCAGTGGCGCGGGCCGGCGCGCGATGGCGTTTCCAACGACACCACACCGATCGCTGAGACCTTTCCCGAGGCCGGCCTGAAGAAGGTCTGGGAGAGTGGCTTCATCCCGAGCGACCACTACGGTGGCCACGGCAGTCCGGTGGTCGTCGGCGAACGGGTGTATCTGTCGGTGGTCTGGCATGAGCGCGTGCTGTCCGAGTCGCGCGAGATCGACACCGAGGTCATGCAGCAGCTCAACCATCGCGGCACCTCGCCCGAGTTGCGCGACAAGCTGGAGGCGGCGCGGCTGTCGCTCAGCTCGCGCCTGCGCGGCGAGAAACTCGACGCGTGGATCAAGCAGTGGGTCCAGGAGAACCTCAACGAGAAGGAGCAGGTGTCCCTCGGCGGCTGGGTCGCCTCACGCTTTCGCGCGGGTCGCACGGCCTTCCCGCTGGAGGAACTCGACAAGGTTTCCAAGCGCCAGGGCAAGCCCTTTGCCAATGCGGACGAGTTGCGCCGCTGGATGGACGAGGAAAAGCTCAGCGCGCCGCTCCAGGAGAAGCTGCTCGCCGCCGTGCCCAACACGGTGAAGGTCGCCAAGGACGTGCTGGTCTGCCTGGATCTCAACACCGGCAAGGAAGTGTGGAAGTTCGAGCAGGAAGGCAAGCCCACGGGGCGCAGCTCCAGCAGCACCGCGGCGGTGATCGACGGCCAGGCCTTCTTTGCCGGCAGCACGCACCTGTACTGTGTTGGCGCCGAGGACGGCAAACTGCGCTGGAAGGCGACGCTGCCATCGGGCGGTCCGGCGGCCTCGCCGCTGGTGGTCGATGGCACGGTCTTTATGGCGGCGGGTCATGCCCAGGCCTTTGATGCGAAGGAAGGCAAGCTGCTGTGGGAGCAGAAAAGCGCGCGCAGCAACACCGGCAGCCCGGCCTGGTGGCGCCCGGCCTCGGGTCCGCCAGTGCTGCTGGTGGTCGGCGGCAACAGTCTGTATGGCCTTGCTCCGGACAGCGGCGAGGTGCGCTGGACTGTCGAGGGCGGCGGTCAGTCGACCCCGGTCAGCCAGGGCGACTGGCTGGTCATTTACAGCGGCGCCAAGGATGTCGGCCTGCGTGCCTACCAGTATCAGAAGGACGCCGCGCCCAAGCCGGTGTGGTCGCACTTCTGGGTGACGGTGCGCTACAGCGGCAGCCCGATCCTGCACGAGGATCATGTCTATCTCACCTGCGGCGGCAAGCACCAGTGCGTTGAGTTGGCCACCGGCAAGATCACCTGGCTGGAGAACGAGGTGAACAGCACGATCACCTCGCCGATCCTGGCCGATGGCAAGGTGCTGGTGTATGAAAACAACGGCTCGCACCTGCGCGTGCTGCGCGCCAAGCCCGACCAGTACGAGACCCTGGTGCGCCTGCGCATCGACGGCATGGGTTGCACCTCGCCGGCGCTCAGCCACGGCCGACTCATCGTCCGCCAGAAGGAAAAGCTCGCCTGCTACGACCTGCGCCCGGTGCCCTGAGGCGGCGCGCCTCAGAACGTGTGGATGAACAGGCCGGAGCGCAGCTTCGGCTCAAACCAGGTGCTCTTCGGCGGCATGATCTGGCCGGCGTCGGCAATGGCCATGAGCTGGTCCACCGTCACCGGGTAGAGGCTGAAGGCGACCGCGTGCTCGCCGCTGTCGACCAGCTTTTCCAGCTCGGCCGTGCCGCGGATGCCGCCGATGAAATCGATGCGCTTGCTGGTGCGCGGGTCGTCGATGCCGAGCACCGGCTGCAGCAGGCGGTCCTGCAGGATGCTGACGTCGAGCACATCGATCGGGCTGGCATCGGGCGCCGGCTGCCAGGCGAGGCCATACCACTTGCCGCCCAGGTACATGCGGGCGTGGCCGGGCTGGTCCGGCGCCTTGTCGGTGGCGGGCGAGACCTGGAAGATGCGACCGACCTCTTCCAGGAAGGCTTCCGGGCTGCGGCCGTTGAGATCCTTCACCGCACGGTTGTAGGGCAGGATGCTGAGTTCGTTGCCCGGGAAGAGCACGCAGAGGAACCAATTGTAGTCCTCATCACCGCGGTGGGCCGGGTTCTGCTCGCGGCGCAGGCGACTGACCCGCCAGGCGCTGGCGGCACGGTGGTGGCCGTCGGCCACGTAGGCGGCGGGAACGAGGCGGGCAAAGGCTTCTTCCAACTCGGCCGTCACGCAGGCCGGCAGGCGCCAGACCTGATGGCGGACGCCATCCGGGGCGGTGAAATCGTGCTGGGCCGGGTTCGCCGCCATGTGGTCGGCAATGGTGCGGTCGATGGTCTCCTGGCCGCGATAGGTGAGGAAGATCGGGCCGGTGTTGGCACCGAGGCTGTCGACCAGGCGGGTGCGGTCGTCCTCCTTGTCCTGGCGGGTCTTCTCGTGCTTCTTGATCAGGTCCTGCTCGTAGTCCTCGGTGTGGCAGACACCGACCAGGCCGGTTTGGCTGTGGCTGCCAATGGTCTGGCGATACAGGTACAGGCAGGGGGCTTGCTCGCGGACCAGCACGCCGTCGGCCTGCAGTTTTTCAAAGGTGGCGCGCGCCTGGGCATAAACGGCGGGCGAATAGGGATCGACATCGGCCGGCAGATCGATCTCGGCGCGGTCGACATGCAGCAGGTTGATCGGATTGTCCTTGGCGAGGGCGTGGGCCTCCTCGCGGTTGACGACATCGTAGGGCACGGCGGCGACGGCGGCGGCGTGCTGGGCGGCGGGGACAAGACCTTGGAAGGAACGAAGACGCATGGGCCGGCCACCCTTGGCGGGCCGGGCCGGAAGTCAATGGGGGATGGGGTGTCGAATGCGGAAGCGATCCAACCTGCGTCGTTCGCCTGTCTTCAAAGCCGCAGGGGCAGAATCCAGGCGGGCCCTTTGCCGCAGGCGACCGGGGGCAGGGGGGCGAGTGCGCCGGTTTGAGGATCGCGACGGTAGACGATGAGGTGGTGCGAGCCTTCGCCGGCAGCAACGATCCAGGCATCGCCGGGTGTCAGGCAGAAGGAGCGCGGGGTTTTTTCGGTGGGGGTTTGGCCGCGCGCGGTGAGCCGGCCGGTGTCGGCATCGATGGCGAAGACAGCGAGGCTGTCGTGACCGCGGTTGGAGGCGTAGAGGAAGCGGCCGTCGCCGGTGACATGGATGTCGGCGCAGGAGCCGGTGGTCCAGCCGGAGGGCACAGTCGACAGACTCTGCCGGGCGCTCAGGGTGCCGCGGGCGGCGTCGTAATCGCAGAGGGTGACGCTCAGGCCCTGCTCGTTGACGAAGTAGGCCCAGCGACCGTTCGGATGAAACTGCAGGTGGCGCGGGCCTTCGCCGGCACCGCCCGGCAGGTGCGGCGGATCGTTCGGAGTGAGTTGACCGGTTGCAGCATCGAAGCGCAGTTGCTCGACCTTGTTGAGTTCGCCGACATGCGGCACGAAGGCGAAGCGGTTGTCGGGCGAGGTCTGGATGGCATGGGCCTTTTTGCCGGTCGGCAGCACCGACACGGGGGCACCGCCGACCTTGCCCTCGCGCAGGGGCAGGACGCCGGCGACGCCTTCGCTGTACGAGGCGGCGAGCAGCCAGCGGTCGGTCTTGTCGACGTGCAGGTAGGCGGCATTGAAGCCGAGATCGGCCAACACGGGCTTGCCGGGCAGGCCGGTCTGCGGATCGATGGCAAAACTCGCGGCCTGTCGCGTGCTGCGAATCGAGGCGTGCAGGTGGCGGCGGTCGGGGCTGAGCGCCAGACTGCCGGGAGAACCGGGCAGGTCGACCGCGCCCTTGCGCTCAAGCACGCCGCTGGCTTCGTCGAGGTGAAAGACCGCGAGCCGTTTGTCGCCACTTTCCGAGACGTAGAGCACGAGGGGGCCGGCCTGGGCGAGACCCAGGAAGCAGAGCAGCAGGAGCAGGGGTTTCATGGCGGGGATCATCAGCGTTTTAAGCCCTTGCCAGCGCCAGGCGTTTGACCCGGTGCGTCGAAGGGAGCCTTGCCGTAGGCGTGGCGGGGTTCGTCCTCCAGCGCCGGCAGCTTCAATTCCGTGCGCAGGCGGGTGAGCTCCACCTTGAGTTCGGCGATCGTGTCCGCGTAGGCGGGGTCGGCGATGAAGTTGCGGGTTTCGTTGGGGTTGACCTGGCGGTCGTAGAGTTCCCATTCGTCGAGGTCGGGCTTGTAGTAGTGCACCAGCTTGTAGCGATCGGTCACCACGCCGTAGTGGGGGCGCACCTTGTGCCAGAGCGGGTACTCGTAGTAGTGATAATAAAAGCTCTGGCGCCAGTCGGTCGGCGTCTCGCCGCGCAGCAGTGGCACCAGGCTGCGGCCCTGCAGGTCCGCAGGCTGCGGCTGGCCGGCGAGTTCGAGCAGGGTCGAGGCGAAATCGATCACCGAGACCAGGCGATCGCTCGCCGAACCGGGCCGGGTGAGACCGGGGGCCTTGACAACGAGCGGCGTGCGCAGGGATTCCTCGAGGATCCAGCGCTTGTCGAACCAGCCGTGTTCGCCGAGGTAGAACCCCTGGTCGCTGGAAAAGACGACGACCGTGTTGTCGGCGAGGCCTTCGGCTTCGAGGAAGTCGAGCAGGCGACCGACACTTTCATCGACCGCCTTGATGGTGCCAAGGTAGTCGTGCAGGTAGCGCTGGTACTTCCAGCGCAGCAGATCGCGCCCACTGAGGTTGGCGGCGCGGAACTTGGCGTTGCGCGGTTCGTAGTAGTCGTTCCAGTACTTGAGCTGGTCGGGCGTCAGGTAGGGCGGTGGCGTGAGCTTGGCATCGCGCTCGGTGAAGCTCTTCTCCAGGGTCATGTCCTGATCCTGCCAGGCCAGGCCGCGGTCGCCGTCGTACGCGTCGAACAAGGTCTCGGGCTCGGGATAGACCCGGTCCTGATCCCAGCCGAGGTGGCGCAGCGCCGGCGCCCACTCGCGGTGCGGTGCCTTGTGCTGGCTCATCAGCAGGAAAGGCTTGGTCTTGTCGCGTGCGCGGATCCAGTCGATCGAAAAGTCGGTGATGAGGTCGGTCGTGTACCCCTCATGCTTCACCCGCTTGCCGTCGCGGATCATCGGCGGGTTGTAGTACTGACCCTGGCCTGGCAGGATGTGCCAGTGGTCGAAGCCGGTGGGATCACTCTCCAGATGCCACTTACCGATGAGCGCGGTCTGGTAGCCGGCCTTCTGCAGCAGCTTGGGAAAGGTCTGCTGCGAGCCGTCAAAGGGGCGGCCCGATTCGTTGCAGTAAAAACCGTTGAGGTGCGAGTACTTGCCGGTGAGCACGGCGGCGCGCGAGGGGCCGCAGATCGAGTTCGGCACCAGGCAGCGACTGAACTTCATGCCCTGGGCGGCAAGCCGGTCGATGTTCGGGGTGTCGAGCAGCTTGCGAGCGTCGCCAAAGCAGCTCAGCGCCTGGTTGGTCAGATCGTCGCAGAAAATGAACAGCAGGTTGGGGCGCTCCGCCGCCGCGGCGGTCAGCAGGGGGGCGAGAAGCAGGGGCAGCAGGCGTTTCATGAAAGGCTGGAGGCTGGGATGGGGCCACGGCTCACTGGCCGATGCACCAGAGGTATTCCTGGCGGGTGGGCGTGGTTTGGGCGGAGCGCAGGTAGAGGCGGTTACCGCAGATCGTGGGCGAACTGAAGGACTCCTCGCCGAGCGCGTTCTGGGCGAGCACCGTGCATTTTTCCGGCGAGACTTCGAGCACCGAGGTGATGCCGCCCTTGCTGGTGGCGTAGATGCGGTTGCCGACCATGACCGGCGAGCCGTAAAATTCGCGGTCGATCTTCTCCGACCAGCGTTCCTCGCCAGTGTCCGCCTTCCAGCAGATCGCGCGACCGGCGTCGCCGACGGCATAGACGTGACCGTCCTTGACCAGCAGCGAGGGCACATAGGTCTTCGTGGTGTTCTCCCAGGCAATGCGGCCCGAGCCGTCGGCCTGCAGTGCAAGCGTGTGGTTCTTGGGATAACCGCCGCCGAGGAAGACGCGCTGGCCGTCGGTCACCGCGGTGACCACGGTTTCCTCGGTGCTGCCGTCGAAGCTCCAGAGCTTGGTGCCGGTGAGCGGATCGAAGCTTTCGAACTTGTTGCAGCCGGCGAGGATGGCCTGGGTCTTGCCGGCGATTGTCAGCACGGCGGGTGTGGCGTAGTTGGCGATGGGCGGTCGGTCCTGCTGCCAGACGACGGCGCCGGTGAGCTTGTCGAGCCCGGTCAGCTTGCCGCCGCCGCGGTGGTCGGCGGCGACGAGCACGATGTTTTCGTGGAGGACGGGCGAGGCGCCGTAGCCCTGGTGCACCTGGAAGTCGCCGACGCGGCGCTGCCAGAGGATCTTGCCGTCGCGGTCGAGCGCGGTGGTGAAGATGGCGTTGTCGTTGAGGAAGTTGACGAACTGGCGTTCGCCGTCGCTCACCACATCGGAGGAGGCCTGCGAGGAAATCTTGTGGCCCTTGCTGTTGAGTTTGCCCTGGTGGATCACGGTCTGCCAACGGGCCTTGCCGTTGGCTCGGTCAAAGCTGAGCACGAGTTGCTCCTCCGTTTCGAGGTCGGCCGTGGCCAGGAACACCTGGTCGCCCACAACAATCGGCGAACCGTGGCCGCGGCCGCGCACCGGGGTTTTCCAGACGACGTTTTCGCTTTCGCTCCACTTCACCGGCGGTGTCTGGTTGGGCGCGGCCTGGCCGTCGCGGCTGGGGCCGCGCCAGGCGGGCCAATCGGCGGCGAGACAGGGAACGGCGAGGGCAGCGGCGAGTAGGACAGGGAGCTTCATGAGGAGCGAAGAGTACGGGCGGGCAGACGGGGCGCTGTCAGCGGGTTCGATGACTCACTGGGCCGTCTGCGCCTTTTTCTTTTTCTTCGCCGCCGGCTTGGGCGTGTTGGGCTTTTCCCGCGCCGCCATGGCGGCGAAACCGGCCGAATCGAGCAGCGGATCGTTCGTCTGGCGGCGCCAGTCGAGCAGGGCCGCCTGCAAACGTGCGAGGGTGGCGGCCTGGGCCGGGTCGGCGGCGAGGTCGTCGAACTCCCAGGGATCGGCCTGCAGGTCGTAGAGCTCGAACTCGGGAGGGTTGGCTGCGCGCTCGAAGGCCTTGCCAATCCGGCTGCCGGCAAAGGGCGGCAACTGGCCCATGCGATAGGCAGCGTCGCCATCGATGCCGGTAGTGGGTTTGGCCTGGCCGGCACGCAGGTTGTGGATCAGCTTGAAGCGTGCGTCGCGGATGGATCGGCGTGGGTAGAAGGGCGAGGAGCCGTGGAAATGGAATTCCGTGGCGAGGAACTCGCGGTGCTGCGCGGGTTCGAGCGTGTGGCGCAGGGAACGGCCGTGCAGGCCCTCGGGCACGGGCAGGCCGGCGGCATCGAGCAGAGTGGGCAGCAGGTCAACCGTCGACACCAGCGCGGGAGTGCGTTCGCCGGCCGGGAAGACGCCGGGCCAGACTGCCAGCATTGGCACCTTGACGCCGCCCTCGTAGCAGGAGGTTTTGCCGCGGAAGAAGGGCGGACCGTGGTCGCCAACCAGCAGGATCACCGTGTCATCGGCATGGCTGGCGGCGGCGAGTTCGGCGAGCAGCAGGCCGACTGCGGCATCGAAGCGCATGACGGCGTTGTAATACTGGGTGACGCGCTCGATCTGCTCCGGCGTGTCGATCTGCTGGAAGGGCAGGGGCGGCACCTCGCCGACCTTGAGCGGGGTTTCCGGCACGCCCTTGTACTGGGTCGGAAAGGCCTCGGCCGGCGGGCGCGGACTGCGGCCCTGCACGTGCGGGTCGGAGTAGTTCGCCATCAGGAAGAACGGGCCGCTGCCGCGCAGGAACTTGCCGGCCTCGGTCGCCGCGGCGCGGACATCGCGGGTGTCGGCGCGCAGGCGGGCATCGAACGGGAAACTCGCTTCCGGGCCGACATGCAGTTTGCCGAGGATGCCGGTGCGATAGCCGTGCTGCTTGAGCAGGGCGGGGATCGTCTGCTGGCGCAGTGGCTCGTGCAGTTGAAAGCCGGCGTCGTTGTTGAGCAGGCCGTACTGGCCGTTGGCATGGGGATAGAGCCCCGTGAACATCGCGCTGCGCGACGGACTGCATGAGGCCTGGGCGACATAGGCGTTGTCAAACAGGCAACCGCGTGCGGCCAGGGCGTCGAGGTTCGGGGTGCGCACTGCCTTGTCGCCGTAACAGCCGAGCATGGGCCCGAGATCATCGGCGGTGATCAGCAGCAGGTTGGGTTGGGCCGCCGAGAGCAGCGGCGCGGCGAGCAGGGCAAGGAGGCGCATGGGGAAAAGGGAAAAGGGCTCAATGAGGTCAATGAGGTCAATGAGGTCAATGAGGTCAATGAGGTCAATGAGGTCAGTGAGGTCAGCCGGGGCGGTGGGTGACTTCTTGGAAGCGGGTTTCGT
>CAZSBO010000002.1:39512-68395 GCA_964605265.1 uncultured Prosthecobacter sp.
TGAGGTCAGTGAGGTCAGCCGGGGCGGTGGGTGACTTCTTGGAAGCGGGTTTCGTAGTCCTTGTGGTTGGTGCCCATGAGGTGGTCCCAGACATTGAAGTACAGCCCGTAGTTGCCGCGCATTTTTTCGTGGTGCTGGACGTGGTGGGTGGGGGTGTTGAGGAGTTTGCCCAGCCAGGTGCGCATCAGCCAGCGCGGGTTGTACTCGTAGCCGGTGTGACCGAGGACATTGAAGCTGATCTGCCAGATCATGAAGACGAGAAAGGCCAGCGGATGCATGGGCAGGGTGAAGGCGAGCAGCGGGAAAATGCCCGCCTGCACCGCGGCTTCGAGCGGGGCGAAGGCGTAGGCCGCCCAGGGGCTCGGGTTGGTGCTCTCGTGGTGAACGCGATGGAAGAGGCGGAACAGGCGCCGGTGGTGCATGAGCCGGTGTGTCCAGTAGAACCAGGTGTCGTGGATGACGATGGCGAGCCCGATGCTGAGCACGAACCAGCCCCAGCCATGGGCGCTGATGTCGCGGTAAAAACGCAGGCCACCGACCGCCTTGCCGAGCAGGATCGTGCCAACGCCGACCACTCCATAAATGAGCGCGGTGAGCAGTGACCAGGTCATCTCGCGGCGGATGTCGGCCGTCTGCGGATCGCGCTGGATGATTTTCCGTCGCCACCAGCGCCGCTTGAACAGCACATAGGCGATGAGCCAGGCCATGCCGGCAAACAGCGCGTAGCGCAGCCAGTTTTCGAGGGCGATGCCGAGGAACATCTGCGTGAGCTTCGGCCAGCTTTGGGGGATGAGCAGCTCGCGCATGGGCGGGGAGTGTTGAGTGTTGGGTGTTTAGTTGTGAGTGGCTGGCAGTTGCGGTTTGACGGGTCGGCCGCCGGGGGTGTCGACCGGATAAACGGCGTTGTGAGCTTCGAGGGCGGCGATCAGGCCGCGCATCAGGCGGGTGAGTTCCGCGGGGTTTTCGTTGGCGAGATCCTTCTGCTCATACGGATCGCTTTTCAGATGGAAGAGCTGGTAGCGCCGGCCGCCCGAGTCCTCGCCGGGGAAGTAGTGGTAGATCACCTTCCATTCGCCATCGCGGTAGCTGGTCCAGTAGTCGCTGCGATGGGGCGCATGCGGGTAGTGCATGAGGAAGGTTTCCGGTCGCTCAGGATCCGCCTGACCCGTCAGCAGGCGGTCGAGCTTGCGGCCATCGACCGGGTGACCCGTCGGCACCGGTACGCCGGCCAGGCCGAGCAGGGTGGGGAAGAGGTCGGGCACGGCGGCGAGCTGGGATTGAACCGCGTTGGCGGCGATGGGCAGGCGCTGCTGGTGGCTGTTGCCGGCGTCGGGTTTGGCCCAGGCGGCGACGAAGGGCACGCGCATGCCGCCCTCGTAGTGCGAGCCCTTTTTGCCGCGCAGGGGCGCGGCGCAGGCGACCTCGTGTTCGTGGCCGAGCGGGGCGTCGCTGCCGTTGTCGCCGAGGAAGAGCACCAGCGTGTTGTCGGCGACGCCGAGGGTGTCGAGGTGGTCGAGCAGGTCGCCGAGCGACTTGTCCATGCCTTCGACCAGCGTGGCGAAGGCCTGGGCGTTGGCGGGTTTGCCGCTGTCCTTGTAATGATCGGCGAAGCGCGGGTCGGAGTCGAAGGGCGCGTGCACGGCGTAGTGGGCGAAGTAGAGGAAGAAGGGTTTTTCGGCCTTCACCGCCGCGCCGACATGAGCCTTGGCTTCAAGTGTCAGGGCTTCGGTGAGAAAGATGTCCTGGCCATGATACTTCTCCAGACCGGGCACGGCGTAGCTGCCGCGTTTGTCCTTGGCCTTGGCTTTCGCCTTGGCCGGACGGTCGAAGTTCTGTCGGCCGTAATAGCTGCCGGGAGCGCCGATGGCGGCACCGGCGACATTGACATCGAAGCCGAGCTTGGCCGGGTCGCTGCCCTCGAACTCGCGCGGGCCGAAGTGGCCCTTGCCGACATGAATGGTCTGGTAACCGGCGCCGCGCAGCAGGGCGGGCAGGGTGACATCGCCGGACTTCAGGCCGCGCCAGTTCCACTCAGGCGGACCGAGCGGGCCGCCGTTGTCCTGGCCCGGGTTGATCCAGTTGGTCGTGCGATGGCGGGCGGCGTTCTGGCCGGTGAGCAGGCTGACGCGGGTGGGTGAGCAGACGCTCATCGCGCAGAACTGGTTGAAGCGGATGCCGCGCGCGGCGAGGCGCTCCAGGTTGGGCGTGCGGTAATACTCGTTGAGGGGGTGCTTTTGAGGCCGGCCCCCGGCGTCGGTCAGGAAGGGCAGGGAGGTGTCCATGACCCCCATGTCATCGACCAGCATGACGACCAGGTTTGGCGGCGCAGCGGTCAGGACGGAGGCAAGGGCGAGCAGGACGGGGAGCAGCAGGCGTTTCATGGTCGAGCCACGGAAACGCCGGTGCGTACGCCGTCTTGCCGCGGATGCTCGGGGTTTAGAAACGCTTCAGGATCCCAATGGCCAGAACGAGGCAGGCAAAGCCTGCGGTCTTGAGGTGGCCCTCGTAATCCCTGACAAATCCCCAGAAGGTAGGCTGAATCGATTTCAACCTGCGTCCCGCGAGGCGGCAGCAGCGGCGAACAAACTGGCGGATAACAGGGTTGTCCCGATGACTGGCAAGGAGCGCTGCGAGCGTTTCCTGCTGGGCTTTGCCGAAACTGGGGGGCTGTCGCCCTGGCTGGTAGGCAAGTGTGAGGTCGAGAAGCTTGTTCAGGTCCTTGCCATAGGCGTCGAGTGCCTCCGGGTTCACCGCTTCCAGGCAGTCTTCGGCAGAGTCCGTTCTTTCCTCCATGGCATGTTCGAGGGCTGCCCAGACATGGAAGCGCAGTTTGATGGCATTGTGGGTGGGGTGTTGCAGTCCGGCTTGAATGACCTCGTTGGCCGCCTTCGCATCGCCGCGCTCTTGATGGGCGAGAACGAGGTTGTTGAGCATGTAGGGTTCCATCGCCAGGCCGCGTTCGCGCCAGTCGGCGAACCACTCGATGAGCTGTTTGCGCTGGCCCGTTTTGTGCAGGGTGTAGCTGACGGCGCCATAGAAAGTGGGGCGTGCACGGAAGAGGGCGCGATGCCGCGACAGTGCTGCCTGCCAGGCCTGGCGTTCGTTCCAAGCCCAAAGCTTTTGCCAGTCGCCGGCATACGTGCTCCAGCGATCGCCGATCCAGTAGATCCAGGCGGCCCAGGCTCGTTCACCGGCTTCGCTGTCGGGCGGCAGTTGTTGCATCACGGCCCTTGCCGGCAGGCGGTCAATCTTTTTGCAGAGCTCGACATGAAAGGCGCCTGCCTGCAGTTGTGGTGTGCCGGCCTGTAGCAAATTGGCCGATGCGCCCATGATACGCCGGACAAGCTGGGCATTGGAGCTGCCGAGGGCCTCAAGGACTCTCTGGAAGCAGTTGCTGTCATCGTGGGGATCCTGGAGCATGCGCTCGATCACGTTGAAAGCCTCGTCCGGCTGGTTGCGTCGGATGGCCAGCACCACGCGCCAAGAATCCAGCAGGAGGGCGGGATGGTGAGGTGCGAGGCGGTCGAGCAGGGCCTGGGCACGGAGCCAGTCCTTGTCCTCGAGGTGCATTTCGAGCAGCCGTCGCATGGCGAAGAGATAGAAGGGGGAAACTTCCAGCGCCCTCTCGTAGGTTTCGCAGGCCTCACTGCGCTTGCCTTGGGCCTGCAGCAGGCTGCCCAGATAGCCGAGTGGAACCTCGTCAAGGGGCAGGAGTCGCACTTGCTGACGGCAGGCCAGTTCGGCCCGGTCGTAGGCCCGGCGCTCCTGATGCCAGTCGGTGAGCAGTTGCCAGCCCCAGACGTGCCCGGGATCCTCTTCCAGCGCGGCGTTCATGACGCGGATGGCCTCATCGCCGTTGCCGCGCTGCCAGAGGATCCAGGCTTCGCGCAGACGCAGGGTGATGTCTGCCGACGGATGTTCCCGGCAGGTCTTCAGCGCGGCATCGTAACGGCCAGCCAGGGTCAGCACACGCGCCTTGATGTCGGCGGCACGCGGTTGGTCGGGAGCCAGTTCCATGGCCTTGTCGAGCGCGGCCAGTCGCTCCTCAAACTCGCCAGGTCGGGTGAGTTGGTCGGCCCGGATCAGCCAGGTGCGGGACTCGGCCGGTCGCTCACGCAGCAATTTTTTGGCGGCGTCGCGCGCCGCGTCAGGCCGGCCGGCGGCCTCGCCCCACTCGCCCAGTTTGTCCCAGGCCCAGTTGTAGCCGGGATCCATGTCGACGGCGGCGGCCAGTTTGTCGAGCGCGTCGCCTTTGTGACCCTGCTGCCAGAGGACTTCGGCGAGCCAGCCGTGGGTGATGGCGTCGCGCGGGTTGTGGCGCAGGGTTTCCTCCAGAACAGAACGGGCTCCGGTGCAGTTTCCCGACTTGCGCATCATCTCTGACAGGGCGCGCATGCCCCAGGCCCAGCCTGGGTTGAGTTCCCGTGCGCGTTCCCCGGCCGCGATGGCGGCCGCGCGATCCCCAGAGGCCTCCAGGCAAAACGCGAGATCCATCCATCCGCGCGGCATCATGGGGAAGCGCTCGGTGATGGCGCGCAGGAGTTCAAGCGCCTCGCTCGTTCGGCCGCAGTTGCGGCGATGTTCCGCGAGTTGCACACCGGTATGCCAGAGGTCCGGTCTGGCGGTGTGGGCCTCGACCAGAAAGCTTTCGAGTTCGTGGTCCTCAAGATAGGGCCTGGCCTGCTCGACAAAGGTTAGCACGGCGTCGCCGCTGGTGGTCTGCAGCCGAATCTGTTCCTGGATGAAACGGATTTGTTCCAGGCGCTGTTCGCGTCCGCGGCAGAGCCGCAGCAGCATTCGCATGGCGTAGTTGGTGTCGACTTCGAGGCGCAGGGCGCGCCGGCATTCCTCGCGGGCTTCCTCCAGTTGGCCCTCGGCTTCAAACACGGAGGCCCGGATGTTGTGCTGGGCCGGGTTGTCCGCCTGCAGTGTGGCCGCGCGATCGAGGGCGGCATGGGCCTCGGAGTGGCGCTTCTGGGCTCGCAGCACATCGGCCAGTTCGCGCTGCGCCCAGGCATCCATCGGGTCGATGCGGCTCAATTCGCGCACGGCCTGTTCCCAAACTTCATGCCCCTGGTCGCGCGACCAGTCGAGCAGGGCAACATGCAGGTTCCAGTCGAAGGGCCGGGCAGCGCAGGCTTCGCGCAGCCAAGCCAGAGCGACATCGACCCCCTGCTGAATTTCGAGGAGCCAGGCGACACTGCGCCGGGCGTCCGCGTCCTGCGGCTGGTCCGCGACCACCGCGCGCCAGTGGTGAAGCTGCGCGGCGCCGTCGCCCTCCTGGCGGGCGAGGCGCGCCTGCACGCGGTGCCAGGCGGCGGCGCGCGCGTTCTTGCGGACGCCATCGAGAATTTCACGCGCCCGCTGAGTGCGATTCCAGCGCAGGCATTCACCGGCCACGAAGAGGGCGTGATCGGCATCCTCGGGCAACCGTGACAGCGATTCCTCCAGCACGGCCAGTGCTTCATGGGAGAGGTTCATCTGCTCGAGCGACTGGTAGAGGGTTTCGGCCGGACCGGGTGAGAGGTCTCCCTTGGCTTCGAAGCGGCTCCGCAGCATGGCCAGAGCGGCTTCGGGCTGGCGTGTCCAGCGGGCGGCGCGGAACCAGGAGGTCCACAGGCCTTCGTTGTCCTCGTCGAGGCAGGCGGCTAGGCGGTAGAGTTCGGCGGCTTCGTCAAACTGGCGGGCTTCCCAGAGCAGGTTGGCCTCGGTGAGGATGGCGACGGAATCCAGGCGTGCCCGATGGACGCGTCGCAGCCAGCGGCGGGCCTCGGGCATCAGCGGTGCATCCCAGTGCAGTTCGCGGGCGAGCATGCGCCAGTGGATAGGGTGGCCGCCACCGTCGCGGCAGAGTTCGCGTAGGGCCAATTGGAAGGCTTCGCGGCCTTGTAGGTCGCGCAGGGTGTTCAGGCGCTCGGTCTGCCAGTTTTCCACCTTGGGGTAGCGGCGCAGCAGTTCCTCCAGCGCGGCCAGCAGCGCTGCCTGGTCGTTGTCGTAGCGTGCCAGGGCGAGTTCGGCCTGCCAGCGCAGCCGGTGATCGGCATGCTCCGAACGCAGGCTGTTCAACTCGATCGCGGCAGCGTCACGGTCGTGCCCGGCAAGCGCAAGGCGAAGGTGGTGAAAATGGTCGTGAAGGATCGCATCGGGCAGGTGAATGCCGGCAAGCCGCCTGGCGGCCTCACCCTCCGGCACCAAGACAAAACCGCGGGGACCGTAGGGCGCCTGCTCGGCGAGCGACTCCGCTGCCATGAATTCGCAGGTGTGCGGGTGGCCCGGGTCCCGAATGAACAGGACCGTGCGGTAGGCGTCGTAACCCGAGACCACCTGCGCATGCGCGCCGCCGGGATGCACCGTGTCCATCACAAAGGGCATGCCGGCGTCGATGAGGGTCTGAGCGGCTTCGACACTGACGGTGAATTCGCGCGCCGCCCAGCCTTGGGTTTCCGCCCACTGACGCTCGCGGTAGTCGGGCGTGCCGTCGTAGCAGATTTCGTCGGCCAGTTCGAGGTGATCGACCTCACGTTTCCAGTAGCGCGCAATGCTGGTGACCGATGCGGGGGCGCAGGTCTTGTGATGCTGGCGCACGAAGGGCACATTCAGGGTCACCCTGCGCAGGTTTTCCGTGGCGCCTTCGGCCGAGAGTTTCTCTGCCACCAGGCGATAGAAGCCGTTTTTCTTGACCTGTCGGGCTTCGCGCAGCGCTTCTGCGATGTCACCGCGGGCGCTGGCGATGTCACAGCGCCGGCCGTGCAGCCAGTCGGCATGGCTGTCATCCATCAGCGGCAGAAAGCGCTCATAATCCGGCAGCATCGCTTCAGCTTCCGCCAGCTCGTTGCGTTCGATGAGCAGGGCGACCCGTTGGGTGATGAGCGAGGCGCATTGCAGGCTGGCACAGCCTTCCTTGAGCACTTCCAGTGCCTCGTCTTCACGGTCCAGTTCCACCAGTAACTCCGCCTGGGTTCGGATCGCCGACACATACCCGGGGTCGGCCTGGGCGACCCGGGTCGCCATTTCCAAGGCTTCAACGCGGAGGTCCTTTTCCTGCAGCAGGTCGGCATGCAGCAGGTCGAACCACCGGCAGTCCGGTTCAAGGGCGCGGCCGCGGCTCAAGGCTGTTTCCGCGGCCTCAAAGTCGCGCAAGCGCATTAGCACGACGGCCAGACAGCCCTGATAATCGGAGCGGTCTTCGGCGGTAGCTGCCGGGGGTGGTGCATGGCGGCGCAGCCACTGCCAGGTCAAAAAGGCGCCGCGTTGGCTCAGCACCTCCCAGAAAAGGTCGCCGAGCACGCGCTCGGGATTTTGCCGGCGTCGCCACTCGCGAAGCACCATGCGCTCCGAACGTGCGGAAGCACCGATTCTGTCGAGCAAGCGGGCGCCTTGCAGGCGACCGTCCTGAGTGGGCCATTCCTCCGGTGGGGCAAGGTCCTTGACGAGAGTCCAAGCCTCCAGATAACGCCCGTTCATCCGCAATTTCTTGAGTCTGCCGAGGGTGTTTTCATCAGGGAAGTCGGGCATGCTCCCGTAAAATCAAAAAAGACCATCTGGATCAAGACAGAAAACACTCTGGCACAGCAGACCTTCCTGTTGGCATCACCCCTTCTTTTGCTTCTTCTTGCCTGCCGGAGCCTGGCCATTCATCTCCACCTCGAACTGGCGGTCGAGGGCGGCGGGGCGGGCGTCGGTGAAGCGATCCAAAGCGGCCTGCAGTTTGGTTTGGGCTTCGGTTTGCTCGGCGGTGAGGGGCGCGGCGAGCGGGGCTTGTTCCTCGAAGGGATCGGTGCGCAGGTCGAAGAAGCGGCCGTCGCGGTAGAGCTTGAAGTCGTGATCGAAAGCGCATTCGCGCACGGTGAGATCCAGGCGCTGGCGCGGCGAATACCAGGTGTAGAGCCAGGCGCGCGGGCTGCCCGCCTCTCCGCGCAGCTGGGGCAGGAAGCTGATGCCGTCGCTGTTCTCCGGTACCGGCACGCCGGCGGCGGCGCAGAGGGTGGGCAGGAAGTCGGTGCTGCTGATGAGGTCGCGGCAGACGCCGCCCTTGCGGATGACGCCGGGCCAACTGGCGATGAGCGGCACGTGGGTGCCGCGGCGGGTGGTGCTGCCCTTGCCTCCGCGGTAGTCGGCGCCGCGGAAGCGGCTGGTGACGCTGCTGTGCGTGCCGTTGTCGCCGAGGAAGAGCAGCAGGGTGTCGTCGCGGATGCCGAGTTCACCCAGCCTGGCGTCGAGCCGGCCGACCATCTTGTCCATGAAGGCGGTCATGTCAGCGAAGTGCCGGACATCGCGGTTCACCCGTTCGCCCACCGCCCTGGCATCCCAGTTGGGGCTGTCGGGGGTGGGCTGGAAGGGATCGTGGGTGAGGATCATTGGGTAGTAGAGGAAGAAGGGCTGCTCCTTGTGGCGGGTGACGAAGTCGAGGGCCCAGTCGTTGACCAACTGCGGGCCGTACTCGCCGTGGGTGAAATCCTTCTCGACGCCGTTGTATTCGAGGCCGGGGTTGGCGAAGCGCGGTGGCCGGCGGGTGTGCTGCCAGAGGCAGGCCTCGGCAAAGCCAAAGTGCTGTGGCGCGTCCTTTTCCGCGCCGAGTTGCCACTTGCCGCAGATGCCGGTGGCGTAACCGGCCTGCTGGAGGAGCTGGCCGAAGGTGGTTTCGCTGCGCGGCAGGGTGCCGAAGTTGAGGTAGTTGCGGACGTTGGAGCGTCCGGTCATCAACTGGACGCGGGTGGGCGTGCAAAGCGGCTGAGCGTGGCAGTGCTCAAAGCGCAGGCCGCCGGCGGCGAGGCGGTCGAGGTGCGGGGTCGCGTAGGATTCACCGCCGTTGGCGCCCACGCACTCGTAGCCGAAGTCGTCGGCCATGATGAGGATGAGATTGGGCGGTCGCGCCTCGGCGGTGGCGACGAGCAGGGTGGCGGCGAGAAGGAAGCGGCGCATGACTTCATCTCAACGTTGGGCCCGTGCCGCTTTGTCAGTGTTTCCGGGGAGGGCGCTGGCAACAGAAAAACCCCGCCCGGCGAGCCGGACGGGGTTCTTGAAAAACGACGGCTTATTCGCCGGCGGTGATGTTCAGCACCTGGCGACCGCGGTAGTAACCGCAGGAGGGGCAGGCGACGTGGCCGGGAACGGTGGTGCCGCATTCCGGGCAGGTCTTCAGAACGGGGGCGCGCCAGCGGTTGGCGCCCTGACGAAGGCGTTGGCGGCTCTTGGATTGTCTGCGTTTCGGGTTGGCCATGGCGGGAAGGGGGAGGTTATTTCAGTTGATCGAGGGCATTCCAGATTCCGCGCTCCGCGCCCGGCAGCCCGGTCTCGTCCGCAGGCGGAGTCGAGTCAAAGCGGCCTTCGGCAGGACAGTCGCGCGGTTCAACGTTGCCATCTTCACAGCGCGGAAAGTTCGGAAGGGCTAACAGAATGTCCTCACGCAGGGTTTCTGTCAAGTCGATCGTTGCTTCGTTTTCCAGGGGCAGTTCGGTTCGGTACTGTTCCAGTTCGACCCTGTAGGGAAAACGAGTCAGGCAGCGGCCGCACTGCAGGTCGAAGGCGGCCTCCAGCCGGCCCTCGATGTGCAGGCTGTCGCCCTCGCGCACGACCTGCAGTTCGTAGTCGAGCGGCCCGGCGACCGTGTCCTCGGTGTTGAGCTGGAAGAACTCGGCGGGCTGCTGGCCGCGCAGGATTTTGCCCTCGGCGGGCAGCTGGTGGAGATCGATCAGGAAGGGGTTCATGGCAGGGCGAGCTTGGTTTTCAGGGCGGCGACGACGTGCGGCGGCACAAACTGGTTCACGTTGCCGCCGAGGCGGGCGATTTCCTTGACGAGCCGGCTGCTGATGTAGGTCAGCTCCTCGCGCGGCATGAGGAAGAGGGTTTCGAGGTTGGGCTCGAGCTTGCGGTTCATCAGGGCGAGCTGGAATTCGAACTCGAAGTCGCTGACGGCACGCAGGCCGCGCACCAGGGCGATGGCGCTCTGCTGGCGGGCGAAATCGACGAGCAGGCCGCGAAAGGGCAGGACCCGCAGGTTGGGGATGTGGTCGGTGGCGTCGGTGAGCAGGGCGACCCTTTCCTCAAGGCTGAACAGGCTCTGCTTGGCGTTGTCCTGGGCGACCGCGACGATGAGTTCGTCGAAGAGGCCGGCGGCGCGCTGGAGCACGTCGAGATGCCCGTTGGTGATCGGGTCGAAACTGCCTGGATAGATGGCGCGGCGCATGGGGGGAGTGTAGGGCGTCGGAGGGTCGCGGGCAAGGGCGGCGACCGGCTGGGGTCAGGGCGCGGCGGGCGCCGGCGCGGTGGTCGAGAGCAGCAGGCCGGTGTCGGTGACGCGCGCCTGGCGGATGGCCTTGAGCACGCTGCCGAGTGGTTCGAGTTTGCGGTAGGGGGCGACCCAGGTCCAGATTTCCAGGCCGACGATGAAGCCCTCGGGCACGTCCTTGCCGGGGATGGTGACGTCGACGATTTTGGCGTCGACCCCCTCGGCATGGACGTGGACGAGGAAGCCGGCCTGGCCGTTGAGGTAGCGCTTGCGACCCTCCCAGAACTTGATGCGGTTCATCGGCAGGGCGATGCGGGCGACGAGGCGGCTGTTGGCGGGATCGGTTTTCTCGAAGTGCAGCAGGCCGGCGTAGCTGCCGTAGCCGGTGTCGGGCGCGAGCACGAGCAGGGCATTGAGTTCCTCAAGGCTGAGTGCGAGTTCGGCGGTCTGGCCGGTGCGGGCGGCCTCGGCGAAGGTGTCGAGGCGTTGTTCCAGGGCTGCCCGGGCGGGTTCGGCGAGCTCGGTGCGCGGCAGGGTCTCGGGATCATCGACCGTCAGGCTGGCAATGACCTTGTCCTGGGTGACGAGGGCGTACCAGCTCCAGGCGAGGATGCCGCCGAAGGTGAGCACGGCCATGAGCATGATGGCGCAGCCGTAGTAGGGGCTGAAGGGGGCGGTGGGGACTTTCTGGACGCGGGCCATGGCAGTCAATGGAGCCGGAAGGTGGCGTCGGCAAGGAGTGTGTCGAGGGCGCGACGGTACGGGCTGGGCATGGGGGTCGCCTTCAGTTCGTCGCGCGGCACGAAGCGTTGATGGTCGCTCAGGGCCGGCTTGGGCGGGGCGGCATGGACCCAGAGGCTGACCTTGTAGCGGGTGATGCCATAGGTCGATTTGAGCAGCACGGGCGGCGGAGCCTCCTGCAGGTCCGGGGGCAGGGCCGGCAGTTTCCACAGGCCGGTGCGGCGGGCGCCGCGCTCCTGTTCGAGCAGGACGGCGTCGCCCTGCTCCAGAAAAAAGACGCGTTCGGTGACGGCGGTGATCTGCGGACGCGGCTTTTTCACCGGCAGCTCGGCGGGAGCCTCGGCGCGGCAGTGACGTTTCACCGGGCACTGCAGGCAGAGGGGCCGGCCGGGTCGGCAGAGGTTCTGGCCCAGTTCCATCAAGGCGGAGTTGAGGACGCGCGGCGATTCGGCGGCGCGCACGAGTTGCTCCGCGCGTCGCCAGAGGCGCTGCTGGCCGGCGGTTGAATCGATCGGCTGGTGATCGTCATCCAGGCGGGCGAGCACGCGGGCGACGTTGCCATCGACGAGCGGCGCGGGCAGGTTGAAGGCGAAGCTGGCGACGGCGCCGGCGGTGTAGGGACCGATGCCAGGCAGGGCGCGGATGGCCTCGGGATCGCGCGGGAAAACGCCGTTGTGGCGGTCGAGCACGGCGCGGGCGAGTGCCTGCAGGTTGCGGGCGCGTCGGTAGTAACCGAGTCCTTCCCAGGCCTGCAGCACGGCGTGCTCGGGGGCGGTGGCGAGGCGGGTGAAATCCGGGAAGCGCTCCAGCCAGCGTTCGTAGTAGCCGCGGTCGAGCACCGTGGCGATCTGGGTCTGCTGGAGCATGACCTCGGAGACGAGGATCGCGTAGGGGTCGGTGGTGCGTCGCCAGGGCAGGTCGCGGCCGTGGCGTTGGAACCAGCGTTCGAGGTCGCGGGCGAGTTCGGCGGCCACGGTGGGTCAGCGCGCGGACACGGACTTGGTGTTCTTGAGCAGCGTCTCCAGGGCTTCGTCGGGCTGCACGCCCTTCTTGAGCGCCTCCTGGTACTCGCTGCGGGCCTGCTCCCAGCGCGGCGGATCCCAGGTCGCGTAGAGCACGGCGAGGTTGAAGTGGGCCTCGCCGTAGGCCGGGTCGATGGCGAGCGCGGTCTTGAACTCGCGCTCGGCGCGGTCGGGCAGGTTGAGCTTGGTGGAGATGATGCCGAGGTAGTGGCGGGCGCGGGCGTTGCGGGCGTTCTTGACCAGGCCCTTTTCAAAGCTGGCCATGGCGTCCTGCCACTTCTGCTGCTTGAAGTGGGTGACGCCGAGGTGGAAGGCGGCGAGTTCATTGTCCGGCTCGACGGCCAGGCATTTTTTCAGGGCGGCGACCGCCTCGTCGAGTTTGTTCTCGCGCTGGCGGGCGTAGCCGAGGCCGATGAGAGCGGTGCTGTTCTGCGGTTCGGCACGCAGGGCTTCCTCAAACAGGCCGGCGGCATCGCTGAATTTCTGCGCGGCAAAAGCCTCGTTGGCCTGGTTGAGCAGCTTGTCGAGGGCGCTTGGTTCGGGATCCTCCTTCTTGGAGATGCGCGCGATCAGGGTGCCCTGGATGCCGCCCTCCTGGCCGAGCATCTCGCGCACGGCGGGATCGGTGAAGAGTTTTTCCTCGTCCGGCGTCAGGGTCAGGCGGTTGCGGTTGAGTTCGTCGACCTGTTCCAGCATCTCGCGCGAGACGCCCTCCATCTTCTTGAGTTCCTGGAGCACAAGGTCCTTGGCCTGCTGCTGGCGATACTGGCTGCGCAGCTGGCGCATGATGATCTCGCGCAGCAGGTCGTTTTCACGCGTCAACTCCGGAGGGAAGGCCTCGGGGTTCTCCTCCTGGATGCGCTTGAGCTTGAGGGTGAGGTCGGCCACCTGATTCTGGTAGGCGCCGCTCTGCTGGCGCAGGCTGGCGATCTCGCCCTGCAGGCTGGTGATCTGGCCGCGCAGGCCGGCGATTTCCTCGTCCTTGCGGCTGACGTCGCTCTTCAGCGTGCCGAGCTGCTCCTGCACCGTGGTGAGTTCCTTGCGCAGGCGCTCGTTTTCCTGGACCAGGCGCGTGACCTCCTGGTTGGCGGGGACGCGCTTCTTGAGGATCTCGATCTCGGCGCTCATGCCGGCATTCTGCGTCTTCAGCGTGTCGCGCTCCCTCGTGGCGGCGTCGCGCTCGGCGAGAAGCTTGTTGCGGTCGGCCTCCAGTTCGGAGATGCGCAGGGAGGCGTCGGCCAGCTTTTGAGAGGCTTCCTTGCTGGTCTTTTCGGCCCCACTCAGGCGTTGGCTGGCCTTTTGGTACTCCGCCTGCAGGGCGAGTTTTTCCTGGGTGAGTGCGTCGAGTTCCGAAGCGGCGGCGCGACCGGCGGCGACCTCCTGCTGCATGGCCTGGATGGCCTTTTCGAGGCTGGCGGACTTGCCTTCGATCTCCTGCAGGCGGCCGCGCGCGCCGGTGATTTCGCCGGAGGCCCACTGGTACCACTGCTGCCAATTGCCGAGATCTGACTGCATCTGGCTGTTTTGCGATTCGAGTTCCTGGACGCGCTGGCGGTAGGCCTGTTCCCATTGCGAGAGGGCCTCGCTGAGGCTGGGCAGGCCGCCGGCGCCGGCAGCGGGTGCGAAGGAGGGCAGCATCGCGGCGGGGGCCGGGGCCGGCGCGGCGGCGACGGAGGCGGGCTGTGGTGCCGGTTGGCTGAGGGTGGCTTGGACCCGGCCGATGGCCTTCTGGACGAGGTTGCGCCGGGCGGCGAGCATCTCCGGCTGCCAATCGGGGTGATTTTGGGCCACCGAGTCGAAGACCTGCGCCATCTGCTGATACAACGAAAGCGCCCCGGTCGGGTTGTTGGCGGCCTCGAGTTTTTCCGCATCCTTGAGCATCATGTACCCGCGCAGGTACTCGTCGCCGGGATCGCCGGCGGCGTGCGCCGGCAGGCCCGCCGACAGCAGCCAGAGGCCGGCCAGGACGAGGAGATTCAAACGGGGATTATTCATGCGAATCGGCAGTTTAAGCCGCGCGGCTGCTTTTGTAAACAGCGGTGCGGCGCGGCATTTGGTGGACGTGGCACGGCATTGCGGTTAGCTTTTAGGCGCAATTTCCGGATTTTCGCGCGCGTTGGTCCGGGTCCAACCATCCAACTCAAACCACCACACACATGGGTCTGAACATCCTCTCCCGCCGTCATTTCCTGGGCCGCACGGCCGGTCTCGCCGCCTCCGCTTTTGCGGGTCCGAACCTGCTCCTGCGCGGCCAGGACGGCGCCGGCAAGCGCCTCAACCTCGCCGTCATCGGCGCCAACGGCAAGGGTCAGTCCGACACCCAGGCGGTGACGCTCGACCACAACATCGTCGCCCTGGTTGACGTCGACCTCAAGCGTCTGGACGAGGCTGGCAAGAAGAACGAGGACCACCACCTGAAGTCCGGCAAGAACGCGCCCAAGGCGCCGAAGCTGTATCAGGACTATCGCAAGATGTTCGACGAGATGGCGAACGAGATCGACGGGGTCATCATCTCGACGCCCGACCACACCCACTACGTGGCGGCGATGCATGCCATCAAGCACAAGAAGCACGTCTGCGTGCAGAAGCCGCTGTGCAATTACATCAATGAGGTGCGCGACCTGCACCGCGCCGCCAAGGAGGCGGGCGTGGTGACCCAGATGGGCAACCAGGGCCGCACGATGGAGGGGCAGCGCCTCGCCAAGGAGTGGATCGAGCAGGGCGCCATCGGCACCCTCAAGGAAATCCGCCTGTGGACCAACCGGCCGATCTGGCCGCAGGGCCCGCTTGCCAAGAAGGCGGCCGAGTGCCCGACCAATCTCGACTGGGATCTCTGGCTCTCCTCCGAGGCCTACGAGCCGTACTTCGAGTTCGTCATTCCGGAAGGCGTCAGCGGCAAGCGCGGCAACAGCCTGCATCCCTTCAACTGGCGCGGCTGGTGGCAGTTCGGCTCCGGCGCCCTGGGCGACATGGGTTGCCACATCATGGACTCCACCTTCAGCGTGCTCGGCCAGCTCATTCCCGAGAAGATCGAGGCGGTCAGCAGCCCGATTTCCGAGACCTGCGCGCCGGTCTGGTCCGATCTGGTGTACCACATGCCCGCCGGCAAGCATCCTGCCCTCAAGGTCACCTGGAACGACGGCTCCAAGGACGGCAAGCCCAACAAGCCGGAGATCTCGCCGCACATGACCAGCGAACTGGCCAAGAAGGCCTTCGACAAGGCCAGCAGCGGCATGATGTTCATTGGCACCGAGGCCACCGTCTTTGAAGGTGAGGCCTACTGCGCCAGCCCGGTGATCTACAACGAGGAGCGCTACACCCAGGTTCGCATCGACACCAAGGACGGCAAGATCAAGAAGACCGAGACGCGCAGCGTCATGCCCAACAACCCGCAGGGTGAGTGGGCCTGGCACATCGTCAACGGTGGCAGCCCGAGTTCGAACTTCGATTACAGCTGCCCGCTGACCGAGTTCGTGCTGCTCGGCAACCTGGCCGTGCGCGCCCAGCAGACGGTGCAGTGGGACAAGGCCGGCATGAAGGTGCCGAATGCCGAGTCCGCCAACAAGTACGTCACCCGTCCCGCCTACCGCCCCGGCTGGAAGGTCTGATCGACCGTCTTGGGGAACCCGGTCCGGTGTTTCGGACCGGGTTTCTTTTTTGCCGGTGTCCCCGGCGGGTGAGGTGGCCGGGCCTGCCAAGCGTTTTTTCCCGCCTTCGCGGGCAAATATTCCTTTGCACCCGGCCAAAGTCCGCTACCTTGCGCGCCCTTTTGCCCGACCTGATGTCCGAATCCAAACACACCCTCCGAATCGGCTTGCCGAAAGGCAGCCTGCAGGAGCCCACGCTTGAGTTGTTCAAGCGCGCGGGGTTCAACATCGTCGTTTCCTCGCGGTCCTACCGGCCGACGGTGGACGACGACGAACTGGAGCTGCGCCTGCTGCGCGCCCAGGAAATCGGCCGCTACGTCGACCATGGGTTCCTCGACTGCGGCATCACCGGGCGCGACTGGATTGTCGAGAACAATGCCACCGTCGAAGTTTTGACCGACCTGCGTTACAGCCGGGCCACCTCCAAGCCGACGCGCTGGGTGCTGGTGGTGCCGGAGGACTCGCCGATCCGCAGCGTCAAGGACCTGCAGGGCAAGCGCATCGCCACCGAGGCGGTCGACATGACCCGCGGTTACCTGGCCAAGCACGGCGTCGAAGCCGAGGTCGAGTTCAGCTGGGGAGCCACGGAAGTGAAGGTGCCGGAACTGGTCGACGCCATCGTCGACATCACCGAGACCGGCAGCTCGCTGCGCGCCAACAAGCTGCGCATCGTCGACACGCTCATGGAGAGCTACCCGCAGTTTGTCTCCAGTCCGTCCGCCTATCGCGACGCGTGGAAGCGCGAGAAGATGGAGACGCTGGTGCTGCTGCTGAAGGGCGCCTTGGAGGCTCGCGACAAGGTGGGCCTGAAGATGAACGTGCCCGCCGGCCGCCTCACCGAGGTGGTGGCCACCCTGCCGAGCGAGCGCTCGCCGACCGTTTCCCAACTGGCCAGCCCGGAATGGGTGGCCGTGGAGACGGTCATTTCGGAATCTGTCGTGCGGGAGATCATCCCGCGCCTCAAATCTCTCGGTGCCGAAGGCATCGTGGAATACCCGCTGAACAAAGTCGTCCCCTGACGGGGCGGCGCAAGAACACAGGAGAACACACCAACATGGGATCGCTGAAAAAGCGCAGAAAGACGAAGATCAACAAGCACAAGCGCAAGAAGCGCATGCGCGCCAACCGCCACAAGAAGCGTTTGCGCTACAAGGCGTAAGCGCCCATTTTGGCCGCATGATCCGCCTCCGTCCCGCGAAGAAGTCGTCTTCATTCGCAGGCGGAGGCCTGTCTTCGCTCGCCGCCGTGCAGTGCGCCCTTGTGGTCGTGCTGTTCGGCGGCGCTCCCTTGACGGCGCAGCGCGCCGATCTTTCGCTGCCCTCGCCGCGACAGGCGGTGACCGAGCCCTTGTCGGCCGGCGACCTGCGTCGTGCCGAGGCGCTCGCTCATTACGCCACCGCCCTGCGCCTCGAACAGGCTGCCAGTCCGCGGACCGCCCTCGAGCATTACCTGAAGGCGCTGGCCGCCGATCCGGCGAATGCCGATCTGGCCATGCACACCGCCGAACTGGCGTACAGCTTTCGCGGTCGCGCCGCCGCCGTGGCGCTCCTCGAAAAGGCGGTCGAAGCCAATCCCGACGCGCCGGAGACCTATCTCAACCTCGCCCGTTTCTGCGCGACCTACGCGCCGGACGATCCCTTTGAAAACGACCGCGCCAAGCAGGCGCTGGAGCGCGCCCTGGCGCGGTTTCCCGACAACGCCGAGGTGCACGGTTTTGCCGCCATGACCCTGCTCAGCCAGGGGCGGCGTGAGGAGGCGGCCCAGGTGCTGGAAAACGCCGCCACCCGCGAGGTCGACGATCCCGCCTACTGGCTTGAACTCGGCCGTGCTGCCCAGCAGGTTTGGCCACTGGGGCAGGCGGAGACCCGCGATGAAAACACGCGGCGGGTGAATCCGTTTTTCGAGCGCGCCCTGCGCCACGCCCGTGCCGGTGGCGACGAGGCGCAGCGCCTGGAGATCGCCCAGTACTACCTGCTGACCAACCAGCTCAAGCCGGCCCGCGATCTCTGTCAGGAAATCGTTCAGGCCGGCGGCAACCTGCAGGCGCGCAAGCTGCTGCACCGCCTGCATGAGGCCTTCGAGGCGAAGGAGGAGGCGTTGCGTGAATTGCAGGCCATCGTCGCCGCCGCGCCGGAGGACGTCGAGTACCGCAAGCTGCTCGCCCGTGCCTGGCTGGAGCGCGAGCAGCCGGCGCGCGCGGTGGAGCATCTTGAGGCGGCCCTGCAGGCCGGCGGCGGCTCGGTCGACGACTACCTGCAGGTCGGTGAGACCCTGCTGCGGGCCGCGCAGTTTGAGCGCCTGGTCGAGTTCAGCCGGCGCGGCGCGCGTCTGTTTCCAGACCAGGCCATGTTCCATGTGCAGGCGGCCATGGCGCAGCGATCCCTGCTCAAGTGGGACGAGGCGGTGCGCGCCTTCGAACGCGCGGCTGCACTGGCCGAGGGTGGTTCTTCCGAACTGGTCAACCACCGCTTTTATTTTCAATACGGCGTCACCCTGGAGCGTGCGGGTCGCCATGAGGAGGCGGGTCGCCAGTTCGAGAAATCGATCACCGTCACCCCGCAGGACGATCCCGAGGCGGCGGCCAGCGCGATGAACTATCTCGGCTACATGTGGCTGGAACTCGACCGCCATCTCGACAAGGCCGGCGAGCTGATCCGCAAGGCCAACGAACTGCAGCCCGACAGTGCCGCCTACATCGACAGCCTCGGCTGGTGGCATTACAAAAAGGGCGATTATCCCGCGGCGCTGCGCGAACTGCAGCGTGCGGCCGCGCTGCTGCCGGAACCCCAGGCCGAGGATGCCGAGATCTTTGAGCACATTGGCCGTGTCCACCTGGCGCTTCGGCAGTCGGAGCAGGCGCAGGCCGTGTTCGAAAAGGCGCGGGCCCTGAACACGCCGGACGAGAGGGTGCGCAAGCGCATCGACGAGGGATTGAAGGCCGCCGCCGAAGCCGCACCGGGACGTTGAGGCGCGGCAGGGCGGCGAGCCCCCGGAACTCAGCCGACCACGTTGACGGGGTTCCCGGCCAGGAAGGCCTGCAGGTTGGCGGCGGTCTGGGCGATGAGGCGGACGCGGGCTTCGCGGCTGGCCCAGCCGATGTGGGGGGTGATCAGGCAGTTGCGGGCGCCGATGAGCGGATTGCCCGCACTGGGCGGTTCCACCGACAGCACGTCCAGACCGGCACCGGCGATGCGGCCTGCGTTGAGCGCGTCGGCCAGGGCCTGTTCGTCGACGAGCGGACCGCGGCCGGTGTTGATCAGGAAGGCTTCGGATTTCATCAGGCCGAGCGTGCGTTCGCCGACCAGATGGCGCGTTGCCTCGGTGAGCGGGCAGTGCAGGCTGATGGCGTCGCTGCTGGCAAAAATCTCGTCGGTCGTGGCCGCTTCAATGCCGGCGGGCGGCGGCGATTTCCATTCGCGGCGCGAGGCCAGCACGCGCATGCCGAAGGCCACACCAAGGCGTGCCACCGCGGCGCCGATGTCGCCATAGCCCACCACCCCGAGGGTGCGGCCGGCCAGTTCGATGACCGGTTGGTCCCAGTAGCAAAAGTCCGGGCAGGCGGCCCAGCGGCCCTCGGCGACGGTGCGCGCATGGTGGCCGACGTGGTTGGTGAGTTCGAGCAGCAGGGCGAAGACGAGCTGGGCGACTGCCGGCGTGCTGTAACCCGGCACGTTGGTGACGATGATGCCGCGTTCGCGGGCGGCGGCGACGTCGACAATGTTGTAGCCGGTGGCGGTGACGCCGATGTACTTCAGGTCGGGCAGCGCGGCCAGCATCTCGGCGGTGAGCGGCGCCTTGTTGGTGATCACCGCCTGGGCGCCGGCGCAGCGTGCCACGGTCTCGGCGACCGGTGTGCGTGGGTGGATCACGCAGGTGCCGAGGGCTTCGAGGGGCTGCCAGGAGACGTCTCCCGGGTTGGCGGTGTGGGCGTCGAGCAGAACGATCTTCATGGAGTCGCCATGATGGGGAGGCGTGGCCGGGGCGCAAACCGAATCCGGGCAAGTCGGCGGTTGCCAGGTGGCGCCGCCGCGCGTACTTGGCGGGTGATGAAAGCCGCCCCACTCCTGCTCACCACCCTCCTGCTCGGCGAGGCCGCCGCGGCCGACTGGCCGGTCTGGCGCGGTCCAAATCGCGATGGCATTGCCACCGAGACCGGCTGGACCCTGCCCGCCGATCCGAAGATCCTTTGGGAGGCCGAGGTTGGCCTGGGGTTCGCCTCCTTCGTTGTTGCCGACGGTCGGGTGCTCACCACCGGCCATGCCGACGG
Source organism: uncultured Prosthecobacter sp. (assembly GCA_964605265.1). Lineage (GTDB taxonomy): Bacteria > Verrucomicrobiota > Verrucomicrobiia > Verrucomicrobiales > Verrucomicrobiaceae > Prosthecobacter. The sequence goes on from CAZSBO010000002.1 coordinate 59,418, forward strand.
TGCCGACACGGTGTTCTGCCTCGATGAAAAGACCGGCAGCGTCTTGTGGAAGCACAGTTATCCGGCGGATCTGGGCGACAAGTACTACGAGGGTGGAACCTCGGCGACGCCGACCCTCGAGGGCGACAAAGTCTATCATTTGAGCCGCTGGGGCGACCTGTTCTGCCTGGAGGCCGCCACCGGCAAGGTGGTTTGGGACAAGAACGTCCAGAAGGAGACGGGCGCCAGCCTGCCCGACTGGGGGTTTGCCGGTGCTCCGCTGGTGGAGGGCGACCTGCTCATCCTCAATGTTGGCAATGCCGGCATGGCGGTCGACAAGGCCACGGGCAAGATCGTTTGGAAGAGCGAGACCGATGCCGCGGGTTATTCGACGCCCTACGCGATCACCTGGCAGGGCAAGCGTCTTGCCGTGCTGGGGTCTGGAACGGCCTACCTCGCCGTCGAGATGGCGACCGGCAAGCAGGCCTGGTCTTATCGGTGGAACACCCGCTATGGGGTCAACGCCGCCGACCCGATCCTCTCCGGCGACACGCTGTTCATCTCCAGCGGTTACAACAAGGGCTGTGCCCTGCTCAAGCTCGGTGCCGGTGAACCCGAGAAGGTCTGGGAAAACAAGAACCTGAAAAATCAGTTCAATTCCAGCGTGCTGATCGACGGCCATCTCTACGGCATCGACGGCGACCAGAACAGCCGCTGCGCCCTGAAGTGCGTGCGCCTGAGCGATGGTGTCGAACTGTGGGATGCCAAGGAGGTGGGTTTTGGTTCGCTCACCGCCGCCGATGGCCGGCTGCTGGTGCTCAGTTCCAAGGGCGAACTCATCGTCGCCCCGGCCAAGCCGGACGGGTTCGATCCCGAGAGCCGCGCGCAGATCCTCAACGGCAAGTGCTGGAGCGCGCCGGTGCTCGCCAACGGCCGCGTCCTGGCCCGCAATTCCGAGGGTCGCGTGGTCAGCGTCGAACTCGCCGTCAAAAACTGACGCGCACGGAGAAGGGGAGGCCCGCCGCCTCCGCCACCGCCCACGATCCATGTCCCTGCCCACCGTTCGCTTCAAGCACGCCCGTTTTTCCGCCCGCTTTCCGGAGGCCTACCGCTACTCCCGCAGCCATTATTGGATGGCGCCCGTTGAGGGGGATCCCGGCCTGTGGCGGGTGGGTTTCACCAAGTTCGCCACGCGCATGCTCGGCGAGTTGGTCGATTGCGACTGGAAAATCCCCGAGGAGGGCGAGGTCGTGCCCGGCGCCGTGGTCGGCTGGGTTGAGGGCTTCAAGGCCGCCTCCGATGTTTATGCGGTGATGCAGGGCCGCTTTGCCGGCGGCAATCCGCACCTCAAGCAGGATGCCTGCGTGGTGCGCTCCGATCCCTACGAGGTTGGCTGGCTCTATACCGTGCGCGGCGAGCCGGAGGAGGGGCACCTCGATGTCCACGGTTACATCGAGTATTTGTCCGGCATCATTCAGCGCATGGCCGAGGAAGGTCATGGCGAGGAGGAGGCCGCCGAGGAATGAAGTGCCTTTGCCTGACGGAACCCGTCCGCTCGCGCGTTATGCTTCCACGGACGGTTGTTCGCCGTCCGCCCAACCCCCAGTTCATCCCAGACGCATGATTTTTTCCCTCACCCAGCGCATGCTCAGCACGGTGGACCCGAAGTGCCTGGCGAAGATCGCCTGGAACTTCGGTTACAAGGGCGCGCGCTCGGTTCTCTTGTTCAAGAAGCGGATGGAGCAGGGCCAGTTCTTCCCGCCCTTCCTGTACATCTCCATCCTGAACTCCTGCAACCTGCGCTGCCAGGGCTGCTGGGTCGATGTCGACAAGCCGCGCGAGGCCATCTCGCTCGACGAACTCAACAAGATCATCCACGACGCCAAACGCCACGGCAACGCCTTCTTCGGCCTGCTCGGCGGTGAGCCCTTCCTGCACCCGGAACTGCTCGACCTGCTGGCGATGCACCCGGACTGCTACTTCCAGATCTTCACCAACGGCCAGCTCATCACCGCCAAGACCGCCGAGGCCCTGCGCAAGCTCGGCAATGCCACGCCGCTGGTCAGCGTTGAGGGCAACAGCACGGTGAGCGACGAGCGCCGCGGCAACAAGGACGTGCTCAACCGCACCCTGCGCGGCCTGCGCAACTGCCTCGACGCGCGCCTGCTCACCGGCGTCGCCACCAGCCTCTGCCAGACCAACATCCACGACCTGCTCACCCGCGAATGGCTGGAGAAGCTCATCGCCATGGGCGTGCACTACACCTGGTACCACACCTACCGCCCGGTCGGTCCGCAGATCAATGAGCAGCTGGCGCTGACCCCCGACCAGATCACCCAGGTGCGCCGCTTCGTCACCTCGATGCGCGCGGAGATGCCCATCGCCATCGTCGACGCCTACTACGATCACGACGGCCGCGCGCTCTGCCCGATGGCCACCGGCATCAGCCATCACATCGGCCCGACCGGCGGCATCGAGCCCTGTCCGATCATCCAGTTCGCCAAGGAGAACGTGCGCACCGACCGCGACCTGTTCGACGTCTTCACCGGCTCGGCCTTCCTCAAGGATTTCCGCGAAACCGCCGCCCGCCACACCCGCGGCTGCATCGTTCTGGAGCGCCCCGACCTGGTCAAGGAACTCGCCCTCAAGCATGGCGCGGCCGACACGACGATCCGCCAGACCGCCCTGGCCGAGGTCGGCCGCATGCAGGCGCGCACCAGCCAGTGGCGCGAGGAGGAGGAAATCCCCGAAAAACACTGGATGTACAAGCTCGCCAAACGCTTCTTTTACCACGATTTCGGCGTCTACCGCCAGCTCGACCCGAAGGCGCACTCGCCCTCCGCCTGAGCCGTTCACCGTTCCGCTTCCCGATGTCCGACACCCCCACGCTTCTCTACTGCCGCTGCGCCTACGCCCAGGTCGTGCCGACCGGCGTCAAAAACGAGGTCCTGCAGCGACTGGCCGAGTCCGGTGCCAGCTTTGAAATGGTCGCCGATCTCTGCGAGATGGCTGCCCACCGCGATCCGCGCCTGCAGGAACTCGCCGCCACCGGTGGACTGCGCATCGCCGCCTGCTACCCGCGCGCCGTGCGTGGCCTGTTCCAGCAGGCCGGGGCGCCGCTGGCGGAGGCGGTGGACATCCACAACATGCGCACCGAGGAAGCCGCCCAGATTGCCGCCAAGATGCTTGCCGGCGCCGACGTTACTCCCACCGATTCCACGACCCCATGATCACGCACACCGCCCGCCCGCTGAAGATCGTCCTCTATGAAGGCCGCGGCGCCATCCCGCTGCCGGCCGAAGCCCGCGCCCGCGTGCTCGCCGCCCTGCTCGACAAGGGCTACGCCGTGTCGCGTGTCGGTGCGCAGGGCGGCGCCTCCGCGCGTCCGTCCGACGATCACACCCTGCTTGTGCTCGGCGCCTTTGAGGGGCGCCAAGCCCCGGCGGTCGAGGATGCCGAGGGTCGGGTCGCCATCGAGGCGCGCGACATCACCGGCCTGGAACCCGAGGGCGTGCTTTCGCTGGTCGATCAGACCCGTGGCACGCGTCCGATGAACGAGCCCGGCAAGTGGAAGCCCTGGTTTCCGGTGATCGACTACTCGCGCTGCACGAACTGCATGCAGTGCCTGAGCTTCTGCCTGTTCGATGTGTACGGCGTCAGCGCCGATCACAAGATCCAGGTGCAGAACAACGACAACTGCAAGACCAACTGCCCGGCCTGCTCGCGCGTCTGTCCCGAGGTGGCCATCATGTTCCCGAAATACCAGGGCGGACCGATCAATGGCGACGAGGTCAGCGCCGCCGATCACGGTCGCGAGAAGATGAAGGTCGACATCTCGTCGCTGCTCGGGGGCGACATCTACGCGGCGCTCAAGGATCGCAGCGCGGCGGCGAAGAGTCGCTTCAGCAAGGAACGCAGCCCGGACAAGGCGCTCGATGAACGCAAGAAATGCCTGACCAAACTGGTCAGCGACGGCTTCATTCCCATGGACGTGCTCGCCTCGCTGCCGAGTCCCGATGAGATCCTGCGCAAGGCCGAGGAGGCAAAGGCGAAGGCTGCCGCCGCGCTCGCCGCACAACCCTGACACCGCTTTGCCGTTGCGCGGCCGGCGCTTTTCGTGGCAGGCTGCGGTCATGTCCTGTCTGTCTTTTGGTCGCCGTCTGATCGCCCTGCTCGCTCTGCTGGCCGGCTCGGCACGTGCGAACGGTCCCAACGTGCTGTTCGTCGCCGTCGACGACCTCGGGCCCGCCCTCGGTTGCCTGGGCGATGCGACGGCGCGCACGCCGCACCTCGACCGGCTCGCCGCCTCCGGGGTGCTCTTTGAGCGCGCCTACTGCCAGATCCCGCTGTGCAATCCGAGCCGCGCCTCGGTGCTCACCGGTCTGCGCCCGGACCGGCTGCAGGTCTACGATCTCGATCGGCACTTTCGCGACACCGCCGCCGATCACGTCACCCTGCCGCAGTTGTTCCGTCGCGGCGGCTGGACCAGCGGTCGCATCGGCAAGATCTACCACTACGATGTGCCTGCGGGCATCGGCACCGACGGCCTCGATGATCCCGCTTCCTGGAACTGGGTGCACAATCCCAAGGGGCGCGATGTCGCCGATGAGGCCCTCATCACGAATCCGACACCGCAGAAGAAGATCAGCGCGGCCCTGAGCTGGCTGGCGGCGGAGGGCAGGGACGAGGAGCAGACCGACGGACTCAGCGTCGGCGAGGCCGTGCGTTTTCTGGGGGAGGCGGGCAACCGGCCGTTTTTCCTCGGCGTTGGCTTGTTTCGCCCGCATACCCCGTACGTGGCGCCGAAGCGGTACTTTGACCTGCATCCGCTCGACGGCGTGCGCCTGCCGGAAGCGCCGACCGACGACCGTGCCGACATCCCGGCGGCGGCCTTCGCCCACAACAACCCAACGCCGCACTACGGTCTCGATGAGGCGACCTGTCGGCAGGCCCTGCAGGCCTACCGCGCCTGCGTGTCGTTTGTCGACGCCCAGATCGGCCGACTGCTGGAGGCGCTCGAGCGCGAGGGACAGGCGGAACGCACGATCGTCGTTGTCTGGAGCGATCACGGTTATCACCTCGGTGAGCACGGCGGTGTCTGGCAGAAGCGCACGCTGTTTGAAGAATCGGCGCGCACGCCCCTGTTCATTCGCGTCCCCGGCGCGCGCGGCAACGGCCGGGTTTGCCGCCGCGTGGTGGAGTTGGTGGATCTCTACCCGACCCTCGCCGATCTGTGCGGCCTGACACCGCCAACGAGACTTGCCGGTCGCAGCCTGCGACCGCTGCTCGACGATCCGGAGGCGGACTGGCGCGAGGCAGCGGTGACCCAGATCCTGCGGCCCGGCGATGGCCGGCCGGTCATGGGGCGCAGCCTGCGCACCGCCCGCTGGCGCTACACGGAATGGAACGAGGGCGAGGCGGGGGCCGAGCTGTACGATCACGACGCCGATCCGGGCGAGCATGTCAATCTCGCCGGCACGGACGTGGCGCGTGAGGTGGTTGGCGGGCTGCGCGAGGCCCTGCGCCGCAAGGCGCGCGGCCGGCCACCGGTCGAGGGCAGTTACCGGCCCGAGCGACTGTGAGGCGTCGTGGGGATCGCGTCAGCGCACCTGCAGCCAGAGCGTTTCCGCGTGATCGAGCAGGGAGGTGCCGCGACGGTCTTCACCGCGCAGCGGCGCGAGCACCGGCATGACCCGGGGACTTTCGCCCGCGCTCCACAGTTGCAGGCGCACGAGCGCACCGCCGGTTGGCGCATTGGCGGCGGCCTGCAGCTTGAGTTCGACCTCGCCGCCCTTTTCCGGCACCGCCACCTCCGCGGCCTGCACGCCGGGCGGCAGACCGGCGACGCGCGCGACGAGCGGTTCCTTGTGACCATTGAGCCGTTTCACCGTCAGTTTGACGGAGGCGGTCTTGCCGCGCTCCAGCGTGATCGGTTTGGCATCGGCCAGCAGGGCTTCGACAGCGGGCTGCGCCGGGCCGATCTCGAGCACGTAATGTCCGTCGGGTTCGCCGAGCTGGAATTGGTCGGTCACCACGATCTGGTAAATGCCATCGGCGGCGGCGGTCCAGCTCAGGGTCGGATCCGCTTCCTCGCCGACATCGGCGACTTCACTCAGTACCTTGCCGGTGGGATCCTCGACCCGCAACAGGGCGTCGAGCGGCAGCCCGAGCCGGCGCGCCCAAACGCTGGCCTGAAGCTTGTCGCCCTTCTTCAAGGTCACGGCAAAGCGGTCGAGGTCGCCACGCGCCGCGATGAGGCCGGCGACGACGCCCGGCTGCACCGCGGTGGCCTGCTCCGGCTTTTCGTTGGGCTCCTTCTCCGCTTGGGGTGCCGAGGCGGCAACCCGCACCTGCAGGGGCTGCAGGGCATGGGGTGGCTGCAGCAGAACGACTTCGCCCGGCTGGGCGCCCGCCGGGGCTTCGGCGCTGTGAGCAGAGGTTTTGGCGTCGAGCCCGACGCCGCTGAGCTTCAAGGCGGTTTTGCCGGTGGCGGCGATGGCTGCCGGGTGCGCATGACGCACGACCGGGCCGGTGCTGAGGTGGAGCCGGTACACCGTCGTCGAACCGCCGGTGAAGCTGACGTTGGCCTGCGGCGGATGCACAAAGCCGGCGATCTGGATCGTGTGGCGTCCCGCCTTGGCGGCGGTGAAGACAAAATCGGGATCGAGGTTGCGGCCGTCGCTGGCGGTGAACACGCGCGTGCCGGCCGCGTCGAGAAGGTGCAGCATGACATCGACCGGACTGCCGAGGGCATAGGCTTCCACCCGGCCGGCGAGCGTTTGGCCCGCCTTCAGGTCGATGTGGAAATGATCGACATCGCCGCCTGGATCGAGGCGGGCGTTGAGGCAGACCGGCAGCTTGTCGACGGCCATGCCCTTGCCGGCCTCGTTGTTGGGTTCGGTTTCGGCGAGCTCCGGCAGTGTGCCGACGCTGAACCAGCGCGGCGCCGAGGCGCCCTCGGCGTTGACCGCGTACACGAGGTGCAGGCCGGCGGGCGTGCCGGCCTCGATGTGAGCCTGCCACTCGCGCTTTTTGCCCGTGGGCACAAAGACCAGCCCGGGGGTCGGGCTGACCAGGCGGGCGTCATCGACGCGGCCGCCGCCGGCGAGAATGAAGCTGGTGCCGGCGCGACCGCCGGCGGGGAACAGCGAATCGAGCTTCGGGGGTTCGGCGGCGAGCGGCGCGGCGACCCCGCAGAGGGCGAGGAGAGCGGAACGCAGCAGAGGGTGTGGAGCAGGGCGGGGGAGGCTCACACGAAGAGCTCCTTGATCGGCTTGCCGCCGTTGACCAGTTGCACGGGGCGACCAGTGGCGGTGTGCAGCACCTGATGGGGATCGATGCCGAGCTTGGTGTACAGCGACACGGCGAAGTCCTCGGGCGAATAGATGTTCTCCGCCGCGTAGTAGCCCTTCGGATCGGTGGCGCCGACAATCTGCCCGCCGGGGATGCCGGCGCCGGCCATGAGCACGCTCATCGCGCCTGGCCAATGATCGCGCCCGGCGTCCTTGTTGACCTTGGGCGTGCGACCGAACTCGCCGAGGCAGACGACGAGGGTGTTGTCGAGCATGCCGCGCTGGTCGAGGTCGGTGATCAGGCCGCTGAGGCCCTGGTCGAGCTTCTGCGCGTAGCTGTCCTTGAAGGTCTTGAAGATGCCGCGGTGATGGTCCCAGCCGCCCCAGTAGGCGACCGTGAACGAGACGCCGACCTCGGCGAGGCGGCGCGCCAGCAGCAGGCGCTGGCCGAAGTCGTTTTCGCCGTACATCTTGCGCACGTGCTCGGGTTCCTTGGAGAGATCGAAGGCGGCCTGGGCGGTGGGCGAGGTGACCAGTTCCATGCCCTGCTGGTAGAACTGGTCGAAGCCGACGGTCGGATCCTCGGCGGCGAGGTCGGGGATGCGGCGCAGGCGGTCGAGCGAGGCGCGCAGCTGGTTGCGGCCGAGGGCGCGGCCTTCGCTGAGATCCTGCGGAATGGCGACGTCGCGCACGCGGAAGGACTTGCTGTTGGGATCGCCGCCAATGACGAAGGGCGCGTGCTGGGCACCGAGGAAGTTGGGGCCGCCGGAGCGCGAGACGTTCGGCAGGCTCATGTAGGCGGGCAGACCGCCGCGCACGCCGCGTTCGTGCGAGACCATGGAGCCGAACGAGGGATGGAAGCTGACGAAGGCGCCGCAGCCGACCGGCACCGGGGTCGGCGCACCGGTCATCAGGTAATGGTTGCCGCCGCCGTGGTTGGGATCCTTGTGGCAGATCGAGCGGACGACCGTGAACTTGTCGAAGGTTTTGGCCAGCGTCGGCAGCGTTTCGCAGAAGTGCACGCCGGGCACGCAGGTGGGGATCGACTTGAACTCGCCGCGGATTTCCTTCGGCGCGTCCGGCTTCGGATCGAAGGTTTCGTAGTGCGAGGGACCGCCGTCGAGCCAGACCAGGATGCAGTTGATCTGATCGGGACTGGATTTGCCGCGTGCCTGCGCCGCCTGGGCGCGGAGCGCGAGCAGGTCGGTGAAGGCAAGCCCGCCAAGGGCGCCGAAGCCGGTCTGGAGGAAATCGCGGCGGCCGAGGCCGTTGCAGTTGGTGCGAAGCGGGGTCATGACGGGGGTCCGCCACACTACGGACCGGCTCTGCGGCTTCTTTCCGCAAGGGAATCACCGACCGTCCTTGACGCGCCGGCGCCGGCTCCTATGATGGCGCGCGCCGTTCCGGTCGCTTCCGCGATTCACGCCCACAGAAAACTGCCCCACCCCCATGGCCATCCTCGTTGACACTGACACCCGCATTCTCGTCCAAGGCATCACCGGCGACTTCGGTTCCCGCCACGCCAAAGCTTCGCTCGACTACGGCACGCAGCTGGTGGCCGGCGTGACCCCCGGCAAGGGCGGCCAGACCTTTGATCACGGCAGCCACAAGGTGCCGGTGTTCGACACCGTCAGCGAGGCCGCGCGTGCGACCGGTGCCACGGTCAGCGCGATCTTCGTGCCGCCGCCCTTCGCCGCCGACGCCATC
>CAZSBO010000003.1:0-64003 GCA_964605265.1 uncultured Prosthecobacter sp.
AGAAGACGTCCACAAAAAACCCCGGCCTTGTGGGCCGGGGTTGGGAGGGTGCTGGAGGCGGCTCAGTGGAGCGGGCGGATCCAGATGTTGCGCAGGCGGACCGGGGGTTCGTTTTTGTGGTCCTGCAGGCGGATGGCGGCCTTGGCGGGGAAGACGCCGTCGTAGTTGGTGATGTTCTTGTGCTTGGTCGGGCCCTGGATGACGGTGTTGTTTTGGACAACGATGCCGTTGATCAGGGTGGTGATGCGCGCGGGCTCGAGCACCTTGCCGGCGGCGTCGAACTTGGGCGCGGTGAAGAGGATGTCGTAGCTCTGCCATTCCCCGGCCTTGCGCACGGCGTTCACCAGCGGCGGGGTCTGACCGTAGATGGCGCCGGCCATGCCGTCGGCATAGGTGGGGTTGTTGTCGCAGTCGAGAATCTGGCTCTCGTAGCGGTCCATGAGGAAGACGCCGCCGTTGCCCTTCTTCTGCGAGTTGCCCTTGGTGTGCGGCTCGCTCTTCCACTCGAGGTGGAGCTGGCAGCTGGCGAATTCCTGCTTGGTCCAGGCGTCGCCGCCGTCGACGAGCAGCTCGCCGTTTTCGATCTTCCAGGCGCAGGGCGCCCACTCGTTGGTGAACTTGCCGTCGGGCCCCTTCTTCTTCGACTGGAAGGCCTCGGTGCTGGTGCCGTCGAAGAGCACGATGGCATCGGAGGGCGCGCCGCCGGGCTGGGCGGCGGGGGTGACCACGGCCGGGTGGGGGCGGGCGATGTCATGGACCCGCCATTTGCTGCCGGGGATGACAGGGGTGTCGGTGTAGCCGGTGGGGGTGGGCTTTTCCTGGGCCGGAGCGGCCAGGGCGGCGAGGCAGAGGGCGGGAAGGAGGAACTTCTTCATGAGCGGGGTGCAAACGAGCCGAGGGCACGGCTTGTTGCAAGTCCAGGCTCAGGTGGCCTGGAGGCGGCGCAGGCGGCGGCGGCGGAACCAGGCGAGTGCGGCGGGGCGCAGGCGGGCGTGCAGGAGGAACACCGCGATGTAGGCGAGCAAGCCGGCGAGCACGATGTTGACCGACATGCCGACGATGAAGGACTTGCCCCACATGAGGGCGTCCATGCTCTTCTCATTGATTTCGGCGACGTCCTGCACCTCGACCTCGGGGCGCACGAACAGGCCGCCCATGCGCAGGTTGAGGTAGAACAGGAAGGGCCAGAAAAAGGTCAGCGAGGCGCCACCGGCGAGGCCGGCGATGACATTGCCGCCGAACAGGCGGGCGACGAAGCCGGAGATCAGCACGCCCAGGCCGAAGCTGGGGATGAAGTTGATGATCATGCCCAGGGCGAAGCCGCGGGCGACGCGCTCGCTGGCGTCCTTGACGCGGAAGACGCGCAGCACCAGCGACTTGGTGCCGCGGCGCAGGCGGGACCCTAGGGTGCAAAGTTTCTGGAGCAGGGGCGAGATCAACGGGGGAAACGCTAGTATGACACAGCTGCGCGCCGGGTTCAAATGCCGGAACGCCGGTCTTCAGCCGCGCCAGCCGCCATTGATCTCGATCGTCTGACCGGTGATGTAGGAGGCGAGGGGCGAGCAGAGGAAGAGCACGACATGGGCGACCTCCTCGGCGGTGCCAAAGCGGCCGAGCGGGATGTTCTTGAGCATTTCCGCGCGCACGCTTTCCGGGATGGTGGCGGCCATGGTGGTGTCGATGACGCCGGGGGCGACCGAGTTGGCGCGGATGCCGCGGCGGGCGCCCTCGCGGCTGAGCACGCGCATCATCGCCTGCACGCCGGCCTTGGCGGAGGCGTAGTTGACCTGGCCGTAGAAACCCTGGATGGCGGCGATGCTGCCAAAGCTGACGACCGCACCGCCGTCGCGCAGGACCTCAAGGGCGTACTTGCAGCAGTGGAAGACGCCGGAGAGGTTGACATCGATGACCGCGTCCCATTCCTCGTGGCTCATCTTGGCGAGCGTGCGGTCGCGCAGGATGGCGGCATTGTTGATGAGGAAGTCGAGGCCGCCATAGCGGGCCTGGGCTTCGCCCATCATGGCGCGCACCTGGTCGGGCTTGGCGACGTCGGCGGCGATGACGCTGGCGCTGTCGGTGCGCAGCAGGTTGAGTTCTTCGGCAAGCGCGTCGGCGTCGCGGGCGGTGTTCGCCAGGCCCGGGTGATTGATGACCACGTTGGCGCCGGCGCGGTGGAAGGTGCGGGCGATCTGGGCGCCGATGCCCTGGGAGGCGCCGGTGATGAGGGCGGTCTGGCCGGTGAGTTGGATGGGGATCATGGCGAAGCGGCGCCGCGTGGCGCTTCTTCTAAGACGGTCATCGCGGGCCGTTTCTCAAGGGCGATCGCCCATCATTCTCGCCGTTGACGGCTCCGGCCGGCGGTGACAGCGTGACTTCGGTTTTGCTTGATCCAAAGCGCGCCACACCAACGTTTCCTTCCGACGTGAATCCTTCACCCCAAAAATCCCACATGACCTGGCTTACCTTCGCGCTGCTCACCGTTCTCTCCTGGGGTGTTTACGGTGTCATCCTGCACGCCGCGCGCTCGAAGATGCCGATGGGCGCGGAAACGCCGAACGCCGGCCTGAAGGCCTTCCTTTTCGTCTGCATCGCCTACGCCATCATCGGCGTGGTCGCCGCCCTGGTGCTGAAGGCACGCGGCACCAACTGGAGCTTCACGGGGGAAACCGGCAGCGGCATCCCGCTGAGCCTGATCGCCGGCATCGCGGGCGCCCTCGGCGCCCTGACCCTGGTGCTGGCGCTCGGCGCCGCAGCCACGCCGGCCCTCAAGGGGGGCGGCGGCTTCGGAGTGGCCGCCGCGGCGGCCGTCATGCCCATCGTCTTTGCCGGCGCGCCGATCGTCAACACGATCACCGCCATGATCATCCATCCGCCCGCAGGCGGCTGGTCGAAGCTGCCCCTGCCCTTCATCGCTGGTTGCGTGCTCGCCGCCGGCGGTGCCTTCCTGGTCGCCAAGTTCGCCCCCTCGAACACCGGCACCGCCGCCGCGCACCCCGCTCCCGGAGCCCCCCACGCGCCCGGCAAGTGACGCCCGCGCCGACCCCTCCGGCGGCCGTTCCCGACCGATGCCCGACGCCGCCCTCCACGTCCTGAAGACCCTGCGCGCGGCCGGCCATGAGGCCCTGCTTGCCGGCGGCTGTGTGCGCGATTTCCTGCTCGGCAAACCCCCGAAGGATCACGACGTCGCCACCAGCGCCACCCCGGACCAGGTGGTCGCCCTCTTCCCCGGCGCGCGCACGGTCGGCGCCCACTTCGGTGTCGTCATCGTCCGCCACGACCACGAGCACGTCGAGGTCGCCACCTTCCGCACCGACGGCAGCTACAAGGACGGCCGGCGGCCGCAGACGGTGAGCTTTGCCACCGCCGAGGAGGATGCCAAGCGGCGCGATTTCACCGTCAACGGCATCTTCCGCGACCCGATCGAGAACCGCATCATCGACTACGTCGGCGGCCAGGAGGACCTGAGGGCGCGACGGCTGCGGGCCATCGGCGACCCGCATCTGCGCTTTGAGGAGGATCGCCTGCGCCTGCTGCGCGCCGTGCGGTTTGCCGCCACGCTGGGTTTTGAGATCGAGCCGGTCACCTGGGCGGCGGTGCGCGCCCATGCCGGCGGCCTCGGCGATGTCAGCGCCGAGCGCATTCGCGACGAACTGATCAAGATCCTGCTCTGCCCGAGCCGCCTGCGCGGGTTTGACCTGCTGGTCGACAGCGGCCTGATGGCCGTGGTGCTGCCGGAAATCCTCGATCTGCGCGGGGTCGAGCAGCCGCCGCAATGGCATCCCGAGGGCGATGTCTTTGTGCACACCCGGCTCATGCTCAGCCTGCTGCCGGAGCAGGTGTCCCTGCCGCTGGTGCTGGCCGTACTGCTGCACGACATCGCCAAGCCGGCGACCTTCACCCGCGATGCCGATGGCCGCATCCGCTTCAACGGTCACGACAAGCGCGGGGCGGAGATGAGCGAGGTCATCCTGCGCCGCTTGAAATTTCCCAACGACGTCATCGAGCCGGTGATGGGTATGGTGGAGCGGCACATGACCTTCAAGGACGTGCCGAAGATGCGCCGCAGCACCCTGCGCCGGCTGATGGCGCGGCCGACCTTTGCCGATGAGCTGGAACTGCACCGGGTCGACTGCCTGGGCTCGAACGGCCTGCTCGACAACCATGAGTTTCTGCTCGCCAAGCAGGCGGAATTCGCCAGCGAACCCCTGCTGCCGAACTGGCTGCTGACCGGGGCCGATCTAATCGCCGCCGGCTGGAGCCCGGGGCCGGAGCTGGGACGGGCGCTGACGGCGGTGCAGAACGCCCAGCTCGAGGGCCAAGTAAGCACCCGCGAGGAAGCGCTGGCCTGGCTGGCACGGCAGGCGACGTGAAGCCGCGGCAAACCGTTTGCACGCGGACGCCGCCCCGCTTCACTGGCGGTCCATGAATTCGATCCAACTTGCCGGCCGCAAGGCCATCGTCACCGGCGGCGCGCGCGGCATCGGCCTCGCCATCGCCGAACGCCTGCTGCAATCCGGCGCCGCCGTCTGCCTCTGGGACATCGACGCCGCCGCCCTGGAGAGCGCGCGCGCTGAACTCGCCGCCCACGGCGAAGTGGCGGTCGCCCAGGTCGACGTCACCTCCGCGGACTCCGTCGAGGCCGCCGTGCAGACGACGCTGGCCGCCTTCGGCAAGCTCGACATTCTGGTCAACAACGCCGGCATCGCCGGCAACAACGCCAAGGTCTGGGAACTGTCGCCCGAAGAGTGGCGCCGCGTCGTCGACATCAACCTGACCGGCCCCTTCCTATGCTGCCGGGCGGTGGTGCCGCACCTGGTCGCCAACGGCTACGGCCGCATCGTCAACATCGCCTCGATCGCCGGCAAGGAGGGCAACCCGAACGCCTCGCACTACAGCGCCTCGAAGGCGGGTGTCGTCGCCCTGACCAAGTCGCTCGGCAAGGAGCTGGCCACCGCCGGCGTGCTGGTCAACTGCATCACGCCCGCGGTCATCGAGACCGACATCTTTGCGCAGATGACCCAGGCGCACATCGATTACATGCTGTCCAAGATCCCGATGGCGCGCTTCGGCCAGAAGCATGAGGCGGCGGCCCTGGTCGCCTGGCTCAGCTCGGAGGACTGCTCGTTCTCGACCGGCGCGGTCTTCGACCTGTCCGGGGGTCGCGCGACGTACTGAATCATCCGGCGGTTGAACCGCGCCACTGCCCGGCAAAAGCCGTGCGGTCAGTACGGCACCCGGTCGGGTTTGGCGAGCCAGTCGGCGAAAACCGCCGCCGCCTCGTCGTGCAGGGCCTGCCCCATGGGCAGGCGCCGCTGCGCCAAGGGCCGGGCGAGTTCGTCGTAGAGAAAGGCGTCGTCGAAGCCGCCCGCCGCGGCGTCGGCACGGGTGGCGGCATAGACGATGCGATCAATGCGCGCCCAGTAGGCGGCAGCCAGGCACATCGGGCAGGGTTCGCAGCTGGTGTACAGGACGCAGCCGGCGAGGGAAAAATCCCGCAGGTGGGCGGCGGCACCGCGCAGGGCGACGATTTCCGCATGGGCGGTGGGATCGCAGTGCGTTGTCACCTGATTCCAGCCCTCGGCGAGCACGTCAGGGCCGCGGGCGACCACTGCCCCGAAGGGACCGCCGTCCCCGGCGAGCATTTTTTCCCGCGACAGGGCGATGGCTCGGCGCAGGTGGTGCAGATCGACCTCCTGGCAGTCGGGCTCTGGCGGACGCGCGCTCATGGCTGGTTACCCCGCAAGGACTCGAACCTTGAACGAGAGAATCAAAATCTCCTGTGTTACCATTACACCACGGGGTAGCGGGCCAGAACGACAAAATACCTGCGGGACGCCCGCCTGCAACCGGCGTTTCACGGGCTTTTTTCAGTCGCGGCCGGTCAGTTCGTGGCGGTATTTGCGCGTCTCCTCGGCGATGACCCGGCTGAGCAGGAGCAGGCAGATCAGGTTGGGCACGGCCATCAGGCCGTTGGCGGCGTCCGAAAAGTTGATGACCACCGGGGCCGGCTGGACGGCGCCGACCAGCACGGCCAGCACCCAGCAAATGCGGTAGGGTTTGACCGCGCGCTGGCCCACCAGGTACTCGGCCGCCTTTTCACCGTAGTAGCTCCAGCCGAGGATGGAGGAGAAGACGAAGGTCATCAGGCCGAAGAGCAGAAAGATCGGGCCGATTGTGTGCAGGTCGGCGAAGGCGGCATTGGTGAGGGCGCCCTTGGCCATGCCCTCCTTCCAGTGGCCGCTGCTGACCAGAACCAGGCCGGTGAGGGCGCAGACCACGACCGTGTCCCAGAAGGTGGCCGAGGAGGAGACCAGGGCCTGGCGCACCGGGTTGCGGGTCTGGGCGGCGGCGGCGACGATGGGGGCGCTGCCGAGGCCGGACTCGTTGGAGAACAGGCCGCGGGCGACCCCGGCCTGCACGGCCTGCTTGAGGGTGGCGCCGAGGAAGCCGCCGACGGCGGCCTGGCCGGCGAAGGCGCCGTCCCAGATGTCGGCGAAAGCCTGCGGCAGCAGGGCGGCGTTTTTGATCAGGATGAGCACGCAGCCGAGCACGTAACCGCCGGCCATGATCGGCACGAGGAAGCCGCAGACCTTGGCGATGCTTTGCACGCCGCCAAGGATGACGGCGCCGGTGATGGCGGCCATGACGCAGCCCGAGACCCAGCGCAGCACGACCTCGGAATCCGGTTTCACGTGCTCCAGCAGCAGGTCGACCACGGCGTTGGCCTGGAACATGTTGCCGATGCCAAAGGCGGCGATGCAGGTGAAGATGGCGAAGACCACGCCCAGCCATTTCTGGCCGAGGCCGTGCTCGAGCGCGTACATCGGGCCACCGGCGTGGCTGCCGTCGGGCAGGCGCACGCGATATTTCACCGCCAGGATCGCCTCGGAATACTTGGTGGCGATGCCGAAGACGCCGGTGAGCCACATCCAGAAGACCGCGCCGGGGCCGCCGGTTGCCACGGCCGCACCGACGCCAATGATGTTGCCGGCGCCGATGGTCGCCGCGAGCGCGGTCATCAGCGCGCCGAACTGGGAGACCTCGCCTTCGCCCTCCGACTGGCGCGACATCGAGATGCGGATGGCGCGCGGCATGAAGCGCTGGATGAAGCCGGTGCGGACGGTCAGGTACAGGTGGGTGCCAAACAGCAGTACGATGAGCGGCGTGCCCCAGACCCAGCCGGCGAGATCAGCGACAAAAGCAGAAATGTCCATGCCGGCTTGTTAAAGGAGCCGGAGCGAAAACCCAAGAAAAACTTCACCCCGGTCCGCGCGACGGACCGGGGTGAGGCGATCGAAGCGGGCGCAGTGGGTCAGCGGCGGCGGCGGAAGAACAGGCCCAGCAGGCCGACGAAGACCAGCAGCATCCGTCCCGGTTCCGGCACCACCACCAGGATCGTGCCCGCCGTGTAGAGGTTCGACACGTCCCAGGCCAGGCCAATGCTGCTGAGGTCCGGCAGGTTCACGTGGTTGAACGGCGCCGGATCGCTCAGGTTGCTGAACGTGCCGGTGACGCCACCGGACAGGCCGGCCCAGTCGAAGAGTTTCCATTCCGTGCCCGCCACCCAGCTGCCGTCGATCGGCAGGCTGGTGGTCACCTGCAGGGTGCTGGTGCCGCCGATGGCGAAGCCGCTGGTGCCGTTGACGACAAGCTGGTCGTTGTTGCCGGTCTGGGCGTTGAGCGTGCCGCTGCCCTGACCGCCGAAGAGGTCGAAGGCGACAACGCCGTTGACCGTGGTCAGGCCAACTCCGGTCGTGGTCAGCGTCAGCTTCTGCGCGCTGCTGTCACCTGCGGCACCGACCTGCAAGGTGCCGTTGACCGTGATGCTGTTGTTGGCTGCCGGCGCAATGCTGCCGTTGCCTCCGAGGGTGGCGCCCAGAGCCACGGTCACTTCGCCGCTGCCGGTGGCCGAGCCGAGGGTGTTGCCGGCCAGCAGCGTGCCTTCAGTGACGACCGTGCCGCCGCTGTGGGTGTTGCCATTGAGCAGTTGCAGGATCCCCGAGGTCGTCTTCTCCAGGGGGGTGCCACCGCTGAGTTCAGCGAGGTTGGCGAGCGATCCCGAGCGCGCCTCAAAGGTGATGCCGGCAGCAAGACTGCCGAGCTGGAAGCCGCCCATGTCGAGGCTGGCGCCCTCGAGGATGAAGGTCGCGTTCTCCGTGCCGGCACCGCCTTGACGCACGACATCGCCCGCGAGGGTCACCGTGCCGCCAAGCAGATGGACAGTGGAATCCACCGTGCGACCACTGACCGCATTGGCCATGTTGACCGCCGTGCCACTGCCGGTGCCGAGGGTAACGGTGCCACCGGTGACATTCAGGTTGGCCGTGACCGCACCGCCGCCGCTGGTATTCACCGCCATCTCCACCAAGTCCATGGCCACACTGCCGCCGCCGATCTCCAGCGTCGCCGTCGCGCCACCGGTACCGGAACCGGTGCGCCGGGCCAGCACCACGCTCGCTGCCTCCAGCGTGCCCTGGTCAAAGGTCAGGCTGGTGTTGGTACCGCCGGTGCCGGCGGAGCGATCGCCGAGGATGAGCGAGCTGAGCAGCAAATCGGCATCATGACCGGCGAGGTGGACATCGCCGGCCATCGTGTTGGCGGTACCGGTGGTGCTGGCGCCGAGGGAGAGCGCCACCGGGCCGGTGCCATCGGCCGCGCGCAGCACAAGGTTGCCGGTGGAGCCGATGAAATCGAGCAGACCGACACCGCGGGTGTTGGCACCAACCTGCAGCGTATTGACGTGGAGCGTGTTGCTGCCGGGCCCCAGGCTCAGGGTCTGCAGGGTGTTGGGCTGGTTGGCGGAAACGAAGAGGTGGTTCGCGGTGATGGTGTTGTTCAAAGCGAGCACGAGGGTCGAGCTGCTGCCGTCCGTGGTCGCCGAGCTGCTGTTGTCGCCGACCCGGAAGGTGCCGGTGCTGCCCAGGTTGACGGTGAAGCTGGCCAGATCACTGAACTCGGCGGTGGCGGCGTTGCGATTGCTGCTGCCAGTGGCACCGCCGACCTGGAAGCTGCCGCCGTCGCTGATCTGGACAAAGGCACCGCCGCCGGTCGCCTCGAACAGGGTCGTGGAAAGGGCCGCGTTGGCGCCGAGAATGACATTGCCGGTGACCGTGAAGGTGTTGCCGCTCGGAATGACCAGTTGGTTGGTGAGTGAGTCGCTGTTCGAGCGCACCTCGAAGTTGCCGACCGTCTGGTCGAAACCGTTGAGATCGAGAATACCGGCGGTGGTGGTGTTGCCGAGGCGAACGGCCGTGGCGGGCAGGGCGTTGTCCGTGCCAAGCTTGAGCGTGCCGTTGTCGATCTGGGTGGCGCCCGAGTAAGTGTT
The DNA here is from genome assembly GCA_964605265.1 of uncultured Prosthecobacter sp. Classification (GTDB taxonomy): domain Bacteria; phylum Verrucomicrobiota; class Verrucomicrobiia; order Verrucomicrobiales; family Verrucomicrobiaceae; genus Prosthecobacter. The sequence continues at coordinate 9,326 of CAZSBO010000003.1, forward strand.
GACGCTGGTGAGCAGCCAGGTGTTGGTTCCCTGTTTGGCGAGTGTCAGCACGCCGATTTCACCGTCATCGATGCGGCCGATCTGGTTGGTGATCGACGAATCCGAGCTGCCGCTCAGGATGAAGCTCTTGTTGCCACCGCGCAGCAGGACCGCGCCGCCCATGGCCAGGCCACCGGTGCCGTCGGCAGCCAGCGTGACGCTGCCGGTCGTGCCCTGCAGGCCGACGAGGCGATCGCTGCTGTGGCCGAAGCCGGTGTAGGAGAGCGTCGTGGGGCCGGTGGTCAGACCCATGCGCAGGATGCCCGCCTGCGCGTCGAGCGGATTGCCGAGCGCGCTGGAACCGGCACCGACGTTGGCGATGCTGTCGAAGCTGAGGGTGCCGGCCTGGACCTCGGTGAGGCCGGTGTAGCTGCTGACCCCCGTGAGGGTGAGCACGCTGGCCTGGTTCTTGAACAGGCCGACATTGCCGGCCAGGCCGGCGGCGACGGTGATGTCGCCGGTGTGGCTGAAGACGAAGCCCTCGGTGGCGGTGAGCGTGCCGGTGCCGAGCAGTTGCGGACTGTCGCCGCTGGTGGTGAGGCGGGCGATGGCGAGGTCATGGGTGCCGAGATCGAGCGTGGCGCCGCCGAGCAGATTGAGGTTGCCGCTGCCGAGGGCGTTGCTGGCGCCGAGGGTGACGGTGCCGGCGGCGAGGGTGGTCGGGCCGGTCAGGCTGGCGCCGGCGTTGAGGGTGAGGTTGCCGGCGCCGAGCTTGGTGAAGCCGCCAGAGCCGGAGCCCAGGCCACCGGCGAGGGCGAGGTCGATGCCGTTGGTGTCAAGGGTGCCGCCGCCGGTGAGGAAGCTGAGGGCGCGCGTGCTGAGGTCATCGATGAAACCGGCGCCGAGGCGCAGGGTGCCGCCAGCGAAGACCAGTTCGCCGGTGGCGCCGCCGATGTTGGCGAGTCCGGCGATCTCGAGAATGCCCTCGTTGAGGGTGGTCTTGGCGGTGCCGCCGCCCGCGGTGTTGGTGCCGGTGAGGATGAGGATGCCGCGACCGGACTTGGTGAGATCGGCCGCCGAGGTCAGCGGCGAAGCCACCGTCGCCGTCAGCACGGGTCCGGTGGTCGCGGCCGACGGATTGACGACGTGGAAGAGGTACTCGCCGTTGCCGGTGGTGATGCCATCATCGAAGCCGCCGAGCAGGGTGCCGTAGGCGGTGCTGTCGGTACCGCCGGTAAGGGTGAAGAGGAAGGCGCCGCTGGCGTTGTGCAGGAGCTGGCCGGCACCGGCACCGGTGACATCAAGGGTCGCAACCGCCTCGTTGTTGATCACCAGGGAGTTGAGCGTGCGGCCAGCGAGCCCGGTCAGCGAGGCGGCGAGGGACTCACGGGTGTTGTGGGTGTCGCCGGCCGTGGCATAGGCGGCGTATTCCGTCACGAGATCCAGGGGGCGGAAACCGGCACCGGCAACGTAGGTGACCAGGCTGTTGCCCATGTTGGTTCCGGTGTTGGTCGTGTTGTTGTGGGTTTCGCCGATGGCCCAGGGTACGATGCTCAGGTTCGCACCGCTGCCGGCGGCACCGGTCATCGCCGCGATAAAGGCGGCCTCGCCATCGGTGGCGATGCGGAACTGGTTGTGATGGGTCGTTGTCGTGCCGAGGTTGCGGCCGCGCACGGCGACGGTGGCGTTGGCATTGCGCACGAAATTGGCCGCGATCAGGCCGGCGCGACCGCTGCCGCTGCTGACGTTGGCCTCGCCGGTGAGGTAGCTGGCGCCCGAGTTGAAGATCAGATCGCCGACAGTCTCAAAGCGGCTCGAGTTGTTGTCGGTGTTGCGCACCCAGAGGCCGCGGGGATTGGTGCCGCCGCCCGCCGCCGAGTTGAGGATGATGCTGGCGGTATCGAGCAGGCGGGTGGTGCTGGTGGTGGTGCTGTTGTTGTCGATCAGCATCATGCCGTTGCCGTTGACGGTCAGCGAGGAGGCGTCGATGCGGCCGATGTTGCTGAGCTGGAAGAGACCGCCGTTCACCTCCACCGTGCCGGTGAACCCCGAGCTGTTGTTGTTCAGGTTGAGGTTGGAGTTGCTGGTGTCGCTCATGACGAGCCGGCCGGTGCCGGTGAGGAAACCGGCGTAGGTGGTGCTGCCACCCGTGTGATTGAGCGTGAGGGTGTGGGCGCCGATGGCGACCGTGCCGTACTCCGAGTTGGTGGCGCGTTTGCCGCCGGAGAGACGGCCGATGGTCTCGTTGGCGGTCAGCACCAGGGTGGTGTTGCGGTTGGCCGCCAGGCTGACGCGGGAAGTGTCGCCGATGGCGTTGCCGCCGGCCAGGATGACCGTGCCCTCATGGATCTCGAATTCATCGGTGAAGCTGTTGTTGCCCGACAGCAGCAGCGTGCCGGTGCCGGACTTGGTGAAGGCGTGGTTGGTGCGGATCGATGAGGAGATCTCAAAGACTTCCGGGCCGTCATGGGTGAGGATCAGCTCGGAGGCGCCTGACGTCAGGCTGCCGCCGCGGATGCCGGCGCCGGTGCCGGTGACATTGTCGGTGACCAGCAGGCCGCCGCTGTTGAGATGCAGGGCGCCGATCGAGTCGACGGTGAGTTTCGAACCTGCCGCGGCGTCGAAGCGCAGGCTGTTCAAAGAGGCGCGGTTGAGCAGACCGAGGAAACCGCTGCCCTCATCGGTGATGTGGTCGCCCAGCACCCAGCTGGCGGGCGCGTTGTTGGCCGTGGAAACCAGAGCGACGATGTTGTCGCCGCTCTTGGTGGCGAACCAAGTGCCGGTGTCGTCCTCGACGGTGGCGAAGCCCGACAAGCCGAGCAGTCCGTTGGTGAGCCCGGTGGTGGTGGTGATGCCGTTGGTGGCCGTCTGCGTGCCGGCCGGCAGGACAAAACGGACGGTGCCGTCGCGGTTGCCGTTGGTGCGGGTGATGGCACCAAGGTTGAGCAGCAGGTCCTGGCCCGTGCCGGCGGTCAGGACAACGCGGTTGGCGCCGCTGTTGTCATCGGAAGCGGTGCCATCGAGGTTGAAGCTGGCCACCGTCTGCACGGTGGCCGCCGCATCATTGCCGATGAGGCGCAGGTCCATGCCGCGCATCTCCAAGCCCGACGCGGCGCGCAGCTTGGTTGTGTTGCTGAGCGTGTAATCGAGCACCAGGGTGCCCTCGTTGAGAACGGTCACGCCAGTGGAGGCGAGGCCGGAGTTGTCGCCGCGGAAGGTGACGGTGCCGGGGCCGAATTTCTCAAGGGCGGTGGAGCCCGTGCTGGCGAAACCGGCGTTGATCTCGCCCTCGTAGAGGTCGATGTCGCCGCCGACAACGGTGAGCGTGCCGGTGCCGTTGACGATGCCATTGCGGTCATTGGCGCGTTCACCGAGGATGAAGCGGCCGGACTCCAGGTTGTAGGAACCGAGGTTGAGCACCCCCGTGGCGCCGCCCGCCGTCTGGCCGATGAACAGGCGATAGGGGATCGTCATGTCGATGGCGTTGTCGGCGCCGAGATTGACGGTCGAGCCGTTGTTGATGTACAGGTCGCCCGAGGCGGCGCCGGAGAGGAAGCGCAGGATGCCGGTGCCATTCAGGTTGAGCACGGTCGAGGTGCCCTGCACGGTCATGTTGTCGGCGACGGTGTTCTGGGCACCGGAGAGCGTCCAGGTGCCGCCGCCGACGAGGGCGTCGGCAGCCGTGCCGGTCATGGTGAAGCCGCCGGTGATGCTGCCGGCACTGCCGGCCGTGCCGGTCAGGGTGAGGCGACTGCCGCTGGTGTCGATGCCGATGTTGATGGCGCCGGCATAGGTCATGGTGGCGCCGTTGGTACCGTTGAGCGAAAGCACGGCGTTGGTGGTGCTGGTGAAGATCGGGCGATCCGTGCTCTGGCTGACCGTGTCGCCATCGAAGCGCAGGGTGCCGCCGTTCATGTGGATGGCGCTGCCACGGCCGAGGCTGCTGGCCGGACCGCCGATGTCGGACACGGTGGTGAAGCCAAGCGTGCCGGCGTTGATCGTGACGTCGCCCTCGAAGCTGTTGGCATCGTTGGTGAGCAGCAGGACGCCGCTGGCGCTCTTGCTGAGGCTGCCGGTGCCGCTGATCAGGTTGGCGACGGTGAAGGTGCCGGTGCGGTTGAAGTGGAGGATGCCGTTGTTGACGACCGCGCCCGCGCCAAGCGTGCCCGTGCTGCCGGCCGCGCCGATCTGGAGAGTGCCGGTGTCGATCGTCGTCGAGCCGAGATGCAGGCTGTTGTCGCCGCTCAGGGTGAGGGTGCCGGCACCGGCCTTGACGAGGTTGAAGGCGCCGGAGAGCGCGCCGCTGACCGTGAGGGCGGAGCCGTTGGCACCGGTGCCGGCAACCGTCCAGGTCTGGTCGGCACCGAGCACGACCGGCGCGCTGAGGGTCACCGTGCCGGCGTTGTCGGCGACGTCGATGCCGTCCGCGGATGAGCCGGGCGTGAGGGTCAGACTGTGGCTGCCGCTGGTGCCCGGGGCGATCGACACCGAGGTGACCCCGGCGGGCTGGGCGGTGAACTTCAGGGCGTTGACGGCGTAGGGGTTGTCGAGGGTGGTGGCGATGGCCGGCCCGGAGGCGGCGGAGCTGGAGAAGATGACCGTGTTGGCGGTGCCGGGCGAGGCGCCGGGATCGAGGGTGCCGGCGAGGTCGGTGGCGAAATTGGAGTTGCCGCCGCTGAGCTGCGACCAGCTGCCGCTGAGGTCGCCATGCCAGTAAAGATCGCCGGCGGCGATGGCGGTGAGGTCGAGGCGGACGAGGCTGTCGCTGACATTGAGGGAGTAGGTGTAGCCACCGGGCGCGCGGTTAAGCACGTAAGTGGCGCCGCTCAGGCCGCTGGCCGCAGCGAGCAGGTCGTAGCTGGCTGAGCCGCCGAAGCCGGTGAGGCCGACGAGGTCGAGCTGGATCGTGTTGGCGGTGGTGGCGCCGCCGGCCGTGGCGAAGCGGTCGGAGGTCAGGGTGCCGGCGCCGAGTTCGAGGCCGAGCACAGTGGTGCCGGCGCCGGCGCCGAGGCTGAGCAGGTCGAGAGCGGCCAGGCCATCGACGGCACCGTTGAAGAGGTTGAGGGTGGCGCCGCCGGCGACGCTGATGCCGGTGGAGCCGGTGAGCGCCGAGGCGATGTTGAGGGCGCCGGCTTCGACCGTCGTCGTGCCCTGATAGTCGAGGGTCGTGGTGCCGCTGCCGCCGCCGAGGGTGGCGATGCCGGTGCCGGTCTTGACCAGCGAGAGCTTGCCGGAACCGCTGTCGGTGATCGAGTAGGTGCCGGCGCCGGTGCCAAAATTCACCGTGGCGTCATTGGCGCCGAAGGTGAGCACGGCGTCGCTGGCGGAGGTGTTGTCGATCACGGCCGTGCCGTCGGTCGTCGCGGTGAGCCCGTTGATCGTTTCGCTGCGGCCGTTGAGGTCGAGGGTGGCGACATCTTCATTGGCCAGCTCGGGGCTGATCAGCAGGCTGCCGAAGCCGGCGCCATGCGGGATCACCTCGTTGTTGCCGAGGCGGACCGTGCCGCGGTCGATGTCGAAGTTGGCATTGTTCTGGTTGAAGTTGCTGCCGGTGCCGTTGAGCTGCAGCACACCGTTGCCGGTCTTTGCGATGACGAGGCCGAAGGCGGTGCTGGTGGTGATGTCGCCATCAATGATCGTCTCGCCGTTGCCTTCGATCGTCCAGGTGCGGTTGGCGGTGATGCTGTTGGCGGTGACTCCGCCGAAGGCCAGGGTCTTGCCGGCGACGAGGTTGTTGGTGGTGACCGACGGGTTGCTGGTGGTGGAGAGCAGGGCGTAGGCGCTGGTGAAGGTGAGGCTGTAGTCGCCGATGAAGGCGCCGGTGGTGTTGTTGGCCTGGTCCACCGGGTTCGCCAGGGTCAGGTCGCCGCCGTAGGCGAAGACGCTGCCGTTGCTCAGGCGCAGGGTGCCGCTGCCGATGGCGCCGTCGGCGCCGATGCCGAGCACACCGCCGCCGACGGTGGTGAGGCCGGTGTAGTTGTTGGCCGGGTTGGTGAGAATCCACATCGCGCCGCCATCGACGGTCACGCCGAGCGTGCCGCCGTTGTCGCTGAGCTGACTGGTGATCTGGTTGGGGCCGGCGTGGCTGCCGCGCAGGAAGAGCGTCTTGTTGCCGGTGGCGGTGATGACGTCGTTGGTGAGGTTGGTGAGGATGAGCGGACCGGAGCCATCGGCGTGGATCTGCGTGCTGCCGGTGGTGGTGTTGATGCGGATCTTGCGGTCGCTGGTCTCGCCGGGGCCGATGTACTGGAGGATGCCGGCGCCCGTGCCGCCGTTGCCAAGGGTGACGGCGTTGCTGTCGTCGAAGGCCAGACCACTGAGGCCGACGCTGGTGGCGGTGCCCGGGGCATCACCGCTGTGGCCGAGCGAACGCACCGCCAGGGTGCCCTGGTTGACATTGGTCTCGCCGGTGTAGGTGTTGGCACCGGTCAGGCGCAGCAGGCCGGCGCCGGTCTTGCGCAGGCCGGTGCCCGCATCACCGGAGATGACACCGCTGATCGTCGCGAAATCGCCGCCGGTGTTGCCGTTGTCGTCGACGCGGATCGCACGCAGATTGTCAGCCAGCACGGCGCCGTCGGTGTAGCTGCCGGCCGTGCCCGAGACGTTGGCGGTGTTTGCGCTCAGTTGGAACTGGGTGGCGCTGATGATGCTGACGATGTAGGCGCCGGAGGGGATCTTGCTGCCGGTGACGCTCTGACCGACGCGCAAGCCGGTGGTCGAGGCAACCGTCACCGTCGCGCTGTTTTGGGCGACCGTGTAACTATGGTTTGGGCCGAGCGCGATGCCGCTGACGGTGCCGAGCGAGAAATCGCCGGCGATGTCGACCTCCGAGAGGGCGATGGAGCCGGTTGTGCCTTGGGCACGAGCCTGGGAACCGTTCAAAATCAGACCGTTGCGGTTGTCGAGGAAACCGCTGGTGGAACCCCAGGCGGGCGTGCCGGTCCAGTCGACCGTGAGTTTCGAATCGCCACCCATGAAGCCACCGGAGAACTGGGCGGTCGAGGCGGTGGCCGCGGCAAACTGCATCTGGCCGGCGCCGCTGCCGATGTCGCGATTGAGGCTGCCCTGGCTGTACAGCGCGCCGCCGTCGAAAACAAGGTTGGAATTCGGCGACAGGCCCTGACCGTCGGTGGCCATGAGGATGCCTTGGGTGATCGTGGTGGAACCGCTGTAGGTGTTGGCGGCGTTGCCGAGGCGCCAGATGCCGGTGCCGGTCTTGAGGACACTGGTGGCGAAGCCAACGCTGTCGGTGAGCTGCGGGTTGAAGGTGTTGAAGCCCTGGGAGGTGCCGGTGAAGGTGAAGGTGCGGTCGGCGTTGCTGCCGTGGACGATGGCGCCCGGATTGCTCCAGACGATGGCGTTGTTGAGGTTGGTCGACGGCGAGCTGCCGAGGGTCACCGCCGAGCCGGTGACGGTGAACAGGCGATCGGTCGAGGCGGAGGTCGAGCCGAGGTTCAGGATGCCCTCGACCAGGTTGCCGCGGTAGGAAAGGCCGCCGCCGTCGAAGACCAGGTTGGCGGCATCGCTGCTGGCAGCGCCGATGCCGCTGGCCTGGCCGCCGTCAGCGAGGACATCCACGGTCACCAAGCCGGTGCCGCCGAGCGTGGTGACACCGGTGTAGGTGCTGCGTCCCAGCCAGCTCTGTGCGCCGGTGCCAACCTTGGTGACGTGGACGACGGCGGAGCCGTCACGGATGCTGCCGAAGGAGGTGCCGGTGCCGTTGCCATTGCCAAGCGTCAGGGTGGCGGCCACGCTGCCACTGTTGGTGACGACGCCGTTGTTGTTGAACTGACCGATGGAGGTGTCGGTGCTGACGCCATTCAAGTCGAACACGGCATTCTGGCGGATGTTGAGGGTGGCGTTGGCGCCGCTCAGCACGCCGCCAGCAGCGAGGCGCAGCGTGCCCTCGTCGACACTGATTGTGCCGGTGCGGCTGCTGGGTCCGGCCAGCACCAGGGTGCCGGCCCCGCTCTTGGTGAGGCCGCCCGTGCCGGTGTTGCTGGAGGCAAGGGTCAGGGTGTCGGCAGGCTGGTTGACGCGCACGACGAAGGCGTTGCTGCCGAGGGCGACCGTGCCGCCGGTGATCGTGGCGCTGCCGCCATCGACCAGCAAACCGCCGGCGGAGAGGGTCAGGCTTGCCCCGTCGTTGAGGGTCAGCGTCTGCGAGCCGGCGATCTTCAGGGTCGGCACGGAAACCGAGCCCGTGCTGATGCTGGCCGTCAACTGGTTGTGCTGGCTGGCGGTGAGCGCCGAATCGGCGATGGCGGTGCCGCCGTCCGTGCCATAGAGCGGCGCGCGCAGCACGCCGCCCTCGCGGTAGGCGAAATCGGCACCGTTCCAGTACACCGAGCGGGTGATGATGCCATTGCTGCCGACGCTGCCGTTGATGGTGGTCAGGGTGACGCGGTTCTGCAGGAAATCGGCACCCACGATGTTGAGCGTGGAAGCGCCGGTGGTGTTGAGGCGGGCGAAGGTGAGCGAGGCGCTGCCGCCGGTGCCGGGCGTGACGCGCAGGGTGTTGCTGCCGGCGGAGTAGGCAAGCACGTTGAGGTCCTGAACGTTGGCTTCGCCGGCGCGGCCGACAAACTCGAAGGTGGAGCCGGCATAGCTGTTGCTGGTGGAAAAGGTGATGTTGTTCGCGGAGCCGAGCACCGTCGAGATTGTGCCGTTGGCCAGCAGCTTGAGGGTGCCGTTGGTGACGGTGGTGGTGCCAGTGTAGGTGTTCTCGCCCGCCAGCACCCAGGTGCCGGCGCCGACCTTGAGCAGGGCGACGCTGCCGCCGGCGGCGTTGTTGGGGATGCCGCCGAGGATGAGGTTGTCGGCCGTGCTGGTACCGCCGAGGGTGAGGGTCTTGGCGTTGCTGGCGCTGCCACCGGTGGCGGTGAGGCTGCCGGCCAGGATGACCGGATGCGCGCCAGCCTGGTTGGCGTAGATGCTGGGCGTACCGGTCGTGCCGGACAGATTGAGCGTGCGCGAGGTGATCAGCCCGGAAGGATCAGCGGCTTCCGTGGTGCCGATGATGAGGGCGCCGGCAGTGCTGCTGGAGCCGAGGTTGATGACACCGTTGCTGGTGTTGTTGAGGGAGCGAAAATCGCGGATGGCGATGGCGCCACCGCTGATGTTGACATTGCCGTTGAGGGTGGTGGCGGTGCCATTGAGGGTGAGCACGCCGTTGTTGGTCTTGGTCAGAGTCTTCACACCGGCGCCGCTGGTGTTGATGCTGCCATCGATGCGGGTGTTGCCGCTGCCGCTGATCGTCAGCGTGCGGTTGCTGGCGTCACTGTTGTTCCAGAAGTTGCCGGTGAAGGTCAGCAACCCGCCCATGTTGTTGGTGAAGGTCGAGTTGTTGTTCGAGCTTTCCATCGACTGGGTGCTGAAGCTGGCACCGTAGCCGTTGCGGCTGTTGAAGGTGAGCGTGGTGTTCGCCGCGGCGCGCAACGAGCCAAAAGCCATGGTGCCGTTGACCCCGTCGCCACCGATGGCCGGACCGAAGTAGTAGGTCGACGAGGCGCGATGGTAGACGTTTTTGCCGATGTCGAGGCTGGTGTCGGAGTGGATCTCCAAGACACCGCCGTTCATGTCGATCGGGGCGCTGGCATTGCCGGCATTGGCCGTGCCAAAGACGTCGGCGGCAAACACGCGCACCGAACTCTGGCCGCCGGTGGCATTGCCGGTGATGCGCAGGCGACCATTGAAGTTCGAAGTGGAGGAGGGCGTCAGAATCAGCACACCGGCGCCCTGCTTGTTGAGGGTGCCCGTGCCGGTCAGCTCGCCACTGAGCCGGAAATCGGCATTGGCGCCGGCACTGTTCACCCCCCCCAGGTTGCTGATGTGGGTGCCCGCTGTACCGGCAACGTTGACACTGCCGGCCAGGGTCAGCAGGCCCTGATTGGAGAGGATGCGCGAAGAACGCGGCGAGGTCCCGTCAGCAAGGCGCAGGCTGCCGGAAAGGGTGTTGTCGCCCATGCTGACGAGGGCACCGCCGCGGTCGGCCGCCGGACCGCTGCCCTGCAGATGCACATCGCGGTTGAAGGTGAAACCGGCGGCACTGCCATCCAGGACGAGGGCCCCGCCCCCGAAACCGACGATCGAGGTGCTCCCGACAATGGGATTCGTCTCGGTGATCAGGATCGGACTTGTCGACAGACCGAGTTGCCCGGGCTGGCTGATGATGAGGGTGCCGTTGGCCAGGGTGGTCGTGCCCGTGAACGTGTTGGCGGCATCGGTCAGTCGCAGCGTGCCACCGCCACTGAGCAGCAGTCCCGCCGTGCCGTCGAGCCGGCTGTTCAGGGTCAACACGTGGCCCAGATTGACATGGATGGCCCCGCTGCCGAGGCTGAGATCGCCGCCGCTGAAGGTGTAATCGCCACGCAGGGTCAGGCGCTCGGCCAGACTGCCGCTGCCAAGGCTGAGGAGCGATCCTGTACCCGGCACAGCGAAGGCAAAAACGGCTTCATCCGCCAAAGTCGGCGCGGCGGCACCGCTCCAGTTGCTGCCGAGCGACCAAAGGGTGCTGTCCGCACCAGTCCACTGCAGCGTCTCGGCGCTCAGGGAAGGTGGGCCACTCACCGCCGCCGCCACGAACAGGATGGCGCAGCGGAAGTGGCGAAGGTCGAGGGTCGGAAGGAAGCGTGACATGGCGGGAAAATGACCGGGTTGTAGGCACCCTGTCGTAGGCAAACGAGGCTAAATTTCCCGCCCGGAAAAGGTCTTGCGGGCTCCGATAAGCACATCCTTTATTGCCCAACAAAGCCGCGACACAGCGCTTCAGGGCCGGTCTTTACTGGGCAAAAGCCGAATTTCCTGAGTGCCGGTCGGCCATGACCGACCTGCCATTCGCCTCAGGAGCTGGCCTTTGAACGGCGCAATTCTTTATTCAAAACACGCCGAAGCTTTAGCGTTTCCCGCGGTCTGCCTGCGTGAAAAAATCATATTTTTGCTTAATGGATCCAGGCAGATCGAGGGCTCTGGCCGATTTTTCTTTTTATGCAAAAAAATCCCCGGCCCGCGTTTGCGGACCGGGGACTCGATTGGCCCGCGAGGCCGTCAGCGGCGGCGGCGGAAGCCCAGGCCGAGTAGGCCGAGGAAGACCAGCAGCATACGGCCGGGTTCCGGCACCACCACCATGATCGTGCCCGCCGTGTAGAGGTTCGACACGTCCCAGGCCAGGCCAATGCTGCTGAGGTCCGGCAGGTTCACGTGGTTGAACGGCGCCGGATCGCTCAGGTTGCTGAACGTGCCGGTGACGCCACCGGACAGGCCGGCCCAGTCGAAGAGTTTCCATTCCGTGCCCGCCACCCAGCTGCCGTCGATCGGCAGGCTGGTGGTCACCTGCAGGGTGCTGGTGCCGCCGATGGCGAAGCCGCTGGTGCCGTTGACGACAAGCTGGTCGTTGTTGCCGGTCTGGGCGTTGAGCGTGCCGCTGCCCTGACCGCCGAAGAGGTCGAAGGCGACGACGCCGTTGACCGTGGTCAGGCCCGTGCCGGTGGTGTTCAGGGTGAGCTGCTGCGCCGCGTTGTTGAGGCCGCCGACCAGCAGGGTGCCGTCGACCGTGATCGAGTTGTCGGCCGCCGGGGCGAGGATGCCGTTGCCGGCCAGAATGCCGCCGCGGGCGACGGTGACGCTGCCGAGCCCGGTGGCCGAGCCGGTGGTGTTGGCGGCGACCAGGGCGCCTTCGAGCACCGTCGTGCCACCGGCATAGGTGTTGTCGGCTCGCAGATAGAGGGCGCGGGTACCTGTCTTGATGAGGCCGCCGTTCTGGATGACGGTTTCGATCACTGCATCATGGCGGAAGCTGGTGTTGGTTTGGACGCTGTTGACCGAGATCGTGCGGGTGGCGCCGCCAAGATCGAGGAAACCGTCCGTCGTCCGGGTGCCGACGGCGCCGCTGCCGGTGATGAGCGCCTGGAACTCCGTGGTCGCCGTGTCAGCCGAACGGTCGTTGTTGAAGACGATGTCGCCGGTGACGGTGAGCACACCAGTGGCACCGGTGCGGACCGTGGCGCCGCTCGTCGAGGTCGAGGTGACGACCAAGCCGCCGATCGACTCATTGAAGTCGTTCAGATCAAAGAGCTGGTTGTTCGTGCCACCGGTGGAGAGGGTCACCGTGGCGCCATCGGCGATCTGATCGGAGGCGAGCAGGCGCACCCCCGTGGCAGGGGTGGCGGTGCCGCCATTGATGAGGATGCCGCCGACGCCGAAGGCGTTGGCCGTGCTGAGATTGAGGGTGAGCATTTCCTGGGCGACCACGACCGGACCGGAGAAACCGCCGCCGAAACTGCCGCTGAGGTTGAGGGTGCCAACGCCCTGCTTGCGCAGGGTGCCGGCGCCGGAGACGAACCAGTCGGTGGCATTGACCGTCGCGTTGCCGTTGGTGTCGAGCACACCGCCGCCGGTGCCGATCACCCAGCTCTTGGCACCGAGGTCGTCGGCAAAGCCGGTGGCCAGGCGCAGACCGCCGCCGTAGAAGTTCAGGCTGCCGGTGCCGAGCTTGTCATAATCATTCACCTGGATGAAGCCCTGGTTGGCGTAGACATCGGTGAAGGCATTGGCATCACTGGTCAGCACGAGCGTGCCTGAGCCGGACTTGACCAGCGGCACCGTACTGGTGAGGGGGCTGTTGAAGGTCACCGTGTTGGCGGCGGCGCCGGTGTGGTAGATCGTGTAGTCGAGGCCGCCGCCGGTGGTCAGACCGGTGAAGCCCTCAACGACGTGGTTGAAGTTGCCGGCGAAGAGCAGGGCGCCGGAGCTGATTTCCAAGGAGGACGCGGGGCCGGTCAGGGTGACGGCGACACCTTCGACGACCAGCGAATTGATGCTGGTGGCGGTGCCGGTCAGGGCGGCGCCGGGATTGGTCGCGAAGCGGACGTTGTCGGTGGCGGCGCCGGTAAGGCCGTTGAAGCCAGCGGCATCGGTGATGTATTCACCAGTGGCAAGCGGGCGCAGGCCGATGGTGCCATCGACGTGGGTGACGAAGCTGTTGCCGACCCCCCCGGTGGCGACCGAGCCGATGATCCAGGGGATGATCTTGAACTGGGTTCCGCTGTTGCTGCCGGCGCCGACTTCGTAGCCGTCGACGGCGGTCTGCCCGGCGGCATCAAAGCGCAGGCGGCCGCGACGGCCGGTGCTGGCACCGAGGTTGAGGCCGTTGACGGTGACGGTCGCGCGGTTCTCGCGGGTGATGGTATCGGCGAGCAGGTCGGAGAGGGTGCTGGTGCCAGAGTTCTGCGGCTCGATGCGGATCTGGTTGTGGCCGGCGCCAAGGATGAGAGCCCCGGCATTTTCCGTGCGTGTGCCGTTCTGGGTGTTGTAGAGCCAGAGACCTTCGCGCGGCGCAATCATGAGGGTGCCGGAGGTGTTGTTGAGAGTGATCGGGGCGCTGTCGCCAATGCGGTCAACCGTGCTGCTCTGGTCCTGGCGGACCAGCATGACGGCGCCGGCATTGATGCCGTAGGCACTGGCCGAGCTGAGGCGACCGATGCCGCCGGTCAGATCGAGGCGACCGTTGTCGACGATGAAGGTGCCGGTGAACTGGCTGCTGTTGCCGTTGAGGATGAGGTAGTCGATGCCGCGCTTGATGACGGTGCCATCGCCCTGGAAAGTGCCCGCGTAGGTGATGCCCTCGTTGGCGGTCGTGTCGTTGTCCGACTGGTTGATCGTCAGGGTGTGGCTGCCGACGTTGACGACGCCGAGTTCCTCGCCGGTGCTGGCGCGACCGCCTTCGAGGCGACCGATGGTTTCGCTGGCAAGCAGTTCAAGCTCGGCCTGGCGGTTGAGGGCCAGGTACACGCGGGCGGTGTCGCTCAGCGCGCGGCCACCGGCGATGCGCAAGGTGCCTTCATTGATTTGGACGTCGCCGTTGAAGTTCGTGCCGGTGAGCAGGACGGTGCCGGTGCCGGCCTTGAGCAGGCGGGTGCCACCGGTGATGGCGGCGCCGATCTGGAAGTCGCGACCGCTGTCGTTGGTGAGGATCAATTCACCGGAAGCAGCCTGCAGGCGACCGCCAAAGATGCCGGGGGCGCCGGCAGTGACGTTGTCGGTGACGAGGATGCCGCCGGAGCGGATGTCGAGCAGGCCGGTGACCGGGGTCAGGTTGACGGCGGAGCCGCCGGCGGCATCGAAGCGCAGGCTGCCGATCTGCAGACCGCCCGTGGTGCCGGTGAAGCCGCCGGCGCCATCGCTCAGATGGCTGCCCGAGGTCCAGGCGGCGAGGCTGTTCTCGACCGTGCTGGCGACCGCGGCAATGTTGCCGTCGATGGCGGTGGCGAACCAGGTGCCGGTGGCGTCCTTGACGGTGGCATAGGCGGCGCCGCTGCCAAGCAGGCCGTCAGTGACGGAGGCGGTGGTGGTGATGCCGTTCGTGGCGCTCTGGATGCCCGTGGGCAGCACGAAGCGGACCGTGCCGGTCGCCGTGGCACGGGTGATGCCACCGAGATGGAGCAGGGCCTCCTGGCCGGAGCCCGCGATGACTTCGATGACATTGTGGCCGAGGTTGGTGAGGGTCAGGCCGTTGACGGTCTGGGAGGTGGCGGCCGAGGCGTTGCCAGTGACGCGCAGGGCGCTGCCGCGCATGTCGAGAGCGGAACCTGAACGCAGCTTGTCGGTGTTGCTGACCGTGTAGTCGAGGGCGAGCAGGCCGGCGTGGATGACCGAGTTGCCGGTCGAGGTCAGGCCGCTGTTGTCGCCACGGAAGGTGACCGTGCCGGGACCGATCTTCTCGAGGGTGCTCGTGCCGTTGCTGGCAAGATTGGCGTGGATGGTACCATCGTAGAGGTCGAGGTTGCCGTTGACCGTGAGGGTGCCGGTGCCGTTGACCACGCCGCTGCGGGTGGTCTGACGGTTGCCGAGAATGAACTCCGTGACCGTCTGGTTGTAGACGCCCATGTTGAGCACGGCCGTGTCGCCATCGGCATCGACGCCGATGCGCAGGCCGTCGAACTCGGTGGGGTTGACGGCGTTGTCGGCACCGAGGTGGATGACACCGCCGGCGGTGGCGCGCAGCGTGGAGTCGGCACTGAGGGTGGCGATGTTGTAGGACAGCACGCCGGTGCCGTTGAGGTAGAGGTTGGCGCCGGTGGTGACAGTGAAGTCATTGCGCACGCCGAACACACCGCTGTCGAGGTTGAGCACGGCATTGATCGTGCTGACCGTGACGTTGTCGCCGATGCGACTGGTGCCGGTGGCGTGAGTCCAGGTGCCACCTGTGATGGAGAGGTCGGCGGTATCGCCGGTCTGGTTGATGCCACCGGTGATGAAGCCCTGGCGACCCGCTGCGCCCGTGAGGGTGAGCTGGGTGCCGTCGGCAGTGGGTCCGACATTGATCGCGCCGGCATAGGTGATCGAGGCGCCGCCCGTGCCGTTGGCCGAGAGGATGGCGGCAGCCGTGGTGGTGATCGGGCGGTCTGTGCTCTGGCTGGTGCCACCGATGAAGTTGAGGTTGGCGGCACCGAGGGTGATGGCGCTGCCCTGGCCGAGGTTGCTGGCGCCGCCACCGATGTTGCTGACCGTGCTGAACTCCAGGATGCCCGCGTCGAGGGTGAGGTTGCCGCTGAAGGTGTTCGGGCCCGTCAACCGCACGGTGCCGTTGGTTTGTGCCCAGCCACCCGCATCATCGTTGATGGCAAGCCCGTAGCCGGCGCCGCCGTCCCCGATGATGCCCGAAATCGTCAACAGGCGGGCGGCCGAATTGGACACCGAGATGCTGCTGTTGCCGCCCAGGTTGACGGCTCCCGTGAGGTCCAGATAAGCCATGGCGTCCACCAAGGCGACACGCAGGCTGGCACCGGTTCCTCCCGAACCCAGGTTCACCGCGCCATTTTGGTTCACCTGGAAGCCCAGCGGCTGAAGGGTGGTGACGTTGTCGACTTGGAATTCGCCAACGGCGCCCGCGGCGAAATTCAGGGTGCCCGCCCGGTTGATCGTCTGGCCGTCGATCCCACCGAAGATGATTCGGCCGAAGCTGTTGAAGGTGATGTTGCCCGGGGTGACCGTCTGGCTGGCCGTGTTGCTGATCGTGACAGTGCCGCGGTTGAAGATCAGGTCGCCATTCCAGGAGGACCCGGCGTTGTTGATCGTCAGCGTGCCGCCGATCTGGTTGCCGCCGGAAGCCGTGTTGTTGCCGTCGATGGTCAGGCTGCCCGAACCGCTGACCAGGCCGGACAGGGTGACACTGCGGGCGGTATTGCCGACCGGTCCGTTGGAATCCGCCAGGTTGATGAAGGAGTCCGCACTGACATTGACCGCGCCATTGTAGGTCTGGGTGGCCCCACCGGCGGACAGGGTGCCGCCAGCCAGGGTGATCGGGTTGGACACGGTGCTGGCCGCGCCGTTAAAATAGAAGCCGGCGCCGGCATTGACCGTGATGCTGGCGATGTTGGCATTGCCCAGGGTACCAAGTGCGCCCACGTTCTGCAGTTCCAGATTGCCGCCATTGAGAACAAACACGCTGCTGCCACCGGCATTGAAGGTGGGGTCGGCGGCGGCGTTGAGGACCACCTTGCCGCTGCCGGAAACGGTGATGTCCGCCTCGCCAAGCAGGCTGCCAAGGGTGAGCACGGTGCCGGCATCGGCGACGCTCCAGGTCTGGTCGACACCGACCTTGAGGGCGGTGGCGAGGGTGACGGCCGCGGGACCGCCGGTGCTGATGGCGATGCCGTTCGCGCCGGTTTCAAGACGGCTGGTGGTGTTGGTTCCCGTGTTGATGGTGACGGAGGCCGGCGTGGTCACGCCGGCTTCGAAGACCAAGCCACCGACCTTGAAGTTCTGTTCAAGGGTGGTCGTCAGGGCTGCGGTGCCGACGTTGTCATAGGCGAAGATGACGCGGTTGCCCTGGCCGGGGATGCTCACGGCCGGCGTCGCGCCCGCCTTGTCGGTCGACCAGTTGTTGGCGTTGGCGTTCCAGGTGAGGTCGGTTGCACCGCGCCAGTAAATGTCGCCGAGGATGAGGTTGCCGGTGGTGATCTGCACCACGTTGTTGTTGACGTTCCAGGTGAAACCGTCAAAGCCGCCGGGAGTGGCACCCTGGATGAGGTTGCCCGAACCGAAGGTGGTGAGACCGCCGTCCGCAAGGTTGAGCAGGGTGTAGGTTGTGTTGGCGCTGAGGCCGGCGTCGGTCAGGTTGAAGGTGATCGAGTTGCCGAGCTGCAGGGTGCCGCCGGTGAGCAGGGTCAGGGTGTCGGTGTTGAGGTAGTCGCCGGCGGCATTGAGGTCGCCTATGTTGAGATTGAGGGTGACCGTGCCGGTGCCGGAGGCGCCGAGGCTGAGGCTCTGCAGGTCAAGCTTGCTGCCGGCCCCATCGAGCAGGCTGAGGGTGGAGCCGCCGTCCAACTGAACGCTGGTGATGAGGTTCGGGTTGGTGAGGCCGCCGGTCAGGGCCAGGGTGCTGGCATTGACGGCGCGCAGGGCCGAGGTGCCGGTCAGCGCCGAGGCGATGGTAAAGCTGCCACCGGTGACCGCGGTTTCACCCGTGTAGCTGAGCGTCATGCCGGCGGAGAAGGTCGTGCTGGTGTTGCCGGTCTTGATGATCGACAGAGCGCCGCCGCCGGAGTTCTGGATCCTGTAAGTACCGATGCCGGAGCCGAAATTCACCGTCGCATCGTTGGCGCCGAAGGTGAGGGAGGCGGCCGATGCCGAGGTGTTGTCGATGACCGCCGTGCCATCCGTGGTGGCGGTGAGGGCATTGATCGTCTGGCTGGTGCCGTTGAGATCGAAGGTGGCGGTGTCGCTGTTGACCAGGTCGGGGCTCAGAACGAGGCCGCCGCTGGCGGCGATCGCGGGCGGTCCGGTAACAGCCGGCAGGCTGATGAGGACATTGCTGGCCGACATGCGCACCGTGCCGCGGTCGATGTCGAGGTTGGCGCCATTCTGATTGAAATTCGAGCCGGCACCGCCCAGCACGAGGGTGCCGTCGCCGGTCTTCGAGATGGCGACGCCGAAGGCGGTGCTCGTGGTGATCGGACCGTTGATGACCGTGAGGCCCGCGCCGTCAAAGGCCCAGGTGCGGTTGGCGGTGAGGCTGTTGGCGGTGACGGCGCCAAAGGTGAGCGCCTCGCCGGCGACGATGTTGTTGTTGGTGCCAAGGTTGTTGGCCGAGGCGAGCAGCGTGAAGGTGTTGGTGAAGGTCAGGCTGTGGTCGCCAATGAAGCCGGTGGTCGTGTTGTTCGACTGGCTGATCGCCTGGGCAATGCTGCGGTCGCCGCCGTAGCCGAGGATCGAGCCGTTGTTGAGGATGAGCGTGCCGGTGCCGAGAGCGCTGTCATGGCCGATGCCGAGCGCGCCGGCGCTGACCGTGGTGTTGCCGGTGTAATCGTTGAGCGGGTTGCTGAACACCCAGAGCGCGCCGCCGTCGATGGTGACGCCGAGCGTGCCGCCGTTGTCGGACAGCTGGCTGGTGATCTGGTTGGCGCCGGTGTTGGTGCCGCGCAGGAAAAGGGTCTTGTTGCCGGCGGCCATGTCGTTGGCGAGATTCGACAGGACAAGCGGGCCGGAACCATCGGCATGAATCTGGACGCTGCCGGTGGTGGTATTGAGGCGGATCTTGCGATCGCTGGTCTCGCCCGGGCCGATGTATTGGAGGATGCCGGCACCGGTCACGCCGTTGCCGAGGGTGATGGCATTGGCGTCCAGATTCGCGTTCGTGCTGGTACCGACGCTGGTACCGACGCCGGGCGTGCCGCTGTTGCCGAGGGAGTTGACCACCAGGCTGCCCTGGAAGACGTTGGTCTCACCATCGTAGGTGTTGGCGCCGGTGAGGCGGAGGATGCCGCCGCCGAGCTTGCGGATGCCGGTGCCGGCGTCGCCCGAAAGGATGCCGCTGAGGGTGGCAAAGTCAGCGCCGGTGTTGCCATTGTCATCGACACGGATCGGCCGCAGGATGTTGGCGGCGGTGGCGCCATTGGTGTAGGTTCCGGCGATGCCCGAGGTGTTCGCCGTGTTGGCGCTGATGGTGATCGAGCTGGCGCTGTTGATGCTGGTGATGTAGGCGCCGACCGGAATGTTGGTGCCGGTGATGGGCTGACCGACGCTCATGTTGGCGGTGCTGGCGAGACCGGTGATGGTGGCGCTGTTCTGGGCGAGGGTGTAGGTCAGACCCGAGAGCGCGGAGCCGGTGGCGGTGCCGAGCGAGAAATCCCCGGTCAGTTCCACTTCGGACAGGGCGATGGAACCGGTGGCGCCCTGGCCGCGTGCCTGCGAACCGTTCAACATCAGACCGTTGCGCGTGGAGAGGAAGTTCGTGGTGGAGCCCCAGACGGGCGTGCCGGTCCAGGAGACGGTCAGCTTGCTGTCACCACCCATGAAGCCGCCCGAAAACTGGGCGGTGTTGGCGGCGGGCGCGGCAAAGCGCATCTGACCGGCGCCGGTGCCGAGTTCACGAGTGAAATTGCCCTGGCTGTAGAGCGTGCCGCCGTCGAAGACCAAGTTGGAACCCGTGGGCAGACCAACACCATCCGTGGCCATCAAAATGCCCTGCTGCACGAGGGTGGCGCCGGTGTAGGTGTTGGCGCCGTTGAGGCGCCACATGCCGGTGCCGGTCTTGGTCAGGCTGGTGATGTTGGTGCCAGTGCCGCTGTCGGTGAGACGAGGGGTGAGGATGTTCTCGCCCTGCGATGTGCCGGTGAGGATGAGCGTGCGGGCGGCAACCGTGCCGTGAACGATGTCGCCGGTGTTGCTCCAGACGACGGCGTTGTTGTTGCTGGCCGTGCTGGAAAGGCTGGCGCTGCTGCCGGCCAGGGTGAACAGGCGGTCGGTGCTCACGGAGCGCGAGCTGAAGCTGAGAGTGCCGTTGCGGATGGTGCCCCCGTAAACGAGGCCGCCGCCGGTGCCGTTGAAGACCAGGCTGGCAGCGTTGCCCTGGGCGCTGCCGGTGCCGATGGTGCTGGGCTGGCCGTAATCGGCAAGCGTGTCGACCGTGATCAGGCTGGCCGTGTTGCCGCCGATGGTGGTGACACCGCTGTAGTTGCTGGTGCCGACCCAGGTCTGGGCGCCGTTGCCGACCTTGGTGACGTGGATGACGCCGTTGGTTTCGTCGATCACGCCCCAGGAGGTGCCGGTGCCGTTGTTGTTGCCAACGGTGAGGATGGCCGGATTGGCGCTGGTGTTCCTCACCGTGCCGTTGTTGTTGAACTGGCCGATGGCGGTGCCGCTGTTGACGCCATTGAGGTCAAGCACCGCGCCCTGGCGGATGGTGACGGTGATGTTGGCGGCGCCAAGACGGCCGCTGCCGGAGAGTTGGACGGTGCCCTCGTTGAGGGAGAAAGTGCCGGACTGGGCATTGTTGCCGGCAAGCACCAAGGTGCCGAGACCGGCCTTGGTCAGGCCGCCGCTGCCGGTGATGGGCGACTCAATCGTCAGCACATCGGTCGCCTGATTCACCCGCGCCACCAGGGCATTGGAACCAAGCGCCAGCGCCGTGCCGCCCGTGATGACGGCATTGCCGCCGGTGGCGAGCAGGCCACCACCGCCAAGGGTCAGGGTCTGGGCGGCGTTGAGGGTGAGGGTCTGCGAGCCGGCGATCTTGAGGGTGTTGACGGAGAGGGTGTTGGTGCTGAAACTGCCGGTGATCTGGTTGTTGCTGCCGGCGGTCAGGGCGGTGTCGGAGGTGTCAAAGCCCGCGTCCGTACCGTAAACGGGGGCGCGCAGCAGGCCACTGGCGCGGTACGCAAAATCGGCGCCGTTCCAGTAAATCGTGCGGCTGACCAGGCCGTCGCTGCCGGCGCTGCCGTTGACCAGGTTGAGCGTGACCGTGTTGTTGACGGCATCGCCGCCGACGAAGTTGACGGTGGCGGCCCCTGAGGTGGCCAGGTCGGCAAAGACCAGCGAGGCGGTGCCGGCGGTGCCGGGAGAGAGTTGAATCGTGCCACTGCCGGCGGAGGTGGTCAGCACGCCGAGGCTCTGCACGTTGGCGGTGCTGGGCTGGCCGACAAATTCAAGGCTGCCACCGGCATAGCCGTTGTTGTTGTTGAAGATGATCGCTGCGCCGCTGGGCAGGACGGTCGAACTGGCGTCGTTGGCCCTGACTTTGAGGGCGCCGTTGGCAATGGTGGTGCTTCCCGTGAAGGTGTTGACGCCGGCCAACACCCAGGTGCCCGAACCGACCTTGAGCAGGTTGACCACCCCGCCGGCGGCGTTGTTGGGGATGCCGCCGTTGATGACGTTGTCGACCGTGCTGGTGCCGCCGAGTGTGAGGGTCTTGGCGTTGCTGACGGTGCCGCCGGACGCGGTGAAGTCGGCATTGAAGACCACCGGATTGACGCCGGTCTGGTTGGCGAAGATCGTGGCGCCGCCGGTGGTGCCGGCGAGGTTGATGACCTTGCTGGTGATCAGGCCTGCAGCCGTGGGGGTGACATGGGTGCCGATGACGAGAGCACCCGCGGTGCCGCCGGAACCGATGTTGATGGCGGAAGTATTGTTGGTGACGGAGCGGAAGTCCGTGACGACGATGGCACCACCGGTGATGTTGACGGCACCGTCGAGGGTGGAACCAACGCTGGTGATGGTCAGCGAACCCGAACCACTCTTGGAAAGGTTGTGATCAAAAGCGGCGGAGGAAGCCAGCAGGTTGCCGGAAAGCACCGAGTTGCCGTTGCCGCTGAAGGTCAGCGTGCGGTTGCCGGTGTTGTTGGCGTTGCTCCAGAAGTTGCCAGTGAAGGTGAGGGTGCCGGCAAGGTTGTTGGTCAGGGTCGTGTTGTTGTCGCCGGCTGTGCTGCCGACCACGGGCGCGGCCGAGAAGGTAAAGCTGTAGCCGTTGCGGCTGTTGAAGGTCGTCGTCAGGTTGTCCTCAAACGGCATTTCGCCGAAGGTGACAGTGCCGTTGACGGCAGCGCCGCCAGGGGCGTGATCGGCGAACATCGTGCTGGACGCGCGCTGGTAGACGTTGGCGTTGGCGCCGGTGTTGACGGTGACCAACGGGCTGTCCATGCGCACTTCCAGGAGGCCGCTGTTCATGTCGATGACGCTGCTGGTGCCGTTGGCGGTGCGATTGCCGAGCACGCCGGAGGCGGTGATGCGCACCGAACTCTGACCGTTGGCGGCGCTGCCACTGACGCGCAGGTTGCCGTTGAAGGTGGCCGTCGACGAGGGATTCAGGAAAAGCGTGCCGCCGCCCGACTTGTCGAGCGTGCCGGTGCCGGAGAGGCTGCCGGTGAACTGGTAAAAATTGGGGCCCGCCTGGTTGGCGCCGCCCAGGGTGGCGACCGTGGTTCCCGCCGTGCCGGCGACGTTCACCGGGCCGGCCAGGATGAGGGTGCCGTTGGCGGCGGTGAGCCGCGTGTTGAGACCGACCGTGCCGGTCGTGGGTGTGTTCAGGTTGATCGCGCCCGCAAGCGTGTTGTTGCCGAGGCTGACCAGTGCCGCGCCGTTGTCGTTGATCGGACCACGCCCCTGCAGCGACAGGTCGCGTGTGAAGTTGATGCCCGCAGCAGCGCCGTCGAGGTAGAGGCTGCCGGCGCCAAAACCGCGCAGGGCGGTCGAACCAGGCACCGGATTGTCCACCGTCACCACCACCGCGGAGGTGGAGGCGCCGAGCTGGGCCGGATGGCTGATCACCAGGGTGCCATTGGCAATCGTCGTGGTGCCCGTGTAGTCGTTGAGGTTGTTGGTGAGACGCAGACTGCCGCCACCCGTGAGGGTCAGGCCGTTGGCGCCACTGAGCAGGGAATCCAGACGCACCCACTGCCCGCGGTCGATGCGAATACCGCCGCCCGTAAGCGTGAGATCACCGCCATTGAGCGTGTAGCTGTCGCTGAAACGCAGGCTGTTGGCGAGGCTGCCGCCTCCGAGGGTGATGGCGGCACCGCTGCCGGGAATCGGCGAACCGAAAATGGCGTCATCGGCACCCGTGGGCACGCCGCTGCTCCAGTTGGTCCCCGTGTTCCAGGTGGCATCGGTGGCCCCTGTCCAAGAGGTGGCGGCCTGCAAAGGTTGACCGATCTGCCAGGAAACGACAAGAAAGGCCAGCAGACTGTTGAGGATCCGGCGGTGGCGACGGAGGGTTTTCATGGGGTGGGAAAAGGGGCGGGGGCACTGCTAGCGCCAGTCTGCTCGCCGGAGGTTGTCCGGGAGAAACTGGCGTTGGCGCAGAGAGGGGGGTTGGACTCCAGCGAGTTATTTTGACAAAAGTTTAATGATTCTGAACTCGCGAGTAAAGATTTTCTTTGTTCGTATACAAAGAAATAATTCTTGACCGGCCAAGGTTTGGCCTTGTCGACTCCTGTCAAACCCTCAACGCGGCAACGCGGCAACGCGGCAACGCGGCAACGCGGCAACGCGGCAACGCGGCAAGCCCGCGGTCAGTAGCTGCGGGCGAAGACGACGCGGCGCGCACTGGGGCGGCCGGTCAGGAAGCACTGACCTTCTTCGCCGTCACCCAGCGGGATGCAGCGGATGGTCACCTTCATGTCCTTGGCCAACCGGTCCTCCTCCTCGTTGGAGCCGGCCCAGTGCATGAGCGCGAAGCCGCCCGGGGCGCCTTCGGCAAAGAAGGCCTGGAATTCCTCCAGGCTGTTCAGCTTGTGCAGGTTGGCGTCGCGGAAGGCGGTGGCGCGGGCGAGCAGGCCATCCTGGATGTCCTGCAGACGCTCGACGACGGATTGCAGGAAGTCCTCCTTGGGCACGAACTCCTTGGCCTTGGGGCCCTGATCGCGCCGGCAGACGGCAACGCTGCGGCTGCTGATGTCGCGCGGACCGATCTCGATGCGCAGGGGCACGCCCTTTTTGATCCACTCCCAGTTCTTGGTGCCACCGGGCAGGTCGCGCTTGTCGACGTGGACGCGCAGGGGCTCGCCGTGGAAGGTCTGGGTACGCAGGGTCTGCGCGAGGGCCTCGCAGGCGTCGATGACCTCCTGGCGGGTGTCGGGCTTGGGCGTGACCGGCAGGATGACGATCTGGCTGGGGGCAATTCGCGGCGGCAGGACGACGCCGTCGTCGTCGCCATGGGCCATGATGAGGGTGCCGATGAGGCGGGTGCTGACGCCCCAGCTCGTCGTGTGGGCGAACTGGCGGGTGTTGTCGCGGCCGAGGAACTGGATGTTGGCGGCCTTGGCGAAGTTCTGACCGAGGTAATGGGAGGTGCCGGCCTGGATCGCCTTGCGGTCCTGGACCATGGCCTCGACGGTGAAGGTGTTGACGGCGCCGGGGAAGCGCTCGTTCTCGGTCTTCTCGCCGGGGATCACCGGGATGGCGAGGTGGTTGCGCAGGAAATCGACATAAACCCGGTGCATGAGGCGGGTTTCCTCAAGGGCTTCCTCGGCCGTTTCATGGGCGGTGTGGCCCTCCTGCCAGAGGAATTCGGCCGTGCGCAGGAACAGGCGCGGGCGCATCTCCCAGCGCATGACGTTGGCCCACTGGTTGATGAGCAGGGGCAGGTCGCGATAGCTCTCCACCCAGCGCGCGAAGGCGGCGCCGATGATGGTCTCCGAGGTCGGACGAATGACGAAGGGCTCGGCGAGTTCGCCGGTGGGTACCATCTTGGTGCTGCCGTCGGGCTGCTTGCGGGCCTCCAGACGGTGATGGGTGACGACGGCACACTCGGTGGCAAAGCCCTCGGCATGCTCGGCCTCCTTCTCCAGATAGCTGAGCGGGATGAGCAGGGGGAAGTAGGCGTTGACGTGGCCGGTCTCCTTGAACTTGACGTCGAGCTGACGCTGGATGTTCTCCCACAGACCGTAGCCCCAGGGCTTGATGACCATGCAGCCACGCACCTCGGAATTTTCGGCGAGGTCGGCGGCGCGCACGACTTGCTGATACCACTCGGGGAAATCCTGCTCGCGGGTCGGGGTGATGGCGGTCTGGCTCATGAAGAGGGGGACCGACACTTTAAGCCGGCTTTGCCGACTGGCAAGGCTGGCCTGCGGGGACCCGTCCAGCAGAGGGAACAAGGAATGTCCAACAAGCACGCTCCAACGCCCAAATGCCGAGCCTGAACCCCTTCGTCATTGGGACTTCCTTGTTCCATATTGGATATTCCGCCTGAGTCGCCTGTCCAGCTGAGGGAATCATGAATGTCCAACAAGGAATGTCCAACGCCCAAATGCCGAGCCTGCCCGCGCGACAGCGGAACGCTCCGCGCCGGTCAAACCACGCGCGCGCACAGATCCAGGAACTGTCGCGCCGCCCGCTCCCAGCTGAATTCCGCCTCGACCCAGGCGCGCGCCGTCTGCGCCAGTGCCGAGCGACGCGCGGGATCCTGCAGCAGGCCGATGACCGCGTCGGCGAAGGCCTCGGGCGTGTCGGCCAGCAGGGCGTGCACGCCGTCGACCACCGGCAGGCCCTCGACGCCAACCTGCGTCGACACCACCGGCAGACCGGCGGCCATGCCTTCAAAGACCTTGATGCGCGTGCCGCCACCGACCCGCAGCGGCAGGATCATGAGCGTCGACCGCGCCAGATACGGGCGGACGTCGTCGACCGTGCCGGTGACCTCGACGAGCGGGTCACGGGCGGCGAGTTCGCGCAGCGCCGGCACCGGGTTGCGTCCCAGCAGCATGAGCCGGGTGTCCGGCACAGCCTGGCGGATGCGCGGCAGACTGTGCTCGGCGAAGTGCCGGATGGCCTCGACGTTCGCCAGCCAGTCCATCGAACCAAGGAAAACCAAAGTCGGCGCCGCCTCCGCGGCCGGCGACACCGGCTGAAAGTAATCGCAATCGACGCCGGTCGGCACCCAGCCGAGCACGTTGCCCATACCGCGATCCTGGCGGAAGGCGCGTTCCTCCTCCTCGGACACGGCGATCTGGCCGGCGGCTCGGCGGGCGACGATGTCCTCGAAGGCGCGGGTCAAATCACGCTCGCGGGCACAAACAAACCGACGCAGCGGATCGCGCGCGGTCTGCACGTGGCGCTCCCAGATGAGCGATTCCAGATTGTGCTGGAACACCACGACCGGCGGCCGCGCCGGCAGCTCGAGGCCGTCGAAGTGGATGAAGGACATCAGGTAGTCGGCCACCGCCACCTCGCCGGGCGGCGACTCGCGCAGGCATTTCTCCAGGAGGCGCCTCGCCTCGGGATTGGCGTATTTGGCGCAGGAAAAGGGCCGGCGACCAAAGACCGAATTGAGCAGCGCGCGGGCGTAAAAGGCCGGCGAACCGCTGCGCACGAGATCGTGCGGCCAGGGGATCAGCTCGTCGCAGTACTCGGCGGCCTGCGCGACCGCCTCGGGGCTGTCGGCCGGGGTCAGCGGGCAGAGGTAGCGGATGCGGCAGTGGCGTTTCAGCCGTCGCAGCATGTGGTAGGTGCGCAGGCGGTCGCCGCCAATGAGCGGGTGCAGCAGGCGGACGTTGACCCAGAGCAGCGAGGTGGGCCAGGCGCGGGCGGGCGGGGCGGGCTCCATCACAGGCCGGGCGGACGTTCGCTGGCTTTGCGCGCCGGTTTGCCTTCGGGCGCCGCGCTCGGATCATAGACCGCGCCGCCCTCAACGCGGGTTTCACCGCCAGCCTCCTGGACGAGGCGCGGACGGTTGCCGGGTTCGTCGCGGTAATAGGTGCGGCTCTTCAGGCTGCCGTCGGGTCGGATGACGCAGTGGGCATAGACATTCGGCTGGGCGAGGAAGAGCACCTGCAGGTGGTTGAGCGTATCGATGGTGATCTGCGGGTCATGCGCCATGCTCACCGGACCGAGCCGGTAGGTCTGCAGACGCACGCCGGTTTTTTCATCGGTCAGGCGGAAGTACAGCGCGGTGCTGCCGACGTCGATGAACAGCAGGATGCCGTAGAGACGCGCGCTGCCGGCGCCGCGAAAGCCCTCGGGCACGCCAAAGTTCTGCTCCCACATGGGCTTGGCGTCCATGATGTTGAAGCGCACGCGGTTGCTCCCGTAGAACTGGCCGCTCGGTGTGTGGCGGACACGCGCCATCAAGCCGTAATTGCCCAGTTCCGAAGGCGCGTAGGCGTCGGTGACGACGATCTTGCGCTGGATGGTGCCGCCCGGCGGGATCTGCACCATGTCCGAGGCATCGACGTCGAGCGGGGCAAGCTCATGGCCGCCGTTGTCGATCATCTGAAAGCTCAGCCAGGAAGCGCGCCCGGGGCCGCCGAGCACGACCTCGGCGCCGCTGCGATTGGTCAGGGTGACCGTGGCAGGAATGGCTTCAAGGGCGAGGAAGTTGGTGCGCGGCAGCGACAGGCTGACCGCGAACTGGGCGCGCGCGGCACCGGTCAGGCAAAGCAAAAGGAGGAGGAAACGCATGGCAGGAAGGGGTTCAAGGCTGGGTCGATCCGCCCGTGGGCGGCTGGTTGCTGGCGGTGCGGAAACCGCGCGCCAGGGTGGTTTCACCGGCGGATTCGGCAAAGGTACGGGTGGTCAGCAAGTCCTTGCCGCTCTTGAGGGCAAAATGGCCGCCGCGCACCACAGGCACCCGCAGGTCGGGGTAATCGGGATGCACGGGCCAGGCTTCGCCGGCGTGTTCGGAGGCGGTCCATTCGGAGACGTTGCCGGCCATGTCACAAACGCCGTAGGGACTGATGTCCTGGGTCTTGCGATCGACCGGCGCCCACAGCACAAAGCCGTCGATCTGGCCGCCCTTGCCATTCGTGTCGTAGTCATCGCCGAGGTTGGCCGAGCCCTTCTGCAGGCGGTCGCCCCAGGGCAGGCGGCGGCCGTCCTCGCCGCGTGCCGCCTTCTCCCACTCGTCCTCGGTGGGCAGGCGCTGACCGCGCCAGGCAGCGTAGGCATGGGCGTCCCACCAGTCGACCTGGGTCACCGGCGTGTTCAGGCTGATCGGCTGACCGTTGTAGGTGGCACCGGCCCGGGCGGCGGCGAGCAATTCCGTCCACTTGGGCGGCGCATGACCGGTCTTGGTCTTCGGCTGGTCGGGGTGGTCGTAGGCGGTGCTGTTGCCGACCGCCGCGAGAAACTCGGCATACTGCCCGAGGGTCACCTCGTGCTTGCTGATCCAGAAGGCGGGCAACTGGCGGCGTTCGCCGTTTTGGTACACGAAGCGGCCGGACGGAATGGCGATCATCTCCGGCGCCAGCGCCGTGTTTTTGGCGACGCCGGTACGCCCGGCCTCGGAGCCCAGCACATAGACGAGCACCACGGCCAGGGCGACCAAACCCCAGCCCCACCAGGGCAGGCGGCGACCCGCGCCCGACTTGCTTTCCTCCGCCTCGATGCGTCGCATGATGCTGCGCTCGCGCATCGCCTCGCGCACCTCATCGAGCTCCTCCAGCAGGCCGGCCCAGTCGTGCCGGCTCGCCAGCAGGCCGCTGACCAAGCCGCGCGCCTTGCCCTCGGCCGCCAGCGGCACCATCAGCTCCAACAGCGCGCGCACTTCCTCACGCGAATCGCGAACGCGGCCCTCGCCGGGACGGAACAGGTTGACGATGCTGGCCTGGTTCTCGCCATCGACAAAGATGTCGCGCGCCGCCAGGCGGCGGTGGTAGCCGCCGCGTTCGACGCCGTACTGCATGGCCTCAGCGACGCCGTACAGCAGCTCGGCAACCTTGCGCTCGGTGAACGTTTCACCGGCGGCGAGCAACTCTTCCAAGCTGCGCCCGCGCGGCATTTCGCGGGTGTAAAACACCAGGTCGTTGACCCGCCCCGCCTCATAGAGCGGCGCGATGCGCGGATGCGAAATCGACGCCTTCAAACGCTCACGCGCCTTGAAGGCTTCCAGTGACTCGGGCTGGCCAACCAACTCCGGTCGCAGCAGCACGAGGGCCACCGGTCGCTGCACGGCGACCTGCAGGGCGCGATAGGTTTCCGACTCCGGTTCGACGGTCAGTCGCTCAAGAATCTGGTACTGGCCGATGAGTGCGCCCGGCGTCAGGGTCGGCGGTGGCAGGCCGGACACTGGAGCCGGCGCGGCCAGGGCGGCACGCGCCTTCTGCACCAGTTTTTCGGTCGTGTAGGGCGGATCGGCGAGCACCGGCCAGCCGCCCACCTGCTCCTCAAAACCGGTCAGGTCGTAGCGGGTGGTGAAGAGCACGCGCAGGCCGGGGAATTTGGCGAGCGCACGATCGCGCAGGGCAAAGCCGGTGTTGTGGGCATCAATGATCGCCTCGGTGATCAGCAGGTCGAGATGATCGGCGTTGTCGAGCCAGGCATAGGCTTCGGCGAGGTTGGGCACGGACTTGACCGTCCAGCCGGGATGGGCCTTGAGGGCCTCCGTTCGGGGACCGCGGGTGGCGGCGTTGGAATCGAGAAAAAGCAGGGTCATCGGTTCAGGGGCGGCCGCCTTCAGCGGGCCACCGGGGGCAGCAGCGGATGCACGGCGCCCGCCTCAGGCCGGGACGTCGGCAAGCCGAAGTCAATGAGGTCGCGCGGCTCGGCGGCGACATCCTGGAGTTTGTTTTGATAGTAGAGACGCACGACGTAGCCGTGGTAGGCGCGCCGGCCGTGGGCGGCGACCTCCCCAGGCGTCAGGGTCGGCAGAAAATAGGTCACGTCGAGTGGCTCCTCGCCAATGCCGCTCCAGTCCACCGGCAGCGAGCTCCAAGCTGAGGACGGCTCGTCGGCAATGGTCTGGGCGACCTGCTGGCCGTTGACGCGATCGAAGAAGTACACGTCGATGTCCACCTGCGCCGGGTCCACGGGCGTGTTGCCCTGGCGCAGGATGGGGATGCGCAGCACGACTTTTTCGCCGTTGGACGCGCCGTCATCGCGCTGCGCCCGGCAAGCGCCGAGGGCCAGCAGCTGACCGCCTTCGGGAGTGGGCTGCCCCGCGGCCGGTGCATTCAGCCGACGCTGGGCGAGGTCGCGAAACCCACCAGCCCGATTCGGATCCTGGGCGCTGAGCTGGCGCCAGAGACCGGCGGCCTTGTCGTTCAAGCCCATCTGCTCGTAGCACAAGGCCATCTCGGTCAGCACCTCGGGCTGGGCGGGAAAGCGCAGGTCAGCCCGGCGCAGCACCTCGAGCGCGCCCTGCATGTCGCCCAACCCGCGCACCTGCTTGGCCAGATCGAGCAATTCCGGCAAACTCATGGCCGCTGCCGGATCGGCGGGATTGGCGGCGGGAGTCTGGGCGACAACATCCCCGGGCGGCGGCGCGGGCATGGGAGCCCCCGGCACAGGCGGTGGCGGAGCCGCCACAGGCAACGAGGGCGTCGCGGACGGCAGGACAAGGCTGCCGATGGGCGGTGGCCCAAAGCCCACCGGCGCCCCGTTCGTGGAGGCCGTGCCGGGAGCCGATGGCGCGGCCAACTGCCCCGGCGGGGGCGGGCTCATCCAGGTCTTGGCCACGGGGGGCGGAGCGGGGGTGACGGTGGGAGGCATCGGCGCAGCCGCCAGAATTGCCGTCTCTGTGGCAGGCTCTGCCAGAGGCGCGACGGTGCGGGCAACACTCGCGGGCTCGGGCTTGGCAGCCGCCCGCCAGAGCGCACGGGCGAAGAGTCCGAGCTGGACCAGGGCCAGCAGGCACAGGAAGGCGCCGGCCGTGGCAAGGACACGGCCCCGTTCAGCGCGAAGGATGGGCGTTGCTTGAGCCATGCCGATTGCCGCAGGAAAATCGTATGGTACGGTTTGCACCCCCCAGTGTCAACGCTCCAGCCATCTTCCTTGGAAACGGTCGCCGAAAAAATCGGCACCCGTCCGGACCCGGTTGGGCTGGCGCAGCGCCTGGCCGGACAGCCCGGTCTGGTCTGGCTCGACAGCGCCCTGGCCGGGCCGGGGGCGCGTTCCTGGCTCGCCTGGCGACCGCAGGCCGTGCTGCGCGGCCATTTGGACAGCGACTGGGCGCAGGTGGAGGCGGCGCTCACGGCCAGCCGCGCCGGTGGAGGCAGTGGCGGTCTGTACGGCTGGGTGGGGTTTGACGGGCATTTTGTTCTCGGGATCTATCCGCAGGCGCTCGTCTATGACCACGACCGCCGCCATTGGTTCGATCCCGACGATCTTTTGTCGCAGGTGCCCGCCGCACCGCCCCTTTCGCGCCCACCGCCCTCGCTGGCCTTCACCCCGCAGGTGCCGCGCGAGGCGTTCATTGATCAGGTGCGCCGTGCCCAGGCCTACATCGCCGCCGGCGACATCTATCAGGTGAACCTCTCGCACCCCTGGCAGGCCACCTGGCCGGCGGATGCCGACCCGCTGGCTGCCTACCTGCGCCTGCGCGAGGTCTCCCCTGCCCCGCACGCCGCTTTTCTCGATCTCGACGGCACCCGCGTGCTGTCGGCCTCGCCCGAGCTTTTCCTCGACCTGAGCGACCGCGCCATCACCACCCGGCCGATCAAGGGCACGCGTCCGCGTTTCCCCGCCGATCCCGAGCGTGATGCCCGCTCCAAGGCCGCCCTGCCGGCCTCGGAAAAAGAGCGTGCCGAACTGCTCATGATCACCGACCTCGAACGCAACGACCTCGGGCAGGTCTGCGAATTCGGCAGCGTGCGCGTGCCCGAGCTGTGGAAGGTGGAAAGTTTCGCCCAGGTCTTTCACCTGGTGTCGACGGTCACCGGCAGCCTGCGCCCCGGCCTCAGCCATGCCGCCGCCTTCCGCGCCTGTTTCCCCGGTGGCAGCATCACCGGCGCGCCAAAAAAACGCGCGCTCGAAATCATCCGCGAACTCGAACCCCACCCGCGCGGCCTGTACACCGGCGCCATTGGCAGCTTCGGCTTCAACGGCGAAAGCCACTGGAACATCGCCATCCGCACCGCCGTGCAGCAGGGCGAGCGCCTCCACTTTCACGCCGGCTCGGGCATCGTCGCCGACAGCGATCCCGACCAGGAGTGGGAGGAAACCCATCACAAGGCCGCCGGCCTGCTCGCCGCCTGGCGTTGATTACACCGCCGGCTCCGGCTTCACGCCCATCTCCTCGAGCACGGCATCCACCGAGGCGAGGTGCTTGAAGGGCAGGCGCTTGCGCTGGTACTTGCGGAACAGCACATCACGCAGCGCCAGCCACAGCTCGACGTCGGGTTTCTCCACCAGCTCCCAGTCCTCGCTCTCCGGCAGCAGCACCCGGAAGGTCCACGCGCGTGAGTTCCAATAGCCGCGGACATAGCGCCGGCGGCCGTCCTCCAGGCGGTCATGCCATTCGTGGATCTGGTTTTTGGTCATTGAGAGCCGCCAGAATGCGGTAGATTCCCGCGCATGCAAGCCATCACCTCACCGCCGCCCGCCGCCGCCCTGCCCCGGCTGCTGCTCTACCTGCTCGCGGTCATGGTCGGCGGCGCCCTGCTGGCCCCGGCGATTTTCCAGCTCGGCAAGGGCTACGCCGCCTGGCTGCCCGGCTCCGGCCTGGCCGCGTTCGGCCCGGCCGACTGGCTGGCCGACACCGCCGCGCGCGCCCACTTCCCGCGCTACTTCAACCGGGCGGTGCTGGTCTGCGCCCTCGTCTTCATCGTGCCCCTGCTGCGCGCCCTGCAGGTCGACCGCGGCCTGCTGCCCGCTTGGAAACCCTGGGACAGCGGTCTGCGTCAGTGGGGCGCCGGCTTCGGCCTCGCCTCCGGCCTGCTGCTTCTGCTCGGCCTCGGTTTTGTCGGCCTCGGCTCGCACTACCTGCGGGTCGAACCGCGCTGGACCGACCTCGGCGCCCCGATCGCCGCCGCCCTCGGCGCCGGTTTCGTCGAGGAAATCTTTTTCCGCGGCCTGCTGCTCGGCGTCCTCTTGCGCAGCCTGCGCTCCGGCCCGGCCGTGTTCTGGACCACCTTCATCTTCGCCCTCGTGCACTTCCTGAAACCGCCCCAGGGCTGGGAAATCGCCGATGCCGATGTCACCTGGGCCAGCGGCTTTGCCGTGCTCGGCCAGATCGGCCGCGGCTTTGGCGACACCGATTTCCTGCTCGCCGAATTCTCCACCCTCTTCGCCGTCGGCTGGGTGCTGGCACGCGTGCGGCTGCACACCGGTGCCCTCTGGGCCAGCGCCGGCCTGCACGGCGGCTGGGTCTTCGGTTTGAAGTACTTTAGCGGCCTGACCCGCAGCCGCGACGGCTGGCTGCCGTGGATTGGCGACAACCTGAAAATCGGCCTGCTGCCGCTGGTCACCGTCCTGCTCACCGGCTGGCTCGCCCGCCACTGCCTCGCCGCCGCCCGCCGCCCCTGAAAGCATTTGCGGTCAGGCCCCTCTGGGAGGAGTGTAAAAGCTCCACCCCAGCACGCCGGAGTGGCGGAATTGGTAGACGCGCCAGACTTAGGATCTGGTTGGGCAACCAGTGCAGGTTCGAGTCCTGTCTCCGGCACATCAACGAGTGACGCAAGCAGCGCGGTGACGCAGAAAAAGTCAGCTTGGCCGCTTCTTGGCCCCTTTTTCACCCCAGGTTGACCGGCAGTGCAGGCCTTCAAGCCGGGTGGCAGGCCTGCCTCACCGAGGGATCGGTCTCAAAACAGCCCCTCGAAGGCCTGGGCACCTTGCCCTCTGCGACTTCCTCAACGGCGTGAACGAGCCTCAGGAGAACCTCCGGACCATCCGCCGGCAGCCGACGACGAGCAGCAAGCCGACCGCGAGACTTGGAGTGGAGCTACTCGGCTTTGTTCTGCGGTGGGGTCATCCGTTTGAGACCTTCCAGAGTGAATTCGAGGTCGGTGAAAGTGACATCGTGCTTGAGCTTGGAGCCGTCCAGCTCGGTGACGGACTGGGTTCGCGGATCGGTCACGGACAGGCCCGTCGGGACGTGCCGGCCGATGTCGTCGGTGACGATGCGGCCGGAGTCGATGCGGCGCGTCACCTGGCCTGCGGCATTGTATTTCTCGATGCGCAGCGGGACGAGGCGCTTGGTGTCCACCCAGGTGCGGACGACATCGTGGTTGGAGCGCCGGCCCTTGCCGGGTCTGGATTCGAGGATCTGGCAGCTCACGCGATTCACGATCTCGGCGCCAACAATGGACTGATGGGGCCAGGCGAAGAAGTTTTCGAGCACATCGGCATAAGACAGGTTGCTGCCAAACAGCGCGTCCTTCACGTCGAGTTGGCGCGCGTTGGCCGGGGGCACGAAAAGAGTGCCGGTGGCAGCTTGGTTGCCGATTTTTTTCAGCAGCACCGATTCGCCGAAGCGCTCCTTGGGCCAGAGGATTTGATAAACGACCTCGGTGGCGCTGGCACTGCGGCGTTGTTTGATCTGAAGTTGCAGCGTGACACCCCTCGCCTCCATTTTCAGCCGCATGAGGGATGAGCCGTCCTGCTGTGAGTCGCTCAGCCTGGCGGCGAGTTCGCTGGCGGTGTCTGCGCCGCTCGCGGACAAGGCGAGCAGCACGAGGGGAAAAAGTCTTGGAAGGGTTTTCATGGGATTCGATGGTTCAACCTTGCAGCGCCAGGGCCGGAGTGATGCGGGAACTGCGCCAGGCGGGATAGAGGCCGCTCATGACGCCAACGACGACCGCAATCACAATGGAGGTGAGCAGCAGGCCAGCGCCGAGATCGGGTTCGAGCAGGCCACGGATGGCTTCCGTTCTTTGCAGCAGCTTGATGCCTGCGATGCCGATGAGCACCCCCGCCATGCCGCCCAGAAAGCCGAGCAGCGCCGACTCCCACAGCACCATGCGCACGATGCGACGCGGCTTCCAACCGAGCGCGAGCAGCACGCTGATCTCTTGTTTGCGCTCAAAGACGGTCATGAGCATCGTGTTCATGACGCCGAGCACACCGACGAGCACCGCCAGCAACGAGGTGCCCCAGCTCATGGCCTTGACCATTCGAAAGCCCTGGCTGTTGCTCAAATGCTCGCCCGCAGCCATCGCGGTCACATCCGGGGCCACACGGACGATTTCGCGGCAAAGCTGCTTCAGTTCAGCCTCGCTGGTGCCGGGAGTGGCACGCAGGTCGATGACATTGATCCGACCCTGCTCGCCCATGATTTCTTGAAGCACAGGCAGCGCGAGAATGGCCGAGCCGTTCTCCACAACAGCGCCGCCATCGACGATGCCGACGACCGTCAGCTCGGCGGCCTCGATTTGCAGGGGATCGCCGATTGTTTTCTTCAGCACCTCCGCCGCCGTCTGGCCGAGCACCACGGCCTGCTCCCTGGCATTGAGCGGCAGGCGTCCCGAGATCAGCTTGAGATTCTTCCACGCGTAGCCATCCCACTGGCGACCGGACAGCATCATCATCTGCGAGCTCTCGATGCTCAGCAGCTCGACGAATTGCGTGCTGATGGCCGCCACATGCGGCAGCTTCACGATCGACGCGGCCACCGCATCACTGAAGGGTTTCGGCGCCAGCGAACTCCCCATCTTGCTGACGACGATGTCGGTGCCACGTGCCTTCAAACCCGTCTCCCAGCTTTTTTCAAAGCCGCGCGAGATGCCGACAAGCGCCACCACAGCCGCGATGCCGATGGAAATGCCCACCAGGGTAAGGCCGGTGCGGACTGGGCGTCGCGTCAGGCCGCGAACGATGACGGAGAGGAAGGTCATGGGGTGGGAGTGCCATCGAAGACGATGCGTCCGTCCAACATCTGCAAATGGCGCGCGGCTTTGCGGGCGATGCCCATGTCGTGCGTGACCAACACGAGCGTCATCCTTTGCTCCTCTTGGAGTTGCCCCAGGAGATCGAGAATGCTGCGCGCGTTTTCACTGTCGAGATTGCCCGTGGGTTCGTCCGCCAGCAGCACGGAAGGCCCGTTGGCCAGGCTGCGGGCGATGGCGACACGCTGGCGCTCGCCGCCGGAGAGCTGGGAGGGAAAATGCCGCGCGCGATGCTCCAGCCCCACCGACTTCAGCAGGGCCATGGCCCGCCCCCGCCGTTCGGATGCTGGCAGGTCGCCTTCAAGCATCGGGATCTGAATGTTCTCCAGTGCGCTGAACGTCGGCAGCAGGTGAAACGATTGAAAGACAAATCCAATCTCGCGTGCTCGATAGACCGACGGATCTGCCTGATCGGGCAAAGAATTGCCGCGATAGAGCAGTCTTCCGGAGCTCGGCTTGTCCAGAGCGCCAAGCATCTGCAGCAAGGTCGTTTTGCCACAGCCACTGCTGCCGATGATGGCGACGAACTCTGCCTGCTCGATGCGGAAATCGACGCCGCGCAAGGCCCGCACCTTGCCGTCGTCATAGTCCTTTTTCAGCGCCACCGCCTCATAGACGCAGGTGTTTGAGGAATTCATGGACACCAGGAGGGTTTCGTTTCGTTGTGCCACTGCGCGCCGATGCGCGGATTTTTCAGGCTGCGGAGCATGTCCACCACTGCTTGGCGATAGCTTGGGAAAGGCGGCAGATCTTCAGCAGTCTTGGGCTGGAGCCATTCCGCACGAAAAGGCAGTTCCGGATGTGGAATGCCGACATTCTGGTGATGCACACCATGAAACGGCTCATGCAGCAGGCTCCAGGCCATGAGCTTTCCTGACCAGCCCTTGCCTACAATGCTGCGCGTCGTGCTGTTCACCGTTCGCCCTGTCAGCCCCATGTGCTCCACAAACTTGCGCCAGCTTTGCAGATTCCCCGCCACAAAAACGGGAACCAGATGCATCCACACAAAATAGCGCCAGACCTGCCAGTGGGCGATGGCCGCAAACACGACGGACCACACCACCAATATCAGCACCAGCTCCGCCCAAATGCGCCTTCTGACTTTACTGCTCCGAATTGGCGACTCCTGGCGCAGGAAGATCCGCAGGAACAGCCACGGCGTGTAAAACATCCCGAAGCTGAGTTCAAAAAAAGCCGCGAGACGCCTAACCCAGATCGGTTTCTCTGGATCAACAAAGGGCCAGAACTCCTCATCACGCTCCGTCGTCAGGTGTGCATGATGCCACTGATGCACCACGCGATAGAGGCTGAAACTCATGAAGCTAAAAACTCCAATGAGAACACCATCGAATTCATTAAACGTCCGGTTCCGTCTCAGCAGGCCATGCGAAGCCTCATGAAATCCGACTGCGGCGCCATGCATCAGATGGGCGGCGAGCAAAACGAGGGGCAGCACGAACCAAAAAGAGGCGTTGAAGTACAAAAGCAGCGCCAACCCCGTCTGCGTCAGGGCAAAAAGAATGATCACAATCTGAAACGCCGAGCGGCTGACCCATTGAGGTTCGGTGGTTGCCGGTTTGTTCATAAGGGGTCAGATCGAAAGTCGGCTGTCCGGCGAGGCGCAGACGGCGGTGAGGACGGTCAGAAACAGGCGGTGCAAATCCTCGATCTCCGACTGGGAAAAACGGCTCCAGCGGAACAACCAGACGACCTCCAGGCCGTCGCCTTCCTCCGTGATTTCACAGGCGAGATCAAAACGCGGCGTGCCCGTGGCGCGAATCCTGAGCTGAACCGAAAACCCGGCCACCGCGAGGTCCGGCACCGGCTGGTTTTGCAGCGCGAACCGCACTTCATAAATCGGATTGCGGCCAGGCATCCGCGGCGGATCGAGGGCGCTCACGAGCTCGGCGAAGGGCATGGCATTGGCGAAGCAATCCATCGTCGATTGATGCACGGCGCGCAGGCTGTCAGAGAAGGAGCGGCTGTCGTCCACCTGCGCGCGCAGGGGCACAACGCTTGAGAAGTAGCCCATCGTTTCGCGCACCTCCTGCCGGGCCCGATTCGCCACAGGCGCACCCACCACGATGTCCGCAACCCCTGTCCAGCGCGCGAGCGTGATCTGGAAGGCCGCGAGCAGGGTGCTGAACAGCGTGGCGCTGGTGCGCCGTGCCAGGTCACGCACGGCGAGACCCAACTCGGCAGACACCCCGGCGATGCGCCGCTGCAGGCGGTCCGACTCCTCCAGGGCATCCGCACGATCATCCCAAAGTCTCGTGGAGCCCTCGAGAGACGCCTTCCAAAACAGCGCCCGCCGCTCCAGCAGCGCCGGCTGCCACAGCGCGCGTTCTGCCGCTCCCCAGGCCGTGTAGGACAGCGCCACGGGCGGAAGCCCGCCACTCGCGCCCAGCAACACCTGGGCATAGGCCGCGTACAAATCCTGCACCAGCACGCCGAGCGACCAGCCATCCGCAATCGCATGATGTATCGCCACCACAAGCACATGATCGGTCGGTGAGTGCCGAAGCACCTCCACACGATATAGCGGTCCCTGCACCAGATCGAAGGGCAGGTCGAAAGTTTCCTGCGCCACCGCGTCCAATGCCTCGGATCTCGCCGATGATGGCGGCAGATCCCGGAACCGCATCACCGGCTCGCCCTGTGTCTGGATCATCTGGACTGCCTGCCCCTTGCTTGGCAGGAACGACAGTCGCAGCACCTCATGCCGGTTCACCACACGCTGCATCGCCGCGGTGCAGACCTGGGCGGTGATCGCACCCTTGATCTCGATGAGGCAGCAGATCGTATGGGTTTTATCCGCAACAGCCACCGGCGAGGCCTCCCACAACTCGCGCTGCGGAAAGGTCAGCGGATGCAGAGACGCCCTGCCGCTGCCCAGCCAGCGCTTCAGCCGCGTCCGCTTGTCCTCGCTCCGTGGGACACTCACGCGCGCACCTCCAGCACGGCAGCCTCCTCGGCATGAATGGGGCGGTTCACGGTCGTGTCCGCGCCAAGCAACTGATCCAAGTCGTCGTCGGTAATCGCCTCCAAATCGACATCTTCAGCCGACGCGGGTTCAACCACAACCACGGCGGGAGCAGGCGAGCCGCCTTTGGCGGCACCCATGTGCTCAGCGATCAGCGTGGCAATCTGGCCGATGGTGCGCGCTTTCATCAGGCTGGCGGGCGGCAAAGCCACGCCGATGGAGCTTTCGATGGAGTTTTCCATCTCAACCGCCATGAGCGAATCGAGGCCAAGGTCCGTGAGGGGTTGCTCCAGCCGAAGCGCTTCGGGTTTCACGCGTAAAACCGATCCCACGACATCGCGCACAGCTTGGCCGATGACTTCGGTGCGCTCCGCAGGTGCGGCGGACTCGATTTTGAGCCGCCAGTCGCTTTTGGCTCCGCTTGTTTCGGGGGCGTCAACCCCCGCGGCGTAGATGCGCTCGAGCAGCGGGCTTTCCTGGCCGCCACGATAGGATTGCCGCCACTTCGACCAGTCCACGCGCATGGCCAGTGCCTGCGTGGCTCCGGCATTGAGGAAGGACTCGACCAGAACGACGACCTCGCCGGGTGACAGCGGCGTAGTGCCGTGCAGGGCGAGATACTCGGCCACGCGTGCATTTCGGGCCACATAACCTTCGCCGCCGAGGGCGCCCCAGTTGATCGCGAGCGCAGGCAGGCCGATGGCTTGACGATGATGGGCGAGGGCGTCGAGAAAGGCGTTTGCGGCGGCGTAGTTGGCCTGCGCGGAGTTGCCAAAGACACTCGCCAGGGAGGAGAACATCACAAAGCAATCCAGGTCCATGCCCAGAGTGCCTTCATGCAGCAACCAGGCGCCATGCGCCTTCGGCGCGATCACCCGGATCATGCGCTCACGTGTGAGCGCTGCCATGGGCGCGTCATCAATGGCCATGGCGAGATGAAACACCCCTCTCAAGGGATGCCCGAGCGCCGCAATATCCCCCAGCAGGCGCTTCACGTCCGCCTGTGATCCTGCGTCGGCCTTCGCGACATGGACGTCGATGCCGCGGGCACGCAGCCGGGTCAGGAAGGCTTCCGCTGCGGGTGTGGCAGCGCCGTTGCGGCTGGTGAGCACGAGATGTTTCGCGCCGCAGTCGGCCAGCCATTCGGCCACCACCTTGCCAAACCCGCCGAAGCCGCCGGTGATCAGGTAGGTGCCGTCCGGTTTCACTTCAAAGGCTGGAACCAGCGGTTCGCCGTACCTTGCCACAAAGGGTTCAGGGAAGGACACGACGACTTTGCCCGTGTGCTTGCCCTGCGCCATCAGACGAAAGGCCGCGTCAATGCGGCAGGCTGGGAACGAACGGAACGGCAGAGGCAACAACGCCTTTTGCTCGACCAACCCGGCGATGGTTTCCAGGATCTGGCGCGTGCGTTTTTCATCACCACTGAAGATCGCGTCCATCGCGACGACGTGGAAGGAGGCGTTCTTCCGCAGGGGCCACAGCGGGATGCGGCTGTTCTGATAGATGTCGCGTTTGCCGATCTCGATGAAGCGTCCGAACTGCGCGAGGCAGGAGAGGCCCATCGGGATGGCTTCGGCGGCGAGCGCGTTCAGCACCACATCCACGCCTCTGCCATCGGTGAGTTCCATCACGGCTTCCGCAAAATCCGCACGCCGAGAGTCAATGACATGCTTCACGCCGAGGACCGTGAGCAGCGAGCGTTTGGACGGACTGCCGGCACTCGCGATGACTTCCGCGCCGAGATGGTGAGCGATTTGAATCGCCGCCATGCCCACGCCGCCTGCGCCTGCATGAACGAGCACCCGCTCGCCCGGCTGCAACTGCGCCACGGTTTTGAGCGCATGCCAGGAAGTCATGAAGACCACGGGCAGCGTCGCCGCTTCCTCAAACGACAGGCCGTCGGGGATGAGGCGCACATCGCCGGCCCGCGCCATCGACTCGGTGGCAAGTCCGAACACGGCGAGGCCAAAGACACGGTCACCAGGCTTCACATGCGTGACACCGGCGCCGACGGTTTTCACCACACCGGCCACTTCATCGCCAAAGACGCGCGCATCGGCTGTCTCGGCGGGATAAAGCGCCAGCGCCTTGAGCACATCGCGGAAATTCATGCCGGCGGCCTTCACGTCGATCACCACCTCGCCTGCGCCACAGGGCGGCAGGACGAAAGGCACCAGGCGCAGTGCATCAAGCAGGCCGCGCTCACGGGATTCGAGGCGCAGCGGCACCCCGCCATCCAGCACCTGCTCACGCGGCTCCAAACCGCGTGTGATGCGCCTGACATAGCGTGCTTCGCCACGGAAGGCGACTTCGCGCTCGGCGTCCTCCTGACGCAGCTCGTTCCACACCAGCGCGTTGTCCCTGGTGGAAACCTCGGAGGGCAGATCGATGCCGCGGCAGGTGAAGTGGTTGTGCTCATTGGCGATCACACGCATCAGGCCGATGGCGGGGGCCTGAGCCAGGGCGATGGACGAATCACGTCCGACGGCTTGTGCGCCGCGCGTGATGACATCCAGGTGCAGTTTCACGGCGGGATGAACGATGTCGAGAGCCTGCGTCAGATGGAACAAGCCATCCATGCCGAGCATATCTGCACCGGGATCGGTTTCGTCGAGACTCCACAGGAAGACGAAGCGCTCAGGGATTTCACCAGCGCAGGATTGCAGCAGTCGCTGCCAGTCTTCGGGCGCTTCGGCCCGCAGGGTGAATGCATCCTCTCCGTCCGATTTGAAGGCTGCGCCACGATGCGCGACGCGGCAGCGCATGCCGGAGACACGGAGCTGTGCCGCGAGGCTTTCGCCAAGACCGGACGCATCGGCAAAGACGAGCCAGGATTTTTCGGGGGGTGTCTCGACACTCGCCGGCGCGAGCGCGATGGGCGCGTTCCATGGCTTGCGGGCCATGAGGCCGATCAGGCTTTCGCCACCCTGGGAGCGGATCAGGCCGGTGAGTGACGCCGTTTCACTGAATCCCGTTTCGCCGAGCACCTTCTGCCATTGCTCGCGCTCCAGGAGCGGGTGATGCGGACGCAGATCGCGATCGGTGAAGCGCCACCAGCCGCTGGTGAGTCCGAAGACCGCGTTCAACCACAAATGCGGCGTGGCGACATCGACAAAGAGCAGACTGCCGCCGGGAGCGAGCAGGCCATGGATGTGGCGCAGCGCGACGCGCACATCGCTCACGGCATGGATGACGTTGGTGCCTAGAATGATGTCGAAGGAGCCGGGATCGAGCTCCTGCTCAGTGCCCGGCCTTTCGAGATCGAAGGTGTGAAACTCGACTTCGGGATAAGCGGCCAGCTTTTGACGCGCCGCGGGGAAGAAGGCGGCGGAGACATCGCTGAACACATACGAATGAAGGCCGCGCTCGATGAGTGGCAGCACCTGTGATGCCAGGCCGCCGGTGCCTGCACCGATCTCCAGAATGCGCAGCCCGCGCCCTTCCGGCAGCTGTCGCGCAGCCTCGGCCACTGCGCTGCCGATGGCGGCGAGCCAGGGACTCGTGACGAGGCCATCGCCATAGAATTGATCGAGCAAATCAGCGCCGCCGCTGGTGAACAAGACCTGCACGGCCTCCTTCTCACCGCGCATGATGGGGCCGAGATCCGCGCACGTTGCGCCGCAGATCAGCGCCTCGGGCAGGTGCCCCGGATATTTGCCAAGACTGGCGCTGAGCAGACTGGACGCGCAGTCCGCGGCTTCGCTGAACTTGTGTGTGGTCCGGTAGCCTGAGCCTTCACGACTGAGCAGTCCCTGCTTCACCAGATTGTCCATCAACTGCACGAAGGACCGACGCATGGATTGGACAAC
Organism: uncultured Prosthecobacter sp.; assembly: GCA_964605265.1. Lineage (GTDB taxonomy): Bacteria > Verrucomicrobiota > Verrucomicrobiia > Verrucomicrobiales > Verrucomicrobiaceae > Prosthecobacter. Next base: position 51,412 of record CAZSBO010000003.1, read on the forward strand.
GCCGAGTGAGGTTGCCGTGAAGCTGCCCTCCGCCCCCATGGCACGCAGACCGCTGGCGACTTGCGCCGCGGTCAGTTCATCCCCCGCGGCACTCGCGGCATCCAGATTGGCGCGGCCACGCATGTCGAGCACTTCGTCCAGGGCCTGCTGCGCCACTTCATGCAGCCGGGTCAAGGGCACGGGGGCAGGCGACGCGGCGCGCGGACCCGCGGGGCGATTTTCCCAGGCAACATGGTAGGTCACGTCGCGGCCCTTGCCGGCTTTGCCGGAGCGCCTGGCTCCCTCCACGCAGATCGCGCGGAAGCCGTCGATGCGCACACAGGGCCTGCCGGATTCGTCAAACAGCTCGATGCCGCCTTCAACAAACTCATCGTTGGCCTGTTTCACACCTGCACGCACGAGACTCGATGCGCCGGGCGAACGCAGGAACAGGATGCGGGAAAAGCGCACGGGCAGTCGCAGGCCGGCGCTGCGTCCTTCCATCGTCGCGGCCCCAGCCGAGAAGATTTGCAACGCACCGTCAAAGAGCACGGGATGCAGCGGATACTCGGGAGCGCGGTGTGCGAGGGTTTGGCCCAGAGAAACACGCCCGGCTGATTTGCCGGCGCCCGCGGACAGTTCGCGAATGGGGCGGAATTCCTCGCCGTAGCGCAGTCCCATGTCGGCCATGTGGTCGTAAAAGCTGTCGAGCCCGACGTTTGGCCAAGAGGATGCCTCCCAAGCCGACGCGGCGAAGGAGGACTCGGTGCGTTCGCCGCGCATGGAGCCGACGACATGCGTGGACCATGAGGCGCCGCTTTCAAGGCGGCTCTGAATCGAGAACGTGCGCTCCGTGAGATCATACGTCAGCTCCAGCAGCAGGCCCGACGGCGGGTCAGGCAGGATGAGCGGCTTGCGGATCTCGAAGTCTTCAATGACGAAGGCTTTGCCCTCGAACAACTGCACGCCTGCCTCGAGCGCCATTTCGACGAAGCCCGCAGCGGGAAAGATGATGAGGTTTTCGACACGATGATCCTTCAGGAAGGCCATGTGCCGGCTGTCCAGCCGCGAGATCCATGTCGGCATGGCACGGGCAAGTCGGATGTCGAGCAGGCCACGGCCACCAGGAGCGAGGCGGCCTTCGCGCATGTCGGCGGACTCGTTCCACCAGCGCGCCTTGTCCCAAGAGTAGGTGGGCAGCGCGAGGTGACGGCGCGAGGGCGTGAGCGACCTGAAGTCGATCACGACACCGGCGAGATGCAGGTCCAGCGCGGCTTCAAGCAGGGATTCATGCTCGCGTTCCCGACGCGCGGAGGCCAGCACGACGGCCTTGCCGCCGCCCTCGCCGAGGCATTCCTGAATGGAACGCCCGAGCGCGGGATGCGCGCCGATTTCGAGCCAGGCATCGACCCCGAACTCCGCCAGTGCGGCCATCGCCTTCGCAAACTCGACAGGCTGCCGCACTCCGCGCGACCAGTGGCCTGCATTGCATGATGCGCCATCAAGTCGCTGGCCCGTGACGGTGCTGAAGAAGGGGAGTGTCTCTGGCGCTGGCGTGAGATCAGCGAGCGCCGCCTTCAGGGCATCCGCGGCGGGTTGCATCAGCGCGTGATGGAAAGGGTGGCTGACCTGCAGAAAGCGGGCGAAGACGCACTTTGATTCCAGTTCGGCGGCAATGACTTCCAACGAGCCCTTCAAGCCCGACAGCGTGAGTGAGCGAGGTCCGTTGAAGGCAGCAATGCTCACCGCTGGGTCGTGTTTGGCGATCACCGCGCGAGCTTCATCGGGAGTCATGCCGACGGCGAGCATGGTGCCGCCGGCGGCGGCGCATTCATCCATGAATCGTCCGCGCAGCACGATGATTTTCGCGGCTTGATCGAGCGTGAGGATGCCCGCGATGCAGGCTGCGGCGACTTCGCCAACACTGTGCCCTACGACGGCGGCAGGCTGAATGCCCCACGACTGCCAAAGCGCCGCGAGCGCCATCTGCATGGCGAAGATCGCGGGCTGCGAGATCTCCGTGCGCTGCATTTTGGTTTCGGCATCGGGACGCTGGAGTTCGTCCATCAGCGAAAACCTGGCCCACGGGCGCATGGCCTTGTCACAGGCTTTGATCATGCGTTTGAAGACCGGCTCATGCTGCATGAGCTCGCAGCCCATGCCCTGCCATTGCGGACCCTGGCCGCTCATGACGAAGACAACACGCGCGACCCTTTCCGGACGCGGCGTGAAGGCGGTGCGCATGCCCGGACCGGGTTGGCCGGTCGAGAAGGCGCTGAGTTCCTGCACCATCTCGGCCAGCGTGCGCGCATTGATCGCGAGGCGGTGCGAGTGATGATTCCGCCGCGCACCGAGCATGTAAGTCAGGTCCTGGAGAAGCGGCGAACTGCCATTGAGCCTGGAGTGGTCATCCACCCAGACGCTCAACTGCCATGCAGCGGCACGCAGCGCCTCTTCAGAGCGTGCGGAGAGCGTCAAAGGCCAGGCGCGGCCTTTGTCGGGACTCACCTGCGTTCGCGGCACCGGCTTCGGAGCCTCCGAGAGGATCACATGGGCGTTGGAGCCGCCAAAGCCGAAGGAATTGACGCCCACAAGTCGAAGCCCCCCCGTTCTGGCAAAGGCCTCGTTTTCCACCGGCACTCGCAGCTTCAGCGCGGCGAAGTCGATGTGTGGATTGGGCGTTTCAAAGTGCAAACTGGCCGGAATGCGCGCATGCTTGAGCATCAGCGCGGCTTTGACCAACCCCGCCACTCCCGAGGCCGTCTCGAGGTGTCCCAGGTTCGTCTTCACCGATCCGATGACGAGTGGATGGTCCGCTGTGCGGTCGCCACACAACGCCTCGGCAAGTGCATGAACTTCAATGGGATCCCCGACGGCCGTTCCGGTGCCATGCGCCTCGACATAGCCGATCTGCGATGGCGTGACACCGGCGACCACGCAGGCGTCACGCACGAGCCGCGCCTGGGCTTCAGGACTTGGCAGCGAGATGCCGTTGGTGTGGCCATCCGAGTTCACCGCCGAGCCGATGATCACCGCGTGGATCGGATCCCCCTCCGCAATGGCATCGGAGAGCCTTTTCAAGAGCACCATGCCCGCGCCCTCACCACGCACGAAGCCATTCGCCGAAGCATCGAAGGCCTTGCATTTGCCCTCGGGGGAAAGCATCCCGGCCTGCGAAAAGCCAATGAAACCGTCCGGCGTGATCATCACGGTGACGCCACCTGCCATCGCTGTTTTGCAGTGCCCGGCCAGAATGTGCTCGCAGGCGACATGCACGGCGGTCAGCGCGGAGGAACACGCGGTGTCCATCGCGATGCTCGGCCCGGTGAGGTTGAAACAATACGAGATGCGGTTCGCCGCAATGCTGTGCGCGCTGCCGGTGGGTGTGTGCGCGCTGATGCCCGCCCGATCCGTCGATGTGTGCTGCAGGCCCTGGTAGTCATTGTGCGAAATGCCGACGAACACGCCCATGTCAGTGCCCTTGTCGAGATCCAGCACCACGCCCGCATCCTCGATGGCCTCGTACGCCGTTTCGAGCAGCAACCGCTGTTGCGGATCCACATAAGGCGCCTCACGCGGCGAGATGCCGAAGAACTGCGGATCAAACTGGTCGATGCCTGCAATGAAGCCCCCGCGCTTGGCCACGGTCTTGCCAACGATGCCCGGCTCCGCGTCGTAAAAGCGCTCCACATTCCAACGATCCGCCGGCACATCACCCACGGCGTCGCGCCCCTCTTCAAGCAGCTTCCAGAACGCCTCCGCGTCGTTCACCCCACCCGGGAAGCGGCAGCCGATGCCAATGATCGCAATGCCCTCCCTGTTTGAAGCCGGGGGTGCGGTCGGGATCGACGGGGCAGGATGTTCGAGGGTGGGCATCATGAAAGAGGTGGGTGGATTCCAGGCATTGCTGCAGGAGGTCGCATCGCCAATGGTCGGGCGGAGCGCTGCCTGCATTACCTACCCGACGCCCACCTTGATCACGATGGGGTGAAACCCTACCTCGGCCTGTCCTGTGGCCCGGATGGGGTCTAACCCCACCCGGGCAGATAAGCATTGCCTGTGACTGCCGAACCAGGCGATAGCAGCGGTCTATGTGTGGCATTGCTGGTGTGATGGACCTGGCCGGCAGGCGAACGGTGGCCGAAGGCGTGGTCGAACGAATGGCGCAGGCGCTGGCCCATCGGGGTCCGGACGAGCAGGGCTTTTTGCATCGTCCGGGTGTGGCGCTGGCGTCGCGGCGGCTGAGTGTGGTCGGTCTGGCGGATGGGCAGCAGCCGATGTGCAATGAGGACCAGAGCGCGTTCACGGTCTTCAATGGCGAGTTCTTCGACTTTCCCGAGAAGCGCGCGGCGCTGGTGGGGCGAGGGCATCATCTGCACACGCAATGCGACACGGAGATCATCCCGCATCTGTGGGAGGAGAGCCGCGAGGGCATGTTTGAGCGGATGCGCGGGCAGTTCGCGGTCGCGCTTTATGATATGCGCCGGCATCAGCTCACGCTGGGCCGGGATCGCTTTGGCATTTCTCCGCTCTATTGGACTCGGCAGGGCGACTGGCTGTTGTTTGCCTCGGAGATCAAGGGACTGCTTGCTTCCGGCATGGTGACGGCAAAGGCCGACCTGCGCGGTCTCGATCACATCTTCACCTTTGGCGCGATGCCAGGGCCGGCGACGTGTTTTGAGGGCATCCGGCTTTTGCCTGCGGGACACCATTTGCAGGTCACCCCGGGAGATGCCGAGCCCGTCCAGGAGCGCGCCTACTGGACCATGGATTTCCCAAATCACGGCGATGAAGATCCTCAAGCCGATCCGCGCAGGCTGGTGGATGAGTTGGAGAATGTGCTGCTGAAGGCGGTGGACTCGAGGCTGCGCGCGGATGTGCCGGTGGGGGCGTATCTCTCGGGGGGGCTGGACTCCAGCATGATCGTGGCGATGGCGTGCAGGCTCAAAGGCACCGCCATCAACACCTACACGATTCGTGTGGACGACCCGAAGCTCGATGAACTCAGCGCCGCTAACAACACGGCCAGGCACATCGGCACGAAGGCCCCCATCGTGCAGGAGTTTCGTGCCAGCGACGCACTGGACATGTATCCGCAGCTCATCCTGGCCGCCGAGGCTCCAGTGATCGACACCTCCTGCGCGGCCCTGCTCATGCTGGCGCGGCGGGTTCATGCCAACGGCCAAAAGGTGGTGCTCACCGGCGAAGGCGCCGACGAATGGCTGGCGGGCTACCCCTGGTACAAGCTCGCAAAGATCTTTGGCGCGATGGATTTCATTCCTGGGCTGCGCTTGAGCGACAAGGTGCGGCGGGCGTATCTGCGGCTGAACAAGGTGCCGCACTACCCCGCGGCGAGCCGGAAAATGTGGGAGGACGCTGTCGGTGGCCCGAATGCATGGATCGACAGCTACGGTGTGCTGGCGCTCTCGAAGCTGCGGTTTTACGGCGAGCCGATGCGCGAGGTGCTGGCGCAATCGCGCCCCTGGGAAGATCTCGGCATGAACCTGAATCGCGCGAGGCAATGGAGCCCACTGAACCGCAGCCTCTGGGTCGGTGCGCGGGTCACTCTGGCCGGGCACCTGCTGCAAGCGAAAGGGGATCGCGTGGCGATGCACTCCTCGGTCGAGGTGCGCTATCCGTTCCTCGATGAAGAGGTCTTCGACTTCACCGCCAGGCTGCATCCGCGCTGGAAGCTGAACGGCTTCCGTGACAAGCATCTGCTGCGTCTTGTCGCCGAGCGCTGGCTGCCCAAAGAGATCGCCCGCAGGCACAAGGTCATCTTCAGGGCGCCGCTCGACAGCTTCCACATCGATCCCGAGCCAGGCTTTGTCCGTGAACTGCTCAGCGAGGAATCGCTGCGTCGCACCGGCTACTTCGATGGCGCCGAGGTTCGGCACTGGCGGAAGGCGTTTCGCGAGCTGCGCGCCGGCTCATTGCCGCGCCTCTCGGTGGAGATGGGACTCGCGGCGGTCGTTGCGACGCAGCTCTGGCATCACACCTTCATTGATGGAACGCTGGCGGATCTGCCGACTTCGGTCGTGAGTCCCGATCCGCAAGCGCTGCGTGCGGCTGACGGACTTCGTCCAGTCAGGCCTGCGGATCAGAATGGGTGGTGAGGTGAATGCCGAGAACGGCCTGGAAAGCTCGTCTGCGTCACGGCAGCTTTGCCAGAGCCTCGCGGCCCCGCTGCTTCAATTCGGGATCATCATGCTCGATGTCGGGCATCGACATGCCCTTCTTGATGAATCGCCGCGCTTCGGCGGTTTTGCCCATCTGAGCGTAGGTGCGTCCGAGTTCGATGTAGTGACGCAGGCGGTTCGGATTGATGACAATGGCCTTGTCAAAGCAGGCAACGGCAGCTTCGTTCGTGGTCGTGGGCAGCTTGCCGTAGATGAGAGCGCCCAGTGCACGCCTGGCGCTTCCGATGTTGGCGAGCTCCTGGTGCCAGCGACCGAGCACATGCCAGGCCACGTCGTTGCGTGGATCGAGTCGGATCGCCTTGTCGGCACCCGCCTTGATGCGCGGCGCGGCGTCCACCTGCTCCCTGCTGCCCTGAAGCGGCAGCATCTTGCCGTAGGTGATGGCGGGGGAGAGCTGTGCCTCGGAATCCTTCGGCGCGAGTGCCGCTGCACGCTGTCCATAGCCGAGCGCGATGCCACCGAGGCGGAGTTTCTCCGAGTTCGACGAGGCCTCGGTCATGAGGTGGCGATACTGCCGCGCGATGCGCAGCAGCAGCGGCACATTCCGCGGCTCCAGCCTCTCGGCGGGCAGATAATGCTGGAGCGCCCGGTCAGCCTGGAATGTGCGGTCAAAGGCGTCGCCATTCTCCATCCGTTCATTCACGGATTGGGCGCGGATGGCCGGGCCGATGAGCAGCAGGGCGGTGAGGATGAGTGAAGGGGAAAGGTGCATGACATTAAAATTTGTTTTCGATGAGCCTGCCTGCGTTGATGAGTTCTGCCTCGCTCAGGCGCGGCCCGACAAGCTGCAGGCTGGTCACAGGAACGGCCCTGCCTCGGGCTGGCATCGCGATTGGCACCGCGAGGGCGGGATTGCCCGCGAAATTCACGGCCACGGTGTTTTGCATGTCGAACACGCGCCATTCAAACACCGCGTCCGATCCCCAGAAGGGCATCTTTGGCGGCAGACCTTGCAGGGTCGGCACCGCAATGAAATCCACCCGCTTGAAGGTGCGGCGGAGTTCACGCTGCCATGCGGCTTTCCGCTTCAGCGCCGCCTGGTAGTCGCCTTTATACTCGATCTCGCCCGACAGGATCACAAGCTTCGTCAAAAGGCTCACGCCCTTCAGGCTGGCATACTTTCGATCATTCTGCCAGGTGTCGCCCAAAGCCACCACCTTGCCGTCCTCCTCCGCCTGCTTCCATTTGGCCTGGAAGCCTTTGTGGAGCCTGATGACCTTGAAATGCTTAGCTGCCAGCTCCGCATCAATGGCACGGTCGATCGCAGGGTCCGTGCCATCCACATAAAGACGCCCGATGGTGATGTGGCGAGCCAGGGGCTTGTCCGCAACAGCCTGCTGGTAGCGCGCCGCAAAGCCTCGCTGCAACAGGTCCATGCCCTGGGCCAAATCGCGGATGTTGCCAGCCATGGGCCCGACGGTGTCCAAATGCCTGGGGGAGATGGGAAAAACGCCCTGGGTGGAAACGAGGCCGAAGGTCGTCTTCAAGCCGTAAACCCCGCAGCAGGCCGCCGGCACACGGATCGAGCCGCCCGTGTCCGTGCCGAACGCCACATCCGCCATGCCTGTAGCGACCGCCATCGCCGATCCGCTTGATGAACCTCCTGGGATCACCTGGTTCCTACCATCCAGACGGCTTTTCGGCGTGCCGAAGAAGCTGTTCTTGCCGGAGACCGTGATCGCAAGCTCCGTCAGATTGGTTTTCCCGACCATCTGCACGTTTCGTTCCCGTGCCAGTGCCAGGCAGGTCGCATCGCGTGTCGCCGGGCTGCCGTGCCTGGCCAGATACTCTGATCCCGCCGAGGTGACCCTGCCCTGCATGTCAATGTTGTCCTTGACCGCCAGCCGCAGTCCGGTGCTGCCCGCTGGTGGCGGCCAGTAGGCGATGAAGGCATGCTCACGCGCACGCTCCAACTGCCATTGTGCCGGGGTAGTGCAGCCCGTGAAACAACACACCCCCAGCATCCCACCCAAGACCCGTAGGGTCGCACCAAAGAGCCGGTTGTTCATCATATGCGCGCCAGCATGGCGGACCGCGCTCAAACAACCATTGGGTGAACACTCCATTGATTCGGCCTGGAGACGGCAACCACGAGAGCGGCCTGCCCGACAGGCTGCAGAAAAACTCGGCCGCCCGTTCCGCTCCGCCGCCGCCAAGATCGGCATGGCGTTTTCCAGCAGGCTGACCACGTGAAACGCCGGGCGACTCCGAAGATGCCTGGATCGTGAAGTGGCCAGGCGAGGTGAAGAACCGGGTTTCACCCCATGGTGGCTTGGCCGTGCGGGTTTTAGCGTGCTGCCGTTGCCGGAAAATCCTGTCGGCAAAACAAAACCCACCCCAAGAAAGCCCAACCATCATGTCCAAAAAATCCGTCTTCTGCATCGCCACCTCGCGCCTCCAGGCTGATCAAATCGTCGATCAACTCAAGGACACCCACTTCTCCGGCAACGACATCTCGGCGTTGTTTGCCGACTCATCCACCAACCGCGATTTTGCCCACGAGAAGAGCACCAAGGCTCCCGAGGGAGCTGTCACCGGCGCAGGCACCGGTGGCGTCATCGGCGGCGCGTTGGGCTGGATCGCCGGCATTGGCGCTCTGACCCTTCCGGGCGTCGGACCCTTCATCGCCGCCGGCCCGATCATGGCCGCGCTCAGCGGTGCCGCGATTGGTGCGACAGTCGGCGGCATCACCGGTGGTTTGATCGGCCTGGGCATTCCTGAAATCGAGGCCAAACGTTATGAGGGCAAGCTGCAGGACGGCAACATCCTCATTTCGGTTCACACGGCAAACCCGGAAGAAATCACCTGCGCCAGGGACATCTTCACCCATGCCGGGGCAGAGAACATCTGCACCACGGGTGAAGCATCCACACCCGACGACGGCAGCGACACGGTGCATCTCGCGTATCCGACCGAGAGCCTGGCCGGCCATCGCGCGGCCTAAGCCCCTCCACTCCTGCGGCCGGGAAGGCCCGTCCGCAGGAACCTCCTTGATCCATTCAAACTCAAATTACCAACGCAAATGAAAACACTTCAACATCTATTCCTCGGTGAACTCGCAGACATTTATGACGCCGAGCAGCGTCTCGTCAAAGCTTTGCCCAAAATGGCCAAGGCCGCCACCTGCACCCACTTGCGGGAGGCCTTTTTCGCCCACCTGGAGGAAACCAAAGACCATGTGACGAAGGTCGCGCAAATCTTCGAATGCTTCGACCGCAAAGCCACGGGCAAAACCTGCAAGGCCACCATCGGCCTGCTGGAGGAAGGCGACGAAATCGCGGAGGCATATGCAGGCTCGCCGGCCATCAACGCGGCATTGATCGCGGCCGCCCAGAAAGTCGAACACTACGAGATCGCGGCCTATGGCTGCCTGCACGAGTGGGCGTGCCGGCTCGGGAACCAGAAGGCGGCCGACCTCCTGGAAGAAATCCTCAACGAGGAAAAGGCCGCCAATGCTTGTCTGACCGACCTGGCCCTGACGCGCAGCAACGACGAGGCGCTGGATGAAACCGACGCCGAAGACGCGGCGGATGCGTCCGTCAAAAAGCCGGCGGCAAAACAACGCGGTGCCATCACCACGTCCGCCAACACCTAAAAGGCAGGACATCTCCCATCGAAAGGCCCCAATGAAAACACGGTTCACACGCCAAGTGAGCGCCGGCAAGATCGGGTGGGCGCTCCTGTGGCTGCTGGGCATCCCCGTTCCCGTCCTGCTTGTTGTCTTCATGCTGCGCGGCTGCACCTGATTTCCCAGCCAGCGCACCGGCTCTCGCTCCCCTGACAGCCCTGCAACCCGTGAAACGGTTGCAGGGTTCATGGTTTCGAATTTGGGGGCGGACGCAGCGGCCAAGACCTCCTGATGGAATCACGCCGCCCGGGCGATTGCGATCATGATGGAAGGTGGGGACACACCCCATGGCGAAGCAAGCGCGTCAGAGCCATGCTCCAGATGTGATTTTCATGAGCCTCGTTTTCACGACTCGCATTCGAACATCACATCAACATCCGCCAACCGTACACACATATGACAAAACTCGAAATCAAGGGTGACTGGAACATCGTCAAGGGAACCCTCAAACAAAAGTGGGCCAACCTCACCGACGATGACCTCCAATACCTCGAAGGCAAAGAGGACGAACTGCTCGGCCGCATCCAAAAGCGCACGGGAGAAACCCGTGAAGCGGTGGAAAAAGCCATCCGGAAATCCTGCACCGACTGCAATTGCTGAGCGACTGCCGGGCCAGCGCGGACAGGGCCTTTCTTCAGAGTGGGGTTAGCCCCCATGGCGGATGCCCCGCGCGCTGCCTAGCATGCCGCCGTTGACAAGAAACCAGATCATCAAAAACAAACACAACCCACCCATGAAAAACATATCCATCACCCGCTTCTCCGCCATCACACTCGCTTTTTGCGCGGCGCTGACCTTTGCCTTCAACAGCATGTCGGCAAACCAGAGCACCCTCGACGCCGCTGACGCGAAGTTCGTCAAACAGGAAGCTGCCGCCGGCATGGCCGTCGTCAAACTGGCCGGACTCGGCGCACAGAAGGCCGTCCGCGCGGACGTCAGGGCCTTCGCCGAGGGGATCGTCACCGACCACACCAAGGCCAACGAGGAACTGACCAAGCTCGCGGCCATCAAGGGCGTGGAGCTCTCCGCCGTGATCGACCCCAAGCACGCCGAGAACTTCCAGAAACTGGAAAAGACCGAGAGTGCGGATTTCGACAAGGAATTCCTCGATCAAGTGACCAGCGGTCACAAAAAATGCGTCGGCAACTTTGAAGAAACCGCCAAGGACGCCAAGGACAACGACCTGAAAATGTGGGCCCAGAAGATGCTTCCCGCGCTCAAGGCCCATCTCGAACACGCCAAGGAACTCGCTTCCAAGTAACCTAGCCTGCAGCGTGAACGGCCGTCCGGAAAACGGTCGGCGCGCAACCCGCTTCAATCCCTCCGCAAAACCCACAAGACCGGTCTTAACCGCCGGGCTGGCTGTGACAGTGAGGCTGACTTTCAGCCTGCTGTCACAGTTTTGTTTTTGACGGACACCGCCAGCAGACCGTGAGACCCGGCCCCTCCGTTTTCCCCTGCCTTCCATGGCGGCCACAGACTGAAACCGGCACGGTGAACCTCACGCCAGAATGCCCTTCACCACGCGCGCCTGCTCGACGCCGGTGAGGCGGAAGTCGAGGCCCTGGCTGCGGAAGGTGAAGCGCTCGTGGTCGATGCCGAGCTGGTGCAGGATCGTGGCATGCAGGTCGCGGACGTGGACCGGGTTTTCGGCGATGTTGTAACTGAACTCGTCGGTGGCGCCGTAGGTCGTTCCCGGGCGAACCCCGCCGCCGGCCATCCAGATCGTGAAACAGCGCGGGTGATGGTCGCGCCCGGCCTCGGGGCTGTCCCATTGGCCCTGACCCGCCACGCCGCGACCGAACTCGCCGCCCCAGACGACGAGGGTGTCGTCGAGCAGGCCGCGCTGCTTGAGGTCCTTGATCAGCGCCGCGCTGGGTTGGTCGGTGTCGCGGCAGCGGGCGACGCACCAGCTCGGCAGGCGGCTGTGGTGATCCCAGTCGGGGTGGAAAAGTTGGATGAAGGGCACGCCGCGCTCGGCAAGGCGGCGGGCGAGGATGCAGTTGGCCGCATAACTGCCCGGCCGCCGGGAATCCGGCCCATACATCTCAAAGACATGCTCGGGCTCATCGCTGAGATCGGTCAGCTCGGGCACGCTGGCCTGCATGCGGTAGGCCATTTCATACTGGCGGATGCGGGTCAGGATTTCCGGATCGCCAGTCTGCTCGTAGCGCCGCTGGTTGAGTTCGGCGAGCCCGTCGAGCTGACCGCGGCGCAGCTCGCGCGGCAGGCCCTCGGGATCGTTCAGGTACAGCACCGGATCACGCGCGCTGCGCAGCTTGACGCCCTGGTAGCGCGAAGGCAGGAAGCCGCTGCCCCAGTAGTGGTCGTAGAGAGGCTGGTCGCTCGGCCGCTGCATGCGCGAGATGAGCACGAGGAAGTCGGGCAGGTTGCGGTTCGGACTGCCCAACCCATAGCTGACCCAGGCGCCGAGGCTGGGTCGGCCGGGCAATTGATGGCCGGTGAGGAACTGCGTCATCGCCGGCGCGTGATTGATCTGGTCGGTGTGCATCGACCGGATGAAGCAGAGGTCATCGGCCACCGTGCCGAGGTGGGGCAGCCATTCGCCGAGTTCGGCACCGCTTTGACCGTACCGTGAGAAGCGGGTGATGCCGGGCAGAATGAGCTGCTTCTGGTTCGCCGTCATCGTCGTCAGGCGCTGACCCTGGCGCACGGACTCCGGCAGCTCCGTGCCGGCCCACTGACGCAGTCCGGGCTTGGGATCGAACAGTTCGAGCTGCGAGGGACCGCCCGACTGGGTGAGGAAGATGACGCGCTTGGCCTT
>CAZSBO010000003.1:64103-65244 GCA_964605265.1 uncultured Prosthecobacter sp.
GCCAGCGCGAGCGCGCCGAAAGGCAGGCCGGTGCAGCGACCAAGGAAATAGCGGCGGGTCACGTCGAGGGCGGCCTCATTCATGGGTGATGGCTTCATCGAGGTTGAAGAGCAGGCCGGCGGCCAGGCAAAGGGCAGCGAGTTCGGGCTGGGCCACCGGCGGCGACTGTCCATGGCGGAGCAATTTTTCTGCATCGCGGGGGTGCGCCTGATAATGCTGGCGGGCACGCACCAGCTCGCGTTCGAGCACGACGCGCTCAGGGGCTTCGAGCGGACGCGACAGAATGCGGCGGGCGAGGAAATCGATCCGCCCGGCGCTGTCCTTCGCTGCGGCCTGCGCTTGCGTCGCCAGCACCTGGGCGGCCTCGCGGATCGTGCCGTCGTTCAACAGCGTCAGGGCCTGCAGCGGTGTGTTGGTGCGCGCCACGGCAACCTCACAGACGCGGCGTTGGGCGCTGTCGAACAGGAAGGTCGGCGCGCTGCTGCGGCGCCAAAAGGCGTAAAGGGTGCGACGAAACTGCGCGGCGCCTTCGCTCGGCTCATAGGTGAAGCGACCCATGAAGATCTCCTCCCAGACACCCTCGGGCTGGTAGGGTCGCACCGGCGGACCGCCGACTGCGGGATTGAGCAGGCCGGCGGCGGCGAGGGCACCATCGCGGATCATCCAGGCCGGCAGGCGAAAACGGGCGCCGCGGCCGAGCAGGCGGTTGTCCGGATCGTCGAGGCCCGGCCGGCGCGCCGAATCCTGGCGGTAGGTCTGGCTGGTGACGATGAGGCGGAGCAGGTGTTTCACATCCCAGCCGCTGTCCCGGAATTCCACCGCCAGCCAGTCGAGCAACTCGGGATGGGTGGGTCGCTCGCCCTGCAGGCCGAAATCGTCCGGCGTGCGCACGAGCCCGGCACCGAACAGCAGCTGCCAGAGCTGGTTGACGACGACGCGGGCCGTCAATGGGTTGTCGGACGAGGTCAGCCAGCGCGCCAAGCCGAGTCGATCCGCAGGTAGGTTCGCCGGCCAAGGCGCCACTGCCTCGGGCACGCCGGGGGGCACAATTTCGCCCTTCTTGTCCCAGACCCCGCGCAGCAGGACGTGGGTCGGCCGCGCCTCGGCCCGCTGCTTCAGCACCATGACGTTGAGCTTGCCG
>CAZSBO010000004.1:0-64943 GCA_964605265.1 uncultured Prosthecobacter sp.
CCATCAGCTTGTCGGGCCCCTGGCCGTCACGGCCTTGAGTGATCGGCTTGGGATCGAAGGTGTCGATGTGGGAGACGCCACCGGTGGCGTAGATCATGATCAGGCGCTTCGCCCGGGCACGCGTGTGCGCTCGCCGCGGCGCCAGCGGATCCTCCGCGGCGAGCAACTCGGAGAGCACCCCGGGCAGCAGCAGCGGGCTGCGGGCGAGCAGGGAACGGCGGGTGAGGCTCATGGAATCAGTCGAGGTACAGGAACTCATTCGTGCGCAGCAGGGAGCGCGTCAAAGAAGCCCAGGCTTGGGCAGAGTCTGCGGTTTGTTGCTTCAGGGTGTTGAGGTGGCGGAGCAGCAGGATTTGCTCTTCGGGGTCGGGATCGCGGGCGAACAGGCGATGGTGCAGGACCACGAGCTGCGCCTCGTCCGGGCGCGGGGTTTGCAGCAACTGCTTCACGAGGCCCTGTGCGGCGTCATGCACGCTGGCGTCATTGAGGAAATGCAGGGCCTGCAGCGCGGTGACTGAACTGTCGCGCACGGCCGTGCAGGCGTTGGGATCAGCGCCATCAAAGGTCTGCAGGTAGGGCGAGGCGGTCAGGCGCTTGGTCATCTGATAGATGCTGCGCTTGTCGCTGGGGTAGTCCGCCTTGAAGGGATGATGCTGGGTGAAACCCCAGTCCTTCATCGGCGGGAATGGGAAGGCTTCCTGCGGCGGCGCCAGGTCGAGCCGCCCCCCGAGCAGGAGCAGGGTGTCGCGCAGCGACTCGGCATCGAGGCGCTGACGGTTGAACTTCCAATACAGGGTGTTGTTGGGGTCGGACGCGAGGTTGTCCTCGCTGTCGACAGACGCCATGCGCCAGGTACGCGAAGCGAGAATGCGACGATGCAGGTGCTTGAGGGAACTGCCATGGCGCAGGAAGTCGCTGGCGAGCCAGTCGAGCAGCTCGGGATGGCTGGGCGACTCACCGCGCAGACCGAAGTCGCTGGTCGTGGCCACCAAACCCCGGCCGAAGTGGCGCTGCCAGACGCGGTTGACGATGACGCGGGCGGTCAGGGGATTGTTCGGATCGGTGATCCACTGCGCCAACTGCAGGCGACCGCTGGTCTTTGCGGCGATCTCGGGTGGAAGGGTTTGCCCGCCGAGGATGTCGGGAAACTTGCGCGACACCTCCGCGCCGGGTCGCTCGGGTTCGCCGCGCAACTGGATTCGGGCGTTGCCGGGACGCCCCTCGCTGACAGCGTAGGCGGTCGGCAGCACCGGCCGCTTTTTCAGATGCGCGGCCAGGGCCTCGCCAGCCTTGCGCACGCGCAGGAGAAGACGGTCGAACGCCTCCTTGCGCTGGCGCTGTTCGGCCAGGGAATCCGTGCGTTCGCGGGCGGCATTGTCGCGCGCCATGGCCTCACATTCCGCCAGCAGCTTGTCGAGTTCGACCTCGAGACGGGCCGTTTCCTTGGCAAACGGCGCGAGTTTGGCAGCGACTTCCGCCTCCGGCACCAGTGGCACCAAGTGGTGCTGGGCCTTGAACAACTCCAGGCCGGGCTGCGGGTAGCGCGTGCTGGCGAAGATGCCATACAGCCCGTAATAATCGCGCATGCGGATCGGATCGAACTTGTGATCGTGGCAACGCGCGCAGCTCAGGGTCAGACCCATCACCGTGCGACCGAGGTTGTCGAGCGTGTCCTCGATCGTCACATGCCAGGGGTAGCGCTCGATGAGGGAACCAAAGCGACGCGACAAGGCGATGTAGCCGGTGGCAACGGTCTGACGGTTTTTCTCGGCCTGATTCGCGGCAGGCAGCAGGTCGCCGGCGAGTTGCTCGGTGAGAAAGCGGTCGTAGGGCAGGTCCTTGTTGAACGACTCGATGACGTAATCGCGGTACAACCGTGCCTGCGGGATCGGGTAGTCGGAGTTGTCGCCAGCGGTGTCGGCATAGCGCACCCAGTCGAGCCAGTGGCGCGCCCAGCGCTCGCCGTAGTGCGGACTGGCGAGCAGGGTTTCCGTGGCGGCGGCCAGGTCGACACTTGATGTCGCAAGGCCGTAGCGTTCCGGCGGCAGGCCGGTCAGGGCATACGCAAGCCGTCGCACCAGCACCTCGGGTTCTGCATCGGCAACGGGCGTCAGGCCGGCGGCCTCACGTTTCGCCTGGATGAAATGATCGATGGGGTTGAGCGGCCAGGTTTTGTCGCGCACCTCAGGGATCGGGGGTTCGGCGACGGGCTGGAAGGCCCAGTGCGTGGAGCTGGGCTGGGTCTCGGCCACCGCGACGGGTTCCTCCGGCCAGGGCGCGCCGGCTGCAATCCAGTCGCGCAGCAAGGCGATCTGCTGGGGCAACAGGCGCTCGCCCTTCGGCGGCATGCGTTCCGTCTTGTGCGTGGAGGTGATGCGCTGAAGCAGGCCGCTGCGTTCAGGATCGCCGGGAACCAGAGCGGCCTGGCCCGAATCCGCCTGGACCAAGGCGCCGGACTTGCGGTCGTAGCGCAGGCCGCCGTTTTGTTCGTCGGGCCCATGGCACTTCAGGCAGTGCGCTTCGAAGATCGGTTGGATGTCGCGGTTGAAATCGGGGGCGGCGTTGAGTGATGTCGCCACGCCGAGGAGCAGCAGTTGCGGCAAGCCCCAACAGGGGCGCGCCATGCCGGCCCATCCGCGACTTGGCGGCCGCCGACCCGACACACGTTGGAGCCACCCTGCGCGCATCTCAGGCAAAACGTTCGGGGTTGAGGATGCGGCGCTTGCCGGCTTCAAGATGCTCGATCATGAGGCGGGCCGCGTCATCGGCACGACCGGCCAGCAGCGCGGCGACCAAGGCCTCGTGTTCGGCGGTGGATTCCGCCGGGCGGGCGCGGTCGCTGTCGGTGACCCGCAGGATGACCTGATGAATCTTGTCGCGCAGCCGCTCCATGGTCGAGAGGATCTCGCGATTGCCCAGATAGCTGGCGAGCAGGTAGTGCATCTGCTCGTCGAGACGCATCAACTCGCGCAGATCGTTTCCCACCAGGGCACGGCGCTGATGGGCGAGGTTGGCCTGCAGCTCTTCCGCCTGGGCCGGCTTCAGGCGGCCGGCCAAACGGCGTACCACCCAGGATTCGACCGCCTCACGCAGCTCATAGTGATCGACGATGTCCTCGACGCTGAGACCGCGCACCACAACGCCCTGCTGGGCGGAGATGGTGACAAAGCCCTCGGCTTCCAGTCGCTCCAAGGCGACGTGCACCGGCGTTTTCGACATGCCGAGTTGGGCGGCGAGCTGGCGTTCCGAGAGGAAGCTGCCGGGCGGGAATTCGCCCGAGGTGATGAGACGGCGCAGTTCCGCGTAGGCGCGCGACTGGAGACGAACGGGCGGAGGGGCAGATTTCATGGCATGCAACTGGCATGCCAGTTACGTTGCGGCCTGTCGCATCTTTCTCACGTTGTCCACGGCTCCCTCCGCCCCTACCCTGCCGCATGTTCGCCGCTGCCCCGCCCTCTGCCCTGCCCGCCGCGCCGGGTGACCTGTCATGAGGCCCTTCCTCATTCTCGGCGGCGGTCTTGCCGGCACGACCCTGGCCTGGCGACTCTGGGAGCGCGGCCAGCCCTTTCTGCTGGTCGACCGCGACGCGCCGGTGACCGCCTCAAAAATCGCCGCCGGTCTGGTGACGCCCATCACCGGCATGCGGCTCGGTTTGAGCTGGCGTTATGCCCTGCTGCACGCGGAGGCCGTCGCCTTTTACCGCGGCCTGGAGACACGGCTCGGTCGCACCTTTTACCATGAAACCCCGGTCGTGCGCCTGCTGCGCAGCGAGTGGCAGGCCGGACTCTGGGCCAAGCGCTGCCATCGCCCGGAGTTTGCCCCCTACCTGCAACCGCCGGTCGAGCCGCTGGTGAATCCGGAGGTCTTTGCCCAGCCCTTTGGCGGCTTCGAACAGCGCCCCGGCGGCTGGCTCGACACGGCCGCCTACCTGCAGGCCAGTCGCGCCTTTTTCGCAGCGGCCGGCTGCTGGCGCACGGGCGAGGTCGAGTCGATCGACGAGACACCGGCTACCGTGCGTTGGGGCGACGCTGAGTTTGCCGCCGCCATCTGGTGCACCGGCTGGCAGGCGGCGCAGCGGCCCGAACTGGCCGACGTGCCCTTTCAATCGGCGCGCGGTAGCATCCTCACCGTGCAGGCCGACACCCGCGGGGAAAGCCGCGTCATCAGCGGCGCCTGCTGGCTGGTGCCGCGCGGCGACGGCAGCCTGCGCGCCGGCCCGACCTACGAGGTGCCCTTCACCGATCCGCACACGCCCTCGCCGGAAGCGCTGGCCGGGCTGGAACAAAAGCTGCGCGACCTGTTGCGGGTCGACTTCCGCATCACCGACCGCCAGACCGCCGTGCGACCCATCGTGCGCGGCCGCGAAGCCCTGCTCGGCCGCCTGCCCGGGCGATCCCGCCAGGCCTGCTTCAGCGGCCTCGCCTCCAAGGGCGTGCTGCGCGCCCCCTGGCTGGCGCAGCATCTGGTCACACACCTGCTCGACGGCGCCGCCCTCGAGGCGCAAGTCGACCTGGCCGGTCTCTGACACAGCCATTCGCGCTGGCAGGCGGGCGAATCCCGCCTATGCAGAAGGCTCGCACCCACCATGGCCGGCTTTTTCAAATCCCTCCTCCAGCGCTTCACCAAACCCGACATCGATTGGGATGACCTCGAGGCCGCCCTCGTCGCCGGCGACCTCGGCCCGCGCCTGGCGCTGCGCATTGTCGACGATCTCAAGGCCCAGGGCCGCAAGCTGCACGGGGCCGACATCGTCCAGGTGGCACGCGAGCATGTGAAAACCATCCTGCCGGCGCAGGTGCCCGCCCTGACCCCACTCGACGGCCGGCCCAAGGTCCTGCTCATCGTCGGCGTCAACGGCACCGGCAAGACCACCTCCACCGCCAAGCTCGCCAAGCACCTGCACGACCACGGCCAAAAGGTCGTGCTGGCCGCGGCCGACACTTTCCGCGCGGCGGCGGTTGAGCAGTTGGAGGTGTGGTCGCAGCGACTCCACATCCCCATGGTCAAGGGCCCGCCCAACGGCGATCCGGCGGCAGTCTGCTTTGAGGCCTACGACCTCGCCTGCCGCACCGGCGCCGACTACCTGCTCTGCGACACCGCCGGCCGACTGCACACCAAGCACAACCTCATGGAGGAACTGAAAAAAGTGCACCGCATCCTCGGCCGCAAGGACCCCACCTCGCCGCACGAGGTGCTGCTCGTGGTCGATGCCACCACCGGCGGCAACGCCCTGCAGCAGGCGCGTGAATTCCACAAGGCCATCCCCCTCACCGGCGTCATCGTCACCAAGCTCGACGGCAGCGGCAAGGGCGGCGTGCTGGTCGCCATCCAGCAGGAACTCGGCATCCCCACCCGCTTCATCGGCCTCGGCGAAAAAGCCGAGGACTTCCAGCCCTTTGATCCCGGCCGGTTCGTGGCGGAGTTGCTGTAGAGGGCGGCGCCTCAGGCACCAGCCTTGAGATGCGCCTGGATCAGCAGGCCGGCGACGTCGTCAAGGGCTTGGTTGGCGGCTTCGGTACCGGTGTTGGTGCAGGCGATCACGGCGAAGCCCTTCTCTGGAGCCAGCCAGGCGACGCTGCGGTTCATCGTGTTGCTGCCTGCGTGATTGAGCACCCTGCCGCCCCAGGGACGCTCGACCGCAATCCAACCGTAAGCGTAGTTTTCCCCGGGCTGGGTGGCGGTGTGCAAGCGCTGGTAGGCGGCAGCGGTTTTCAACAGCCGGCCCCGGCCCGCGCGACCCGCCAGGTGCTCGGCCACGAAGAGCCCCCAATCCGTCAGACTCATGTGCACCGTGCCGGCGGGGCCGAGCACGGCGGGATTGTCCACCAAGGGTCCGTTCTGCGGCATCGGCTCGCCCTTGCCATTGTGCGGCCAGGGCTGGTCGATCCTGTTCGGCTTGCCAGTGCCGCCAAAACCCGCGTTCTGAATGCCCAGCGGAGCGAACAAGCGCCGGCGCATGAGATCCTCCCAGGAGGCATTCCACACCTCCTCCAGCATGTGTCCGGCGAGGGCATAACCGAAGTTTGAATACTCGTGCTTTTGCCCGGGCGCAGGCAGATTCGGCGTGCGGGCAGCCAGTTCGAGGGCGGCTTCGCGCTGGTCCTGCACTTTGCCACCGCCGAGCATGAGCGTGCCCCAGGGAGCATTGGCGGGCAGGCCGGACCAATGGCTGAGCAGATGGGTGAGGGTGGCTTGGGCAAGCGGCGATTTTTTCAGGTCTCTCTGCCGGGGGAAGACCTCGCCGAGGGTGCTGTCCCAACGCAGTTTTCCCTCCTCCACCGCGATGGCGGCGAGGGTGGCTGTCATCGCCTTGGTGTTGGAACCCAGGTGCCACAGGTCCTCGGGCGTCACGGGCGGCTTGTCGCCCTTCTTGCGCACCCCGGTCACCGCCAGGCTTTGACAGCCCTGCGGAGTGACGATGGCCGCCCCGAGTCCCGGCAAACCCTGCTGGGAACGGATGGCCTCCAGCCTGTCCTTCCATGCCGGGCTTGCATTGAGCGCTGAGGAGCGACGGGCCAGAAAGATGCCAGCGCTGGTGACAAGGAAGTGACGGCGGGTCAGCAAGCTCATGGCGCATTTCACCTCCTGGAGGGCCTTGTTGGCAAGTCTTTTGCGCTTCACTCCACCAGCACGAACATCGCGGCGAAGGTGTTGGTCGGGCGCTCGGCCGCATCGGCGGGCAGGCGGGTGGAGCGATCCATCATTTCAGAGATGTCCCCGTCCAGATAAAGCGCGTCGCGACAGCCGAGATGCAGGAAAAAGCGACTGAGCTGATGGAAGGTGACACGGCCCTTCACGCGATCCTCGCGGTCGCTCATGACAAAGACGATCTCCATCACTGCCCCGGCTTTTCACGGGTGGATTCGAAGCAGCACATTGATGGCATCTCATTTCCGCAACGCACCGCCGCGCTGGACATTCCTGTAATCTCTAGCCATCATCACGACCTGGGAGAGTGCAATGAAGATGAGAAGCCAGGGGTTCTTTGAGTGATAGGCTTGGTAAACAGCCAGACCACTTGCAACAAGAATGAAGAAGACTCGGGCTTTGAAAAACTTAATTTTCATGGTTGTTGATTCAACATTATGGCAAAGGGGTTATTCCAATCTCATCTCCATAATTATAACCCCATATCACTCCACCGACAATAAGACATACCAATCCCACAACCCCACCTCCCGCTATGCAACTACCCACAAGCACCCCTAATTCGATCCCAGCTATAATTGCATCCTCGTTACTTTCAAAACCGAATATAGCATCTTCCACCTCCTGTTCAGATTGCTCCAACTCATAGCTGATCGATTCCTCATTCGAGGCCTCCTCCACCTCTAAAAATCCATTGTCACCATCAGTTTCAGGATCGGTATTCCAGTCATCCGCCACCCACGGGTCTGTCCCGTTTTGGAATTCGGCGAGGTTGTCGTAACCGTCGCCGTCCGGGTCTTGTGAGGCGTCGCTGGAATCGTCCGGATTGAGCCCGTAGGAGGTTTCCCAGACATCGGTCATGCCATCGCCATCGCGGTCGTAGTTCTGCGGAATGTTGGCGTCCAGGCTCCAACCCTGGTGGTAGGCGTCCAGATTGCAAACACTGTCGCCGTCAAGATCGCCATAGAGGTCGTCATTGGCGTCATAAGGATCCATTCCATAATAGGACTCAATGCGGTCAGGGATGCCGCCACCGTCGCTGTCGGTCAGGTCCACCACGTACCAGTCCGTGAACTGGCCGCTGAGACTGTGGGGATTGTTGGGATCGGTGGAATAGATGTAAAGCTCCTCACCATCGGTCAAACCATCGCCGTCGCTGTCCACGCTGTAGGGGTCGGTTCCATCGCTGGTCTCAGCCCAGTCGGACACGCCATCGCCGTCGGAGTCAGGCTCCGTCACGGGATAGTAGTGATCATCGTAGTCACTGCGGCCATTGCCGTCCGTGTCCCAGTTGATGGGATCCGTGAAGGACACGTTGGCCTCAAAGTCATCGCTGAGGCCGTCGCCATCGCTGTCCTGGGGCGTTGTGTCCGAGTTGGTCGCCCCGGCTTCCTCCTCGGTGATGCCAGGATTCTCTTCGGGAGGATTGGCGGCATAGAAGTCGGCCAAATCACTCTGGCCATTGCCATCCGTATCCCAGTTCAGTGGGTCGGTCCCGGTCGTGAAGACTTCGTCGCCATCGTTGATGCCGTCGGAATCGGTGTCGTAGAGGTATGGGTCGGTGCCGAGCCAGAGTTCATACCAGTTCGGCAGGCCGTCGAGGTCCGGGTCACCCCCATCAGGTCCGTTCTCGGGTTCGGGATCGGCCGACTGCCACACGGGCTGGAGGGAGGCATCCGGGACGTAGTGCGCTTGCAGGGTGTTGCCGCCGATGAAGCAGATGAAGGCCAGCAGTTGCAGGGTGTGGCCGACGTGATTCCAATGTTTACCGATGTGTCGTAGTGACATGGCGTCGAAAAATTGAAGGTGAATCTCTGGGAATTATTTCAAGAGATTCACTACACAAAGCGAAAAAGATTCCGCAATTCAATCATTTTCTTCACGCGTTATCTGATCATCGCATGTTTATAGACCCTAGGCCAAACACTTGCTGTGCAGACGCGTTTTGCCGAACTTCTGTGCCCACCTCTGGTGGCACACCTCAAGCGTTCCTCCTCATCGCCCAAAACCGCCTCCTCACAGCCAGCCCGTCTGATTCAGTCGGCCGGTGAGGTCCATCTGGCGTTCGAGCTGGGCGGCGTAGAGGGCGGCTTTCGCGGGGTCGGGTTTGCAGCGGGTGGTTTCGTCGAGGCGGACGAGGCGGGCGCAGAGTTCGTCGTAGCTCGTCGTCTCGGCCTGTTCATTGGCGCGCGCATGAGCGGCCTGAATGGCGGCGCCGAGCGCGGCGCCCTCGCTGGTGCTGAGGGTGACAACCTCGGCGTTGAAGCAGTCGGCGGCGATCTGGCGCCAGACACCGCTCTTGCTGCCACCACCGGTCAGGCGGATCTCGGAGGGATTCATGCCGAGGTCGCGGAAGCGCTTCAGGCCGTAGGCAAGGCCGAGCGTCGCGCCCTCGACCGCGGCGCGGGCGAGGTGGGCGGGCGTCAGGTTGGTGGTGCGCAGGCCGTGCAGCACGCCGCTGCCGTTGGGCAGGTTCGGGGTGCGCTCGCCATTCAGGTAGGGCAGGAAGCTGACGCCATCGGCACCGGCCGGGGCGCTGGCCACCGCGGCCTCGAGCTGCTTCAAGTCCCAGCCAAACAGCTCGCGCACCTGCTCGGTGACGACGGTGACGTTCATCGTGCAAACGAGCGGCAGCCACTGGTCGGTGCTGTCGCAGAAGGCCGCCACCTCGCCCTGGCCGTCCACCACCGGGGCATCCGCGACGCCATAAAGCGTGCCGCTGGTGCCGAAGCTGGCGGTGATGACGCCGGGCTTGATGTTGCCGGTGCCGATGGCGCCCATCATGTTGTCGCCGCCGCCGGCGCTGACGATGACATCGGCCGACAGTCCCCATTCCGCCGCCAGTTCCGGGCGCAGGCGACCGTGCACGGCGCGCGAGGAACCGAGCGGCGGCAGCATCGACAGCACGCGCGGGTCGATGTAGTCGCAGAGCTCACGGCACCAGGTGCGCGTGCGCACATCGAGAATGCCCATGCCGGAGGCGTCGCCGAACTCCATGCGCTTGACGCCGGTGAGCCAGAAATTGAGGTAATCGTGCGGCAGCAGGATCGAGGTCGTGCGGGCAAAGTTTTCCGGCTCGCGCTGCTTCATCCAGAGCAGCTTCGGGATCGTGTAGCCGGGCAGCATGGCGTTGCCGGCGAGGGCAATGACACCCGGCTGACCGCCGAAGTGATGGGCGATCTCCTCGCACTGCGCCTGGGTTGAGGTGTCGCACCAGAGCTTGGCCGGCCGCACTGGCTGGTCATCCGCGCCGAGGGCGACGAGCCCGTGCTGCTGGCCGCTGACGCCGATGCCGGCGATCTTCGAACGCTCCTGGCCGAGCTGGTCCAGGCACTGGCGCACGCAATCGCGCACCGCCTCCACCCAGGCCTGCGGGTGCTGCTCCAGGTGTCCCGGCGGCAGGCCTTCGATCAGGTCGTAGGCGCTGTGGCCACTGGCCAGGATCGCGCCGCTGTCGAGGTCGAGCACAATCGCCTTGCTGCTCTGGGTGCCGCTGTCGATGCCGAGGTAGTACATGATGCGTGGGGGGATGGAACCGGCATCCTAGCTGCAGCCGGGCAGCCCGGCCATGCATTTTCTCAATGGTCGCCGCGGAAAAATCGATTTCCGCGCCGCGCCAATCCTGAGACACTGCCGGCATGATCGAGGTGTTTTTTCTACTCCTGGCACTGGGCTTTCTCGTCCTGCCCTTCGTCGCCCTGATTTCCGCAAGCAACGCCAGCGGACGCTGCCGGGAACTCGGCGAGGAGGTGCAGCGACTGCATGAGCAGCAGGTGCTGGCCCTCGACCGCGAGCAGCGGCTGGTGCGCCGGGTCGCTGATCTTGAAGAAGCCGGCCGGGCCGGCCAGCCCCCCGCGCCGCGACCTGCAGTCCCGGCGGTCACACCGCCCCCCGCTCCAGCCCGGTCCGCCGCGGCGCCCGCCGAGCCCGCGGAAGCAAAACCCGCGCCAGCGGTGCTTGTGCCCCCGCCGCTGCCGGTCGCTGCGCCCACCGTCCAACCGCCGCAGCCAGACATCCCGAAACCTGCGGACCGTGTCCCCCCGCCGGTGCCGGTCGCTGCCACCCAATCCGCGCCGCCCGCCCCCGTTCCGACCGCAGAGCCCGCCCTGCACATGGAGCGTTTCATGGGCGCCAAGCTCTTTGCCTGGATCGGCGGCCTGGCGCTCTTCCTGGGCATCCTGTTCTTCGTCAAACTCAGCCTGGAGCGCGGCTGGATCTCGCCGGCGCTGCGCACCTGGACCGGGCTGGCGGTCGGTGCCGGCCTGGTCGGCGCCGGCCTGCGCCTGCAGCGCAACCCGCGCCAGACGCCTCTCGCGCAAACCCTCTGCGCCACGGGCATCGTCGCCCTCTATGGGGTCGCCTTCGCCGCCCATGCGCTCTGGCACATCCCGCCCTTCCACCTGCAGGCCGTCACCTTCGCCTTTCTGTCGGCCGTGACCGCCGTCGCCTTCATGATCGCCGTGCGTCATCACGCCCAGGTGGTGGCGGTGCTGGGCATGCTCGGCGGTTTCCTGACACCCGTGCTCTGTTCGACGGGCGAGGACCGGCCGTTCGCCTTGTTCAGCTACATCGCCCTGCTCGACCTCGGCGTGCTTGCCGTGGCGCAGCGGCGACGCTGGGCGCATCTGGTGCCGCTGGCGGCCACCGGCACCCTGATCCTGCTGATCGGTTGGCTGGCGCAATTTTTCCGCGCCTCGGAGTACGACATCGGCGCGGCGACCTGGCTGCCGGTGGGCCTGCTGCTCGGCTTCCCCCTGCTCTTCGCCCTGGCCGCCGAGGGGATGCGCCGGCGCGGGGAAACCGGGCTCGCCGCCGCCTGGGCCGCGCTGGGCCTGATCGCCGGCGGCGGGCTGATCGCCTTCACCTGGCTGGAAGTCACCAGCATCGCCACACGGCCATGGGTCCTCTACACCCTCGTGCTCGGTTTGAATGCCATCGCCCTCGGCCTGGTCGCCTGGCAGCCCTCGTTGCGCCGGGTGCAAACCGCCACCGCCACCCTGACCTTCCTGCATCTGCTGATCTGGACGCAAAACAGCCTGACTGCCGACCTGCTGCTGCCGGCCCTCGCGGTTTATCTTGGCTTCGGCGTGCTGCACAGCGCCTTCGCCGCCTGGCTGCAGCGCCGTCAGCCCATGCCCCTGACCGGCTGGCTGCCGCTGCTGGCCGTGTCCCTGCTGCTGCTGCCGGTGTTGAACCTGCCGAACCCGGGGCTGGCGCTATGGCCGGCCCTGCTGCTGGCCGACCTGCTGGTGATCGGTCTGGCTTGGTTGACCGGTGCCCTGCTGCCGGTGCTGGCGGCCCTGGCGCTGACCCTGCTGGCGATCGCCCTCTGGCTATTCGGCGCGCCATCATCCGCCGAACTGCCGCTCGGTCTCTTCCTGACATTGGTCGGTGCCAGTGCGACCGTTTTCGCCTTTGCCGGTCAGCGTCTGGCGCGGCGTTTTCCCGACGCTCCGACCGCCTCGCTGCTGCCGGCCAGTTCGGCCCTGCTGCCCTTCCTGCTGCTGATCGTGGCGACCGGTGAACTGCGGCTGGCCCAGCCGACGCCGGTCTTCGCGCTCGCCCTGGCCTTGGTCGTCTTCCTGCTCGGTCTGGTGCGTGCCGGTGGGGCGGCCGTGCTGGCACCGGCGGCCCTTGCCGGCGTGATCGCCCTGCAGGCCGCCTGGCTGCAGCGCGGGTTCGCGGTGGAGCAAGCCGGACTTGCCGTCGCCTGGCAGCTCGGTTTCCTCGCGGTCTTCAGCGCCTTCGCCTGGGTGTTTCGTCGCCGCTTCGCGACCGAGACCCTGCCCTGGATCACCGCCGCTGCCGCCAGTCTGGGCAGCTTCGGCCTGATGCATCAGGTGATCGTGCGCGCCTGGCCGAACGAGGTCATGGGCCTGCTGCCGGCCGCTTTCGCCCTGCTGCCCGCCGCCGGCTTTGCCTACGTGCACCGCCGGCACAGCCCCGACAACCCGGCGCGCCTCGGTCAACTGGCCTGGTTTGGCGGCACGGCCCTGTTCTTCGTGACGCTGATCTTCCCGCTGCAGTTCGACAAGCAGTGGCTGACCCTCGGCTGGGCCTGCGAGGGCGCCGCCCTGTGCTGGCTGTTCGGGCGTGTGCCACACCCCGGCCTGCGCGCCACCGGCGCGGCCCTGCTGGTGATCGCCTTCGCCCGTCTGGCGGTGCTGCCCGCCGTGTCTGCCGATCTGGTGCGCGGGGCGCTGCCGATCCTCAACTGGCCGCTGTACACCTACAGCCTGGCGGCACTGGCGCTCTTCGCCGCGGCGGCGTGGCTGAAACCGCCGCACCATCTCTGGGGTGAGGCCAACCTGCGCGCTTTTTTCTGCAGCCTCGCCGGCGTGCTGCTTTTCCTGCTACTCAACCTCGAGATCGCCGACGCCTTCACCGCCCCCGGTCAGCGCGTCTTCGTCTTCGACTTCGGCGGTCACCTCGCCCGCGACATGACTTACAGCCTCGCCTGGGCGCTGTTTGCCTTCGGCCTGCTCGTGCTCGGCCTGTGGCGGCGCCACGCCGGCACGCGCTACGCCGGCATCGGCCTGCTCGGCGCGACCGTGCTGAAACTGTTCCTGCACGACCTCGCCCGCATCGACAGCGGCTGGCGCGTCGGCGCCCTGGTCGGGGTCGCCCTGGTCGCGCTCGCCGTCTCCTACCTCTACCAGCGCTGGCTGAGCGACGACGCCTGATCTTGCATTCGCCGCCACGCACGCCACAGAAGCCGGGTGAGTTTCGATCCCGGCCAGGTCTTCGACATCGAACTGCGCGACGGCACGCCGCTGCGCCTGCGCGCCATCACCCCGGCCGACCGCGACCGCATCGCCGAAGCCATTCGCCGGCTGTCGCCCGAGTCCGCCTACTTTCGTTTCTGGACAAGGGCGCGCGCCGTCAATCCGCGCCTCATCGAAGCATTGTGCTCGCCCGACCAGCAGGACCACGTCGCCTGGGCGGCGCTGCACCGCGCGCGGGCCGACCTGCCCGGCGTTGGCGGCGCCTCGTTCTGGCGCCTGGCCGAGGATGCCGGAGCAGCGGAAATGTCGATCACGGTCGCCGACGAATTCCAGGGCCGCGGTGTCGCCACCTGGCTGCAGGCGCTGCTCTGGGAACACGCGCATGCGCTGGGCATCCGTCGCCTGGTCGGCCACGTGCTCAACGACAACCTGGCCATGCGCGCCTGGTGGGACGCGCTCGGCGCCACCGCCGAGGAACGCCAGCGGCACTGGCTGATGACGCTGCCTCTCGACGAATCCCTGCTGCCCGACACCCGTGCCGCCGCCAGCCTGCGTGCCGCGCTGGCGCGGGTGCGCGGCGCCGGGGAGCCGGCCTGATCAGGGGGCTGCCACGCGCGCGGGCCGGCGTCGCTCGGCCTTCAACTGGCCGCAGCCGGCAGCGACATCAATGCCACGCTTCTGGCGGATCGTGCAGGGGATGCCCGCCTCCTGGATGAGGCCGTGAAACACCTGCGCCGCCGCCTCGACGCTTTCGCGGCCGGCATAACCGGAAGTTTCATTGAGCGGGATGAGGTTGACATGGGCGTCGAGCCCCTGCAGCAGGGCGGCGACGCGGCGGGCATGCGCGGGCGTGTCGTTGACCCCGGCGATGAGGGTCCAGGCGAAAAAGATTTTGCGGCCGGTGCGCTCGCCGTAGAAGCGGCAGGCCCCGATCAGCTCGACGAGCGGCCAGCGCTGGTTGGCGGGGATGAGGGCGGCGCGTTCGGCGTCGTCGCTGCCGTGCAGGCTGACGGCGAGGTTGTAGGGGCGATCTTCCTCGGCCAGCCGGCGGATGGCGGGCACAACGCCGACGGTGCTGATGCTGATCTTGGCCGGACCGATGTTGCTGCCGCGGGTGTCGCTGACGATGGCCAGCGCCTTCATGACGTTGTCGTAGTTGTGCAGCGGCTCGCCCATGCCCATGAGCACAAGATTGCGCAGGCGCGCGCCCTCGGCCGCCAGCACGCGGCGGGCGTGCAGGACCTGGGCGACGATTTCGCCCGGGCGCAGGTGGCGGACGAAACCCATCTGGCCGGTGGCACAAAAGACGCAGCCCATGGCGCAGCCGGCCTGGGTGCTGATGCAGGCGGTGTGACGGCCGGTGTAACCCATGACCACGGTTTCGATCTCCTGGCCGTCGGTCAGGCGCAGCAGGTACTTGCGGGTCAGGCCGTCGCCACTCGGCACCAGGCTGGCGACCGCGGGCAGGTCGAGTGTGAGTTCGCCGCCGAGCCCGGCCTGCAGCCAGCGCTGCAGCGGCGGCGGCAGATCCGGCCGCGCGGCGGGATCCGTCTCGGCGCGGAACTGCAGGGCATTCCACAGCGTTGCCGCGTGCGCCGGACGCAGGCCGTCGGCGACGAGCCGCGCGCGCAGCTCGTCGAAATCCAGGTCATGCAGGGAAGTCGGCACCCTTCAACCTGCCTCAAAACCGGCGCGTGCGCCAGTGGTTCAGTCGATCCGGCCCAGCCGGACGGTCGGCTCGTTGTCGTCGCTGAGCGGCGGCAGGCTGGCGCGGCCGTTCGACGACAGGCAGTCGGCACCGGCCGAGTAGATCAGGCCGCGCACGGGATCGAAGACGAAGGGTTCGCCGGTGAAGGGATCAATCGGCACGGCAGCGAGGTAGGCGGGCACCAGATCGCCGAGCGAGGCGGGCAGGCGGCGGTGTTCGGCGGCATGGCGACGAGCGGCGAAGAGCACGCGCACCAGGCCGTGGCGGGCGAGGGCGAGGGCGTGGCGTTCGGCGAGTTGGCGCAGGCCACCGAGGCGGTCATTGAACCAGGCAACGCCGTCGCGGTTGGGATCGTAGAACGGCGCCGGCCGACCGTTCGGCAGCGAGGTGAGAAAGCCACCCGCGGCGGCGTAAGCGGGCCGGGAGAGTTCGTCGCGCAGGTCGCGACAGGCGCGGGCGACCCGGGCCAGGGTGGCATTGACCTTGAAGCTGAGGCGACCCGCGCGCGGCAGGGGCACCCCGGGCGGCAGGGTGTCCGGCGGCTCGCCACTCTGGTCGCCGAGCAGGCATTTTTTTTCGTGCAGGTAGAAGGCGGCGCAGTACTGGCGCATCAGTTCGGTGCCGGGCTCGCAACGGCCGAACTGCTCTTGGAAACCGGCGAGGGTGGCGGCGTCGAGACGGCTCTGGCGCAACAGCTCGGCAAGGATCTGCGCGGCACCGGCTCCCAGGTCCTGGGCGCGCCAGACGTAGCCGGGCCAGGCGGTCAGTTCAAGAACCCGCCGCGACAGCTCGGCAAGGTCGGTGGCGGCGGTGAAGGCCTCCGCCTCCTCACCGCGCCGGGCCAGGTAGGCCGCCTGGGCTTGGAGCAGGAAGATGACATGCGGCCAGCCCTCGTGACCACTCAGGTCGGCGGTGAACCAGGCGGCGTGACGCGGATGCCAGTCGGCGTCCTCGAGAAGGTCGCGCAGATTGTCGAGGGCCGTGCCGTTGGCGCGCACATGGGCCGACAGCGCGGGCGTGTCCCAGTCGGTCGGCGGCAGGGCGCGCAGCGACAACTGTTGCACGGGACGCACAGCGTCAAGGAAGGCGCGCAATTTCAGCGGCGCTGGATTGACCTCCGGCGGCGGCGCAGCCGGCGTTGGCAGGCGCAGGTCTT
Organism: uncultured Prosthecobacter sp.; assembly: GCA_964605265.1. Classification (GTDB taxonomy): domain Bacteria; phylum Verrucomicrobiota; class Verrucomicrobiia; order Verrucomicrobiales; family Verrucomicrobiaceae; genus Prosthecobacter. The sequence goes on from CAZSBO010000004.1 coordinate 16,238, forward strand.
CATCGGACTCGCGCGGGATGTCATGCCAGAAGTGCCAGGCGAGCAGGCAGAGGACGAGCAGGGCAAGGCCGAAAGGCACCAGCAGGGCGCAGGACCCACGGCCGCGCGGAAAGGGGCGGCGGGCGGCGGAGCGGACCGGCGGGAGCATCGGGAAAAAAGCGCGCGCAAGGCGCCGGGATCAGGCGGGCGGGTTTTCCAGGGCCAGCCCAAAGAAGTCGAGGAAGACCTGGCGGTAGACACCGCGCTTGAAGGGCGGCACCCACTGCATGCGGAACTCGTCGGGACGAATCCAACGCCAGCGTGAGAACTCGCGGTGGGTGGCGTCGAGGTTGACATCCTCGTCACTCCCCAGAAAGCGCATGCGGAAGTACGTCTGTTCCTGACCGCCGTAGATGCCGTACTTCAGGCGCGGTTTGGGAAAGGCGTAGCGATAGCCACCGCGCTGCTCGATCACCTCCGCCTGCTCACGACGCACGCCGATCTCCTCGGCAAGCTCGCGAAACATCGCCGTCTCGGCGTCCTCGCCGTCGTCAATGCCGCCCTGCGGGAACTGCCAGGCTCCCGGGATGTTCACCCGCTCGGCAATGAAAATGCGATCCTGCGCATCCGTCAGGATGGCGGCGACATTGGGGCGGTAAACGATGGGCAGCGAAGGCGGCAAGGCGGGGGTCATGGGAATTAGACCGGGTTGAGGCATTTTGCATGCCTTTCTGCGAAAAGTTAAGAAAAATTAACCAATTTTCCAAACCGCCTCTCCCTTTGCCAGGCAACAGTTCCCCCGCAGGGGCAGTATATAAAGGATGCGCCTGCTGTCCCGACTCCTGCTCGCCGTTGTTCTTCCCCTCGCCGCCCTGCCCGCCGCCGATGCCCCCAAGGCCCCGCTGCTCGCCGGGGCCGCCACCAGCAACATCACGCCCGAGTTGGGCGACGACATTGTCGGCGGTTTTCTGCCCTTCCCGGCCACGCACGTCCACGACGAACTGCACGCCCGCTGCCTGGTGCTTGACGACGGCAAGACGCGCCTGGCCCTGGTGGTCTGTGACCTGCTTGGCCTGCACCGCAGCCTGTCGCTGGAGGCGCGCCGACTGATCGAGGCGGAAACCGGCATTCCAGCTTCCAACGTGCTGATTTCCGGCACCCACACCCATTCGGCGACCAATGCCGTCAGCACCTGGCCGCGCAGCTTCATCTCCGACATGGAGCTGAATCCGTACCAGCGCTTCGTCGCCCGGCGCGTGGCCGACGGCGTCCGCCGCGCCCTCAACCTGCTGCGCCCCGCCGAGATCGCCTTCGGCCGGACCACCGCGCCCGAGCACGTGCACAACCGCCGCTGGCACATGAAAGAGGGCACCGCGCCACCCAACCCGTTTGGCCAGATCGACCGCGTCAAGATGAACCCGCCGACCGGCAGTCCGAACCTCATCGAACCGGCCGGCCCCACCGATCCCGAGGTCTGCTTCTTCGCCCTGCGCGAGCCCGGCGGACGCCTCATCGCACTGTACTCGGCCTACTCCCTGCACTACGTCGGTGGCGTCGGCTCCGGCCATGTCTCGGCCGACTACTACGGCTACTACTGCGAGGCGCTGAAACGCCGCATCGGCGGCACGGACAACGACACGGCCTTTGTCGCCATGATGGCCAACGGCACCAGTGGCGACATCAACAACGTCAACTTCCGCGAAGCGCGCCCGCGCAAGGCGCCCTACGAACAGATGCGCCACGTCGCCGAAGACCTCGCCGACAAGGTACACGGCGCTCTCGCCGGCCTGGAATGGAGCGCCCGCGCACCGCTCGCGGCCCGTTACCGCGAGCTCGGCGTCCAGTGGCGCACGCTCGAACCCGAACGCATCGCCTGGGCCGAAAAAACGGCGGCCAACACCCCTCGCATCCAGGGCAAGGCCGATCTGCCGCACGCCTATGCCACCCGCCTCCTCAAGCTGGCGCAGCCGAGCCCGGAAACGAAATTCCCCGTGCAGGTGCTGCGCCTTGGCGAGATCTGCATCGCCAGCTCGCCCTGCGAGACCTTTGCCGAGACCGGCCTCGAGTTCAAAAAGCGCAGCCCCTTCGCCAAGTCCTTCATGGTCGAGCTGGCCCACGGCTACTACGGCTACATGCCGACCCCGCGCCACTTCGAATGGGGTGGCTACGAAACCTGGCCCGGCACCAACAACGTCGAACCCCAGGCCTCGGTGAAGCTCATGGATGCCGTGCTCGACCTGGCCGCCGAGGTGAAGTCGGCCGACTGACCGGCCCGTTCAGCGCTTCGCAGGCACCAGCGGCGCCGTCTGCTCCGCCGTCGCGCGGCCGCCCGGCAGTTCGAGCAGGCGGATGCTGCGGAAGTGAATCTCCGCACCCTCCGACTCGAGGCAGAGGTAGCCCTTGCGCACGGTCGCCTGGCTGACGCCGTTGACGAACTTGCCATTGATCGCCAGCTTCACCACGCCGTCGACGGCGACCACATCGTAGGTGTTCCAATCGCCGGCGCCCTTGCAGCGCATCTCCCAGGACATGCTGCGACGCCCGCGCGGGTTGTCGGGCACGGCCTCCAGGCCATTGGCGCCGAACAGCTCGCCGGAGACGTAGCCGGGATGGCGCGGTGACCCGTCCTTTTCGCGGTTGAGCAGCGGGTACTGGAGTTCCAGCATCTGCACCTCCATGCCCTTCGGCAGCGTCTTGCCCGGCGCCGGCACGCCTTCGCTCCAAATGAAGACGCCGGAATTGCCGCCGGGCTGCATGTGCCGCCACTCGATGTGCAGCAAGAAGTTTTCATACATCTTCTCGCTGCGCATGACGCCGATCGGCTGGCCGCTGCAGATGAGCAGGCCGTCGCGCACCTTCCAGGTCTCCGGGCTCGTGTTGACATCGACCCAGCCGGTCAGGTCGCGACCGTTGAACAAATCGACCCAGCCGGCGGCCGGTTCGGCTTGGGCGGCAGCAACGATGAACAGGGCGGACAACAACGGGAGAAAACGCGCGGGCATGACGGAACCAACGCGGGCCACCGCCCGGCTCTCGCCGCGATTCAGCGGAACTGGCGACGGTACTTCAGCGGCGTCAGGCCGAGGTGCTTCTGAAAGTGCTGGGTGAAGGAGCTTTGGTCGGCAAAACCCACCTCGCGGGCGATCTCGCCGACCGAGCGGTCGGGATCGGCGAGCAACTCGCAGGCGGCCTGGATGCGCACCTTCAGGATCACCGCCTGCGGGCTCATGCCAAAGGCTTCGACGAACTTGCGATGCAGTTGGCGCGGCGACAGGCAGGCGAGCGCGGCCAGTTCAGGCACGGTGATGCGGGCGCGGAAATGCGTACGGATGTGGTCGATCGCACGCTCGATCTGCCGGTGCGTGTGCACCTCCTCGGGCGCGCCGCCGTGGGCGCGCACCACGCCCATGACGCCAATCACCGCCCCCCGGCGATCGAACACCGGCAGCTTGTGGGTGACGAACCAGTCGGGGATGCCCTGGCGATTGAAGAAGAGTTCGACGATGCCCAGCTTGGGCTGGCCGGTGCGCAGCACCTCCTCGTCATCGCGGCGGAAGTTCTCGGCCAGGCGCGCCGGGAAGAGTTCAAAATCATCGCGCCCAAGGATCTCCGCCTCGCTGGCGAAACCGAGTCGCTCGACGAAGTGACGGTTCGCCGCCACCAGCCGGAACTTCGCGTCCTTGGCGAAGAAGGAGACGCGCGGCAGATGGTTGAACAAATGATAAAACTGGCTCTCCGGCGCCATGCGGCTCAGGAAGCGGGTGCGGAGGGTGGCAGGCGAATCCACACCCCAGCCTGCCGCAGGGCGGCAGGGCCGGCAAGACCCTTGTCCGATTTTTCACAATCCTTGTCCGCGCGTCCGGATGATCCCGGGCGTTTCTTCGGCAATCCCCACCATGATGCCGCTGCGTTTCCTTTTTCTCGTCCTCGCCCTTGCCTCCCCCAGCCTGGCCGGTCCCGTGCGTGTGCTCTACCTCGACGCCACCGGCGCCGAGCAAACCGCGCCCGGTCCGCTGCATGCCGCCATGCGCGACCTCGGCCGCGATGCCATTTGGTTCGATTACGCACGGGAACCCGTGGCGGCAGACTACGACCTGACCCTGACCCCGTCCGAGCTGTCGGACAAGCCCGACCCGTCCGACCTGAAGGCTCATCTTCTGGCCCAACTCTCGCCCGACCGCCGCGCCGCCTACGAAGCCTTCCTGGCCCAGCGCGAACCGGAGCGGCGCGAGAAGCACCCGCAGGTGGCCAACTACGAAAAGCGCCCCGAGCCGCTCACCTTCCAGCGGCCGTTCTCGCCCAAGGGCAGCCTGGAGCGCACCCAGGTGCCGGCCGATCTCGAACTGAAACTGTTCGCCGCCGAACCCGACATCGCCAAGCCGATCGCCTTTGCTTGGGACGAACGCGGCCGCTGCTGGGTGGTCGAGACGCGCGACTACCCGCACGGTGTCAGCGACAGCGGCGAGGGTCAGGACAGCATCAAGATCTGCGAGGACACCGACGGCGACGGCCGGGCCGACAAGTTCACCGTCTTTGCGGACAAGCTGAACCTGCCCACGGGCATCGTCTTTGCCCGCAAGGGGGTCATCATCGCTGCGCCGCCGAAGTTCCTCTACCTGGAGGACCGCGACGGCGATGACGTCGCCGATGTGCGTGAAACCGTCATCGACGGCTGGGGCGTCAAGGACACCCACGCCCAGGCCAGCAACCTGCACTACGGCTTCGACAACTGGATCTACGGCTGCGTCGGCTACTCCGGCGTGCAGGCCGAGGTGGGTGGCAGGATGCACGAGTTCGCCATGGGCGTGTACCGCTTCAAGCCCGACGGCAGCGCCCTCGAATTCCTGCACCAGTTCACCAACAATGCCTGGGCGCAGAGTTTCAACCGCGCCGGCGATGTCTTTGGCGGCACCGCCAACGGCGCACCGCTGTTCTTCGGCGGCATCCCCGCCACCGCCCACCCCGCGGGCAGCCGCGGCCTGACCGCCAAGAAGATCAACGTCGTCGACACCTGTCACACGATCACCCCGAACTTCCGCCAGGTCGATGTCTTCGGCGGCTACACCGCCGCCTGCGGCAGCGCCTTCATCGACAGCCCGGCCCTGCCCAAACGCTTCCAGGGCATGGCCATGGTCTGCGAGCCGACGATGAAGGTGGTCGCCCTCATGGACGTGCGCCCCGACGGCGCCGGCTGGAAGGCGCTCGACGCCTACAACCTCTACGCCAGCAGCGACGAATGGAACTCGCCGGTCTATGCCGAGGTCGGTCCCGACGGCGCGGTGTGGGTGGCCGATTTTCAGAATTTCATCATCCAGCACAACCCGACCCCCAGCCTGGAACGCGGCGGCTTCGTCGCCACCACCGGCGTCGGCGGCGCCCATGAAAACGACCTGCGCGACCATCACCGCGGCCGCATCTACCGGATCGTCGCCAAAGGAGGCACGCCTGCGCCGGTCAAGCCGACGGACACGCTGTATGGTCGACTTCTGCAGCAGCAGCGCCTGCTCGCCGGCTCCGACACCTCCGACCCGTCCGAACTGCCGGACCTCCACGCCCTTTGGGTCCGACAGGCCCGCGGCACCCTCGACGCCAAAACCCACCAGGCCGCCCTCATCGCCAAGGACGCCGAGCTGCGCCGCAACGCCATCCGCGCCCTCGGCAACGACGCGTCCGCGCAGGACCTCTTTTTCGGCTCCGGCGTCATCAGCGATCCGGATCTGCAGACGCGTCTCGCCGCCTTCGTCAAGCTGGCCGACTTCCCCACCACTCCGGAGATTCAGACCCTGGTGAAAAAGCTCGCCGGCGATCCCGTGGTCAAAGGCGACGAGTGGCTGGCCGAGGCCGCCAAGCTGCTCGGCAGGAGGCACCAGGCGCTGAACTACCGCGAGGGCCCCAACCTGCTGCCCAACCCCGGCTTCGAAGAGCTGGCCGCCGACGGCAAAACCCCCGCCGGCTGGAAGCGCCGCGACTACGGCCAAAAGCCCGGCAACGCCGGCGCCCAATGGGGCATCGTCATCGATCCGAAGATGGTGCACAGCGGCCGGCACGGCTTCCGTGTCATCACCCGCGACGAAGGTGACACCAGTTTCTTTGCCGATGTGCCGCTGAAACCGAACACCGAGTACAAGCTCAGCGCCTGGATCAAAACCCATGCCTTCCGCGGCAAGGCCAGCCTGAACGACCACATCGGCCGCGCCGAGACCTCACCGAAACTCACCCGCAACCAGGATTGGACCGAGGTGGAGGTCGTCTTCAACAGCAGGGACCGACCGAAAGCCAGCATCAACCTGCTGCACGTCGGCAAGGGCGACACCTACTTTGACGACGTCAAGCTCTGCGAACTCATGGTCGAAGCCGAGGAAGACGCCGGCCAGCTCACGGGCGACGCCACGCGCGGTCAAAAAATCTTCTGGGATCACCCGGTTGCCGCCTGCAAAAACTGCCACCTGCTCGGCGGCCAGGGCAGTGCCGTCGGCCCGGCCCTCGACGGCATCGCCACGCGCAAGGACGCCGCCTACCTGATGGAGTCGCTGGTCAATCCCAACGCCCGCCTGGCCGAAGGCTACACCGCCACGCCGATCAGCCCAATGCCGCCGATGAACCTCATCCTGAAACCCCAGGAACTGGCCGACATCCTGGCCTTCCTGGAGTCGCTGCGCCAGTGAGGCCGGCGCCGATTCCGGCGTGCGACCGATGGCAACCCCACGCACGGCGTGCGAAATCCGCGCCGTGGGTGGCGTATGACTGCCACTCATGAGATTGGTCCTCCGCGCCGCCGCCCTGCTGTCCCTCGTCGCCGCCGCCGCGGCGGCGGATCAGCGGCCCCCGCCGCACTTCGTCAACGACATCGTCCCCATCCTCACCAAGGCCGACTGCAATTCCGGCGCCTGCCACGCCAAGGCCGACGTCGGCCAGCGCGGCTTTCGCCTGTCGCTGCTCGGCTTTGAACCGCAGGAGGACTACGAGCACATCGTCAAGGAAGCCAAGGGCCGCCGCGTCTTCCCACCGGCGCCCGAGCAGAGCCTGCTCGTGCTCAAGTCCGCCAACCTGGTGCCGCATGGGGGCGGCAAAAAACTCGACCCGGATTCCGAGGAATACCGGACGCTCGTGCGCTGGATCAGCGCCGGCATGCCTTATGGCAAGCCCGAGGACCCCGTGCTCGCCCAACTGGAAGTCGAGCCCGCCGAGGCGGTGCTGAAGCCCGGTCAGAGCCGCCAGCTCAAGGTCACCGCCAAGTTCAGCGACGGCAGCACGCGCGACGTCACGCGCATGGCGCTCTATGAGGCCAACGACAAGGCCATGGCCGAGACCGATGAACATGGCGTGGTGCGCACCCTCGACCTGCCGGGCAACGTCGCCGTCATGGTGCGCTACTCCGGCAAGGTCGCCGTCTTCCGCGCCGCCGTCCCGCTGGGTGCGCCGGTGGATTCCCTGCCGCCGGAGAAAAACTTCATCGACCGCCATGTTTTCGCCAACCTGCAGCGCCTCGGCATCCCGCCCTCGGCGCTCTGCGACGACTCGACCTTCCTGCGCCGGGTCAACCTGGATCTCGCCGGCCGCCTGCCGACCGTCGAGGAGACGCAGGCCTTTCTCTCCAGCCGCGAGCCCGACAAGCGCGACCGCCTCATCGAAACCCTGCTGGCCAGCCCGGAGTATGCCGACTGGTTTGCCAACAAGTGGACCGCCCTGCTGAAGAACAAGCGCGATGCCGCCGCCGACATCACCGCCAACTTCGCCTTCCACGCCTGGATGCGCGACAGCCTGCTGGCCAACACACCCTACGACCAGATCGTCCGCCAGATCCTCGCCTCCACGGGCACGGTCGTCGCCAATCCACCGGTGGCTTGGTACAAACGCGTCAAGGAACCGGTCCAGCAGCTGGAGGACGTCGCCCAGCTCTTCCTCGGCGTGCGCATGAACTGCGCCCAATGCCATCACCATCCCTTCGAGCGCTGGAGCCAGCACGACTACTACAGCTTCGCCGCCTTCTTCAGCCAGATCGGTCGCAAGCCGACCGCTGTTGCCAACGAAGACCTCATCTTCCACAAGCGCGGCATCGCCCAGATCGAGAACAAAAAAACGCGTGAGCCCGTGCGACCCGCCGCGCTCGGCCAGCCGGCACTCGACATCCCGCCCGACGAGGATCCGCGCCTGCGCTTGGCCGACTGGATGAGCGAGCCGTCGAATCCCTTCTTCGCCAAGGCCCTGGTCAACCGCTACTGGAAGCACTTCTTCAAGCGCGGCCTCATTGAGCCTGAGGACGACATCCGCGAGAGCAACCCGGCCAGCAACCCCGAGCTGCTCGACGCCCTGGCCGGGCATTTCGTGCGCAGCGGCTTCGACCTCAAGGAGCTGGCGCGCACGCTCGTGCAGAGCCGCGCCTACCAGCTCAGTTCCGAGCCCAACGCGCACAACACGGCCGACACCCAGAACTTCTCGCGCTACTACCCGCGCCGCCTCACCGCCGAGGTCCTGCTCGACAGCCTCGACGGCGTCGCCGGCTCGAAGTCCGACTTCGCCGACCTGCCGCCCGGCACGCGCGCGGTGTCGCTGCCCGACAACAGCTACAACCGCGCCTCGCCCTTCCTCAAGGTCTTCGGCCGACCCGAAGGCGCCAGCGTCTGCGAGTGCGAGCGCGTGCAGACCGCCAGCCTGGCGCAGAGCCTGCACCTCATGAACGCCGCCGACGTCAAGACCAAGCTGACCGCCGCCGGCGGTCGCGCGGAGAAACTCAGCAAGGCCGAACTGCCCGAACCGAAACGCATCCGCGAGCTCTACCTCGCCGCCTTTGCCCGTGAGCCCGATGCCGAGGAAGTGCGCCTCGCCGAGGCCCACCTGGTGAAGCCGCGCACGGACGCCGGCGGCAAGCCTCTCGACTCCCAGCAGGCGCGTCGTCAGGGTTACGAGGACCTCATCTGGGCCCTGGTCAACACCAAAGAATTCCTGTTCAACCACTGAGTCCATGCGCGCCGCCCTGCTCTGCCTTGCCCTCGCCACTTCGCTGCCCGCCGACGAGGCCCTGACCTCCGCCCTGGTCTTCCACGCCGGCTTTGATCAGGGAGCCGACGCCGACTTCGCCGCCGGCGACAAGCGCCTGTTCACCGCACCCGGGCGCAAGCGCACCGAACCGAAACCGGGCCTGGCCGAGGCCGATGGCATTGAGCTGGCCGCTGGTGAAGGCAAGTTTGGCGGGGCGCTCGCCTTCCGTCGCAAGTCGAAGGATCTAGTCTTCTTCAAGGGCGGACCCAACCTGGGCTACCGCGACAAAAACTGGAGCGGCAGCGCCTCGTTCTGGCTGCGCCTCGATCCCGACCGCGACCTGGAACCCGGCTACTGCGACCCCCTGCAGTTCGTTGCCCAAGCCTGGGGTGAGGGCAACATGTTCGTCGAGTTCAGCAAGGACCACACGCCGCGCCACTTTCGCTACGCCATCATGGCGGTGACGAAGCTGTGGAATCCGAACCACGAAAAATGGGAGGAGATGAAACACCGGCCGATGGTGGCGGTGGCCAAGCCGCCGTTCTCGCGTGAGCGCTGGACCCACGTCTGCTTCACCTTCGGCAACGCCAACACCGGCGCCAAGGATGGCTGGGGCCGGCTCTACCTCGACGGCGTGCCCGTCGGCGAATTCCGCGGCTGGGAAAACAGCTTCCACTGGGACGTCGAGCAGAGCGCCCTGACGCTCGGCTACAGCTACACCGGCCTGATGGATGACATCGCCGTCTTCAACCGCGCGCTCACCGATGCCGAGGTGAAAACCCTCTTCACCCTGCCGAGCGGCATCGCCGGGCTGCGCCGCTGAGCGCCGCGAATCCGCGCCGGTTTGAACGGAAGGCCCCGCTGACCGCGTAGGTTTGCGGTCATGACCTCCCGTCTCCTCTGCCTCCTCCTGTTCGCCGCGCCCGCGCTCGCCCAGCAGGTCACGCTGCCGCTGCCCCGCCTGCTCACCCTCCAGCCCATGGGCGGTCAGGCCGGCACATCCGTCGAGGTGAAAGTCACCGGCGAGCACCTGGAAGACATCGAATCCCTGCGCTTTTCCAGCCCGCACCTGCAGGCCAAGCCGGTGCCCGGCAAGACGGACACGTTTCTGGTCACCCTCGCCGCCGATGCCCCCGACGGCGTGTACGACGCACGCGTGCACTGCCGCCTCGGCGTCTCCTCGGCGCGCGCCTTCAGTGTCGGCCGCCTGACCGAACTCACCCGCAGCAAGCCCAACACCAGCGTCGAAACCGCCCTCGAGTTGCCCGTCGGCTCGGTCTGCAATGCGACGATGACCCGCCGCGCCGTTGATTTCTACCGCTTCCAAGCCGTCAAAGACCGCCGTGTCGTCATCGATTGCGCCGCGGTCGGTCTCGATTCCCGCCTCACCCCCGTGCTCGCCCTCGCCGATGCCGAGGGCCGCGACCTCAAGGTCAACCGCACCGGCGGCCCGCTCGATTTCACCCCGCCGGCCGACGGCAGCTACGTCATCAAGGTCCACGACCTCACCTACCAGGGCGGCGAACGCCACTTCTACCGGCTCGCCCTGCAGGAAGCCGCCGCCGAGGGACCGCCGCCGGTGCAGGCGCGCACGCAGATGGTCAGCGCCATGTCCTGGCCGCCCGCGGGCCTGCCGGCCACCGCCGCGCTGAGCGAGATCGAACCCAACAATCAAGCCAGCGAAGCCCAGAAAATCACTCTGCCCTGCGACCTCGCCGGCCGCTTTTTCCCGGCCGCCGATGTCGACACCTACGAGTTCACCGCCAAGAAGGGTGAGGTCTGGTGGGTCGAGGTCGCCTCCGAACGCCTCGGCCTCAACACCGATCCGTTCGTGCTCGTCCAGCGCGTCGAAAAAACCGCCGACGGCGAAAAGCTGACTGACCTCGCCGAGCTGTACGACATCGCCCCGCCGATGAAGGTGTCGAGCAACGGCTACTCCTACGACGGCCCGCCCTACAACGCCGGCTCGCCGGATGTGAACGGCAAGTTCGAGGTCAAGGAAGACGGCACCTACCGCCTGCAGGTGCGCGATCTCTTTGGCGGCACGCGCAACGAGCCCGGCAACGTCTACCGCCTGATCGTCCGCCGCGCCGCGCCCGACTTCTCGCTCGCCGCCTGGGCCGTGCACATGACCCTGCGCAATGGCGACCGCGCCGCGCTGTCGAAACCGGCCGCCCTGCGCCGTGGCGACGCCCGGCTGTTCGAGGTGGTCGTGCAGCGCCGCGACGGCTTCGACGGACCCATTGAAATCGAGGCGGAAAATCTGCCGGCCGGCGTGCAGGCCACCGGTCTGCGCATCGGCAAGGGCAAGTCGGTCGGCCACCTCGTGCTCACCGCCGCAGCCGACGCCCCGCGCGGTTTCACGGTCGCCCAGCTGCGCGGCCGTGCGCTGATCGACGGCGCCGAGGTCGTCCGCCCCTGCCGCGTCGCCAGCATGGAATGGCCGGTCAAGGATGCCAAACAGGAGATCCCCGCGCCGCGTCTGCTCGCCGACTTCCCGGTCTCGGTCACCGATTCCGAGCAGGCACCGCTGTCGGTGACACTGGCGGAGGACAAGGTGTTCGAGGCCGAGGCCGGTGCGACCCTGAAAATCCCGCTGCGCCTGACCTGGCGCAACGACTTCACCGGCGCGACGATCAAACTCAAGGGCCAGGGCGACGGCTTCACGACGCTCAAGGAACTGGAAATCCCGATCAAAGCGGAGGGCGCCGAGCTGGTGCTGGATCTCGCCGCCCTGAAGACCCCGCCGGGCGAACACACGCTGGCCCTCTACGGCAGCGCCGTCAGCAAGTACCGCTACAATCCCGCCGCCCTGCCGCTCGCCGAGGCCGAGCAGAAAAAGGCCGAGGAACGCCTGGCCGCGGCCGCCGCGGCGGCACAACAACTCGCCGCCACCGATGCCGCCGCCGCCAAGACCGCGGCGGAAAAGCAGAAGCAGGCCGAGGCCGCCATGGCCGCCGCCACCAGTCGCATGAAGGCCCTTTCCAGCGCCGCCGAACCCAAGGACACGGTCGACATCCTCGTCTCCCAGCCGATCCGTCTGCGTGTCCGCGCCGCCACGCCGGCGACGGCGGCGAAGTGAGCCATTTTCCGGCTTGCGCAAGCCGGCAAAGACGCCCATGACCTTGGCCCGCGCCGGTGCCGGTGCGGCCAACCGCCATGTCCCGCCCCAACCTGCGTCAGTGGCTCGGCTTTGAAGTCATCGAAGTCAGCCTGAAGGAACGCCTCGTCGCCGCCCTCGGCGGTGGCGTTGCCATTTACCTGCTCTGGCAGCTCTGCACCGCCTGCCTGCACGGTCCGCAGGCCATCGCCCTGGTCGCCTCCATGGGCGCCAGCACCGTGCTGCTCTTCGCCGTGCCGCACGGCCCGCTCTCCCAGCCCTGGCCGGTGCTCGCCGGCCACACGCTGCCGGCCTTCATCGGCGTCGCCTGCGACCGGCATCTGGCCGATCCTGCCCTGGCTGCCAGCGCCGCGATTGCCCTCACCATTCTGGTCATGCATCTGGGTCGCTGCATCCATCCCCCCGGCGGCGGCACCGCCCTCATCGCCGTTCTCGGCGGCGACAGCGTGCAGGAACTCGGCTACCGCTTTGCCCTCACCCCGGTGCTCGCCAACGCCGCCATGCTGGTCGGCCTGGCGATGGCGATCAACTTCGCCTTTCCCTGGCGGCGCTACCCGGCCATCCTCAGCCGGCCGGCCGTGCGCGCCGCCCCGCGCGCCTTTGATCCGCCGAGCCATGAGGCCGTGCTGGCCGCGGTGCGCGACCTCGATTCCTTCGTCGACATCAGCGAGGAGGACCTGATCCGCCTCGCCAAGCGCCTGGCGCCGAAAGCCTGAAGAGCGGGGCCTCGCCGGCACGTAGTTGTCGCCTGCCCATGTTCCGCCCCGCGCTCCTCGCCCTCTCGCTCGCCGCGCCCGCCGCCGCGGCCGACCTTGAATTCTACCGCGACGTCTTTCCCTTCCTGAAGGCGAACTGCATCGTCTGTCACAACAAGACCACGACCAAGGCCGACCTCAACATGGAGACGCCGGAGCTGATGCGCCAGGGCGGCGAATCCGGCACGGCCCTCATTCCGGGCAAGGGCGCCGACAGCCTGGTCGTCATCGCCTCCCGCCACGAGCAGGACTACGAGATGCCGCCGGTCAACAACAAGTCCGGCGCGGTGAAGCTGAGCGACGAGGAAATCGCCCTGCTGACGCGCTGGATCGACCAGGGCGCCAAGGCCGCCAAGCGCGAAGAACGCCAGGTCGCCTGGCAGGCACCTGCCGCCGGCGTGCAGCCGATCTACGCGGTCGCCCTCACCCGCGATGGCCGCTTCGCCGCCTGCGGCCGCGGCAACCGCCTCTTTGTCTACGACCTCGCCACCCGCGAACTGGCCGCCGAACTCACCGACCCCGACCCCGCCCTCGCCGGCGCCGGCGCCCATCGCGCGCTGGTGCAGTCGCTCGCCTTCAGCCCCGACGGCACCCGCCTGGCCAGCGGCAGCTTTCGCGAGGTGAAACTCTGGCGCCTCAACCGCGCCGCCCCGGCGGCTGCCAAGGCCGTGGCTCCGGCCGATCCGAAGCTCGTCCAGCCGCTTGCCGCCGCGGCCAAGGTCACACCCGCCGGCCATGCGGCGCTGTCGCCCGACGGCAAGCAGCTTGCCAGCGGCGGCAGCGACGGCGTCGTGCGGATCTGGGACCGCGCCAGCCAAAAAGTCGTGCTCGAACTGCGCGGCAGTCTGGAGGCGCAGCAACGCGCCGCCGAGCTGGACTGGACCGCCGGCCGGCAGGGCCTGGAGGAAGCCTTTCAGAAGGCCGAGATCACCCGCATCGAGGCCCAGGACAAGGCGCTCGCCGAGCTGCTCAAGAAGGCGAAGGAAGCCATCACCGCCATGACCCGCACGGTGCCGGAAAAGCAGAAGGCCGTACCTCCGGCGGTGGCCGCACTGGAAGCCGCGACGAAGGCGCTGGCCGAAGCCGAAGCCAAGCTCGCCGCCGAACCACCCGCCGTGCGTGCCGATCCGGCGCGTCTGAAGGCGCTCAAGGATCTGGAGGACAAGCGCCTCACCGCCGAGACCACCGCCAGTTCCGCCCGCGCCGCGGTCGCCGCCGCCGAAAGCAACAAGCGCGATGCCGAGGAGGAGGTGCAGCGCATCAGCGCGACCCAGGCCGACAACGCCAAGCGCCTCACCGCCGCACGCGCCGCTGCCGAGGCCGCCAAGAAGGCGCAGACCGAGGCCACCACCGCGCTCGCCGCCCTCGCCAAGGCGCCGGCCGGCGCCGCGCCGGCGGCGGTCGCCTTCTCGCCCGATGGCCGGCGCATTGCCGCCCTCCTGGCCGACGGCCGACTGCGCGTCTGGGCCGCGGCCAGCGGTCGCCTGCTTGAGGAGGCCGGCGCCAGCGGCGGTCTGGAATTGCAGGCCGGGGCCGACGGCTCCTTCCAGGCCGTGCGCCGACTGCACACCGGCGGCACGCCGCGCGGGCTGCTGGAACGCACGCTCGGCGGCGCGGCGGCACCGGATCTGTTTGTCGACCGCGTCAATGCCCTCGCCTTCAGCCCCGACGGCAAGCAGCTCGCCTGCGGCGGCGGCGAACTCTCGCGCGGCGGCGACGTCCATCTCTTCGAAGCCGCCACCGGCAAGCTGCAGCAGACTTGGAAGGACCGCCATGACGACGCCGTGCTCAGCCTCGCCTTTTCGCCCGATGGCAGGCAGCTTGCCACCGGCGCGGCCGACAAGATCGCCAAGGTCAGCCAGCTCGCGGACGGCAAGATCCTGCGCGTTTTTGAAGGCCACACCCATTACGTCGCCGGTCTCGGCTTCCGTGCCGACGGCCGGGTGCTCGCCAGCGCCGGGGCCGACGGCGTGGTACTGGTCTGGGACCTGCTCGCCGGCGAGCGCAAAAAGAAGATCGAAGGCTGGACCAAGGAACTGACCTCGCTGCAGTTCCTCGGCGCCGGCAACCGCATCCTCACCTCGGCCGGCGACAACCGCGTGCGCATCGTCACCGATGAAGGTGCGGAAGTGCGCGCCCTGGCCGGCCTGCCCGACTTCCAGCAGGCGGCGGCTGGCAGCGCCGATGGCGCCCTGCTGGTCGCCGGCGGCGAGGACAGCCACCTGCGCGTCTGGGATGGCCGCGATGGCAAGGAACTCGCGGTCTTTGCACCCGCCGATAAAGCCGCCTCCGCGCGACCGTAGGTTTGCCGCATGTCCAAGCCCTCTGACTCGCCTCTCATCCGCTGCGCCGGCCCCGTCGCCTCGCGCCGCGCCTTCATGCAGATTGGGCTCACCGGCTTCGCCTCGCTCGGCCTGCCCGGACTGATGCGCCTGCGCGCGGAAAACGCCCTGAAGCCGGCCAGCGAACGCACGGCGGTCATCATGGTCTGGCTGCCCGGCGGCCTCTCCCACATCGATTCCTACGATCCCAAGCCCGACATCGGCAGCGAGTACCGCGGCCCGTTCAAGACCCTCCCCACCAAGGTGCCGGGGCTGCACTTCACCGAGCTCATGCCGCTGCAGGCGCGCATCGCCGACAAGTTCACCGTCCTGCGCTCGATGCATCAGACTGCCGGCGGTCATCCGGCCGGCACCATGCAGATGTTCTCCGGCGACCCCGACACGCGCGACAAGCCGAAGCCGCGCCTGCCCGACTGGATGTCGGTGGCGCATTACCTGCGTGAGCGCGCCGGCGGCCGCGCCAATCCGCTGCCGAACTACATCGGCGTGCCGCCCGCCTCGCCGGAATATTCCAGCCCCGCCTACCTCGGCGATGCCTACGCGCCCTTCGCCGTCAGCGATGACCCGAGCCGGCCGAACTTTCAGGTGCCCAACATCGGCCTGGCCGACGAGGCCGAAACACGCCGCCTGAGCGAGCGCCTGGCGCTGCGCAAGAGCCTCGACCGCATGGAGCGCGCCTTCGACCGCGAGGGCGAACTCGGCGCACTCGACTCCTTCGAGGCCCAGGCCGCCACCCTGCTGACGAACCCGCGCACGCGCGACGCCTTCGACCTCGGCAAGGAGGACGCCGCCACCCGCGACCGCTACGGCCGCAACCGCTGGGGCCAGCAGTTGCTGCTCGCCCGCCGCCTCGTCGAAGCCGGCGTCGAAATCGTCACCAGCAGCCTCAACGGCCCGCTCTGCGGCCGCGTCAACAACTGGGACGATCACGCGGTCAACCATCACCAGTTCGAGGCCCTGCGCTTCCGCATGCCCAACTATGACCGCGCCGTCGCCGCCCTCATCGAGGACATCTACGCGCGCGGCCTTTCCAAGCGCGTGCTCGTCGTCGTCACCGGCGAGTTCGGTCGCACGCCGAAGATCAGCTTCGATCGCAGCACCGGCGCCGGCAACGCCAGCGCCGCCGCCGGCACCCTGCAGCCGGGCCGCGACCACTGGCCGCGCGCCTTCTCCAACATCTGGGCCGGCGGCGGCATCCAGACCGGCCGCGTCATCGGCGCCACCGACAAGCGCGGCGAGGACGTCACCGAACGCCCCTGCGGCCCCGGCGATTTCCTGTCGACGATCTACCACCACCTCGGCATCGACGCGGCCAAGATCACCATCAAGGATTTCAACGGCCGACCGACGCCCATCGTCGATCACGGCCGTCCGATCCCCGAGTTGATCGCCTGAGACGGCGCAGCTTGACCCTGCAGCCGCGCGGGCCAAGGTCGTCGCCATGCCCCGCGTCTCCCATCCCCAGCTGCCCGACACGCCGACCTCGCACCTGCCGTTCAGCCCCTGTGTGGTGGTCGGCGATCTCGTCTTCGTTTCCGGCCAGGCCTCGGTGGATGCCGAGGGGCAGATCGTTCAGGACAGCTTTGAGGGCGAATTTCGGCGCAGCCTCGACAACATTCGCAAGGTGCTGGCCGCCGCCGGCTGCGGCCTGGAACACGTCGTGCAGACGCGCAACTACGTGCGCGACGCCGCCGACCTCGCGGAATTCAACCGGCTCTACCGCGAAACCTTCACGGCCCCCTACCCGGCACGCACGACGATCACGAACTGCCTGCCCCCGAGCCTGAAGTACGAGATCGAAGTGGTCGCGGTCCGGCCGGGCGATTGATCGCCTGCCCCGAAGCGACGCCTCGCTCGGGCGAACCTACGGGCCATGTCCTGCTGACGAAACAGCACTCGGACGTTTCAACCGCAAGTGTTTTGCATTTTTCAGTTGCTTTTGATTCGCAGTCGCATTACTTCCGGCTCCTGAGATAGCATCTCAACTCCCACATGAAACCTCTACTGCCGCTTACCTTCCTGGTCCTGACTGCGCCGGTTCTGGCACAGACGTCGGGCACCCCCTCCACACCGTCGACCGCCGCGCCCACCCAACTGGACGCGGTCCTCGTCACCGCGGAATCGGAATCCCAGCCGATCATTCAGGGCCCCTTCCTGCCCGATGTCATCGACGGCAAAATCTTCGCGGGCAAGAAGACCACGGTCATCGACTTCGACTCGATGCCGCAGATCCAGACCGACAACTACCGGCAGGCCTTTGCCAAAACCCCCGGCCTGCTGGTGAGCGAGCTGCCGAACAATTCCCTGCTCTCGCTGGGCAGCCGCGGCATCGGCGATCCGCATGAGTCGCAGAACCTGCTCGTGCTGAAGGACGGCGTGCCCTTTGTGCTCGACCAGTTCGGTTACCCGACGGTTTATTACGCTCCGCCGCTGGAAGCCATGGACCGCCTGGAGTTCGTCCGCGGCGGTGCATCGCTGCTCTATGGCCCCCAACCGGCCGGCTCGCTGAACTACGTCTCACACCGCCCGTCGCTGGACAAGGAGTTCGATTTCAGCACGCAGAACATGGTGGGATCGAATGACTTTTACTCCAACTACACCTCGGTGGACGGCACGATTGGCCGGCTCAGCTACATGATGAATTACAATCATCGCAGCGGCGAAAGCTTCCGCAGCGCCAACAGCGACTACGAACTCAACGGCGGCACAATCTTTCTGGGCCTGGACCTGCAGACCGACACTCGCTGGTACCTGAATCTCGATCTCTACCAGGCCAACTCTGGTGAACCCGGCGGGCTGAACTTCCGCAACGGCGGCAACAACCTGAACTACAACCGCGACCGCGACCAGAACCAGCTCGACGACGACCGCGTCATCGTCGAGCGCTACTTTGCCACGCTCGGGCTGGAGCATGACCTGTCGGCGGCCACCCAGGTGAACTGGAAACTCTTTGGCGGCTACTCCAACCGCACCAGCCATCGCCAGCGCGGCACCGGTTTCGGCACAAGGCCGACCTCGTCGCTGAACACCACCTCCGAGCACCGCTATTACACGGTCGGCACCGACCTGCGCTTCAGCCATGCCTGGACCGCCTGGGGCGAGGAACACCAGCTCACGGCCGGCCTGACCTCCACCTACACCCATGCGCCGATCGAAAACTCCCTGGGCTCCAACCCACGCGCCACCGGTGGCGCCGTCTTCAACGACATCGGCCGTCGTTCCGCCTACGTGGCCTTCTTCGCGGAAAACCAGTTCAAGTTCGGTCGCTTCAGCCTGATCCCGGCCTTCCGTGTCGAAAACGTCTGGCAAACCATCCAGGACAACGTGCGCCGCAACAGCAACACGCTGGCGCCGCTGCCGGAACGCGACCAGGCCGATGCCCAGCACGTGCCGCTGGGCGCCCTCGGTCTCACCTATGCCCTGACCGATGTCAGCACGCTCTACTTCAACCTGTCCCAGGGCTACAAGCCGCCGACCTATGCGGACTCCCTGCCGATCGACAACAACATCGCCAACACCAACCTCGACCCGGGTCACACCCTCACCTATGAACTGGGTTACCGCGGTCGCCCCTCCGAGTTCTTCCACTGGGACGTCAGCGGCTTCTTCATCGACTACAAGGATCGCTTCGGCCAGACCACCGCCGGCGGCGTGACCACCGTCCAGAATGTCGGGCGCTCGCAGAACTGGGGCATCGACATCGCCAGCGAAGTCGACCTCATCGCCGCCGCCGCCAAGCTCACCGGTGGCGATCCGACCGCTGCGACCCAGCGCTTTGGCAACCTCGCCTTCCACGTCGCCTACGAGTGGCTGAACGCCGAATTCGTCGACGGCCCCCAGCGCGGCCTAGAACCCCAGTACGCTCCGGAACACCTGTTGCGCGTCGGCCTCACCCACCGCTGGCGCGACCGCTTCAAAATCTCCCTGCTGCACACCTACGTCAGCCAGCACTTCGCCAACGACAACAACACGGCGAACTTCAACATCCCCGCCTACCATGTGACCGACCTCATCGCCGAGGCCAAGGTCTGGAAGGAAAACGTCACCCTGCTGGCGGGCATCAACAACCTGCTCAACGAGGACTACTACAGCCGCGTGCGCGCCAACGGCATTGATCCCGCCTACGGCCGGAATTTCTACGTCGGCGTGCGCCTGACGTACTGAACCCCGCCGATCCATCTGCACACAGCGGGTCCGTCTGGCGACGGACCCGCTTTTTGGCGCTTGGAGCGAAGCCCCGCCTCAGCTGACGCGGCCCCAGCGCTGGAAGCACTCGATCGCCTCGTACTCGGCCAGGCCGAGCGCGTCGTAGGCGCGGGCGTTCTCGCGGTTCGTCTCCGGAGCGGCAAGTTCGAGCGTCGACAGCGAACCGTAGCGCGACAGGGCGCGCGCCTTGCGTTCCAGCTGCATCGGGCTGAGCGGCACGGCCATGTCGATCTCGTGCGGCTCCAGCGCCTTCTCCTTGCCGCGGTACAACCAGAGGCTGCAGGTACCGGCCCATTCCTCGCCGGCACAGGCCTTGAGCGCGGCCTGCAGGATGCGGAAGCCGAGGCCGGCGACGCTGCTCGGGTCGGCGGCATCGCCGGTGGCATAGATCTGGTGCGGACGCGCCTCGCGCAGCAGGGCAGCGACGAGGTCGATGTCGGCCTGCGTGCTGCGGAAGCGGCGGTAGCGGCCCTGCTCGTAGAAGGGCAGGTCGAGGAAGGTGAGCTGCTCGTTGGGCAGGTTGCAGGCGTGCGCGGCGTCGCGCAGTTCCCCGCGCAGGACGAGCGACTTCAACTGGCGGATCAAGGGCGGATCCTCGCCGAACTCGCCCTTCTCCTCCAGCAGGCGCAGGATCTCGCGGGCGTAGGCGGTCTGCCGCTGCCAGGCCGCACCGTCCTCGACGACGCCGGCCAGCTCCTGCAGGGTGCTGGCGAACTTGTCGACCTCGCTGTCCGGCACGCGCAGGTTGCCGCTGGTCAGCGCCACCAGGCGCACATCGTGGCCCTGCTCCACCAGTCGCTCCAAGGTGGCGCCCATGGCGACCACCGCGTCCTGCGGCTCGGGACTGAAGAGCAGCACGCGCTTCGGGTAGGGACTGGCGCGTTCGGGACGGTAGGTGTCATCCTCGTTCGGCTTGCCGCCCGGCCAGCCGGTGATCGTGTGCTGAAGCTGGTTGAAGATGCGGATGTTGAGCTGATAGGCCGGTCCCTGCTCGGAAAGCAGGTCGCTGAGGCCATGCTCGTTGTAATGCTCGTCGGTCAGCTTCAGCACCGGCCGCTTGGTCTGGAAGGCCTGCCAGCAGACGGCGCGCCGCGTCTCGCGCGGCGTCCAAGCCACCGGCCCGACCAGCCAGGGCAGCTTGACCCGGGTCAGTTCGCGCGAGGCGCCGCTGTCGATGAAGAAACGCGCGTCCGGATGATCCTGCAGGAACGAGGCGGAGATCGCCTCGGTGACCGGACCTTCAACGGCCTTGGCCACCATGCCGGCCTTGTTTTCGCCCCAGGCCATGAGCACCAGCTTCTTGCCGCGCAGGATGGTGCCGACGCCCATGGTGATGGCGAAGTGCGGCACGTTTTCCTCGCCGCGGAAGTCAGCGGCGGCGTCCTGACGGGTGACGCGGTCGAGGGTGATGCGGCGCGTCAGCGAGTCGCGGCTGGAACCGGGTTCGTTGAAACCGATGTGACCGGTGCGGCCGATGCCGAGGATCTGCAGGTCGATGCCGCCGGCGGCCTCCATGTGCTCCTCGTACTCGCGGCAGTGGGCAAACACCTGGTCGCCCGGCACCGTGCCGCTCGGGATGTGGATGTTCGCCTTCGGGATGTCGATGTGATCGAAGAGCTGCTCGCGCATGAAGCAGGCGTAGCTCTCCGGATGATCCGGCCCGAGGCCGTAGTACTCGTCGAGGTTGAAGGTGATGACGTTCTTGAAGCTCAGTCCCTCCTCCTTGTGCAGGCGGATCAGCTCGCGGTAGAACGGCACCGGCGTCGAACCCGTGGCCATGCCGAGCACGGCGTTTTTGCCCTGGGCGGCGCGCGCCTCGATCAGCGTCCGCACCTCGGCCGCGAGCGTCTTGGCGGCGGCGGCGGAATCGGGGAAAATCTGCGTGGGAATCTTCTCGAAGGCTTCGGAGGGCGGGCGGCGGGACATGGCGGTTGGGTGAGACTACAACGGACCGCATGCCGGGGTTCCGTCAAGGACGGACCACGGTTTCACGTCCCCGCCTCAGGCCGCGAGCCACTGGAGTTGCAGGCCGTGCCTGGCATGGCTTCGAAAGCCTGAACGCTCGCGAGACTGGATTTGCTAGCGTGCCATTTATGTGCCATGTTTACGGCGTGACAACGGAAATGACCCTCGATAAAAGCAACCGCCTGGTGCTGACCAGTGCCGTGCGCCGCGCCGCAGGCATCCCACCGCAGCAAAAACTCAGGGTGCATGTCTCGCCCGGCCGAATCGTGATTGAAGTTCCCGCCAGCACGACTGGCAAGGTGGTCAAACGCGGCAAACTCAAGGTCTGGACGGGCGAAGTTCCCGCCACACCCTTGGAGGAAGCCGTCGAACAAGCCCGCCACTACACGCGATGACATTCCTCGACACCGGCATTCTCGTGGGGGCAGTGCTTGCCTCGCACGAACACCACGCGGCCTGCCGCGCCGCGCTGGAGGAGAGCACGTTGCCCTTCACCAACGCGCATGCCTTGGCTGAATCGTTTGCAACCCTCACGGGGTTCTACAAGGTTCCGGTGGAATCGGCCACCGAATTGGTTCTGGGCTTGGCGGAAAACCTGGCTGTCGAGGCGCTCTCCCTGGCGGACTATGAAAAAGCCATTCGCGAAGCGCGCCGGCGTGGCGTCATGGGCGGAGGCATCTACGACTCGCTGCACGCCACCTTTGCACGCCGGAAAAAGGCCACCCAGATCGTGACGCGCAACCCTTCGCACTTCGTCCATGTCGCGCCCGACCTGGAAATCCTCACCCCTTGACCCGGGCCGCCTGTCATCCCCAACGACTCCCCAGCGACTCCCGGGAAATGTGCCGCCCTCCCCGGTCGTTCCCTTGGGTCATGCTCCTGCGCCTTTTGACCTGCCTGCTCGCCGCCAGCGCACTGACGGCCGCGCCGCCCAACATCGTGCTTTTCATCAGCGATGACCAGGGCTGGCCCGACCTCGGCTGCCTGGGGCTGAAGCCGATCGAAACGCCGAACCTCGACAAGCTCGCCGCGGCCGGGGTGCGGGCGACAAATTTCTACGTCACCTGGCCGGCCTGCACGCCCTCGCGCGGCAGCCTGCTGACGGGTCGCTACCCGCAGCGCAACGGCCTCTACGACATGGTGCGCAACGACCTCGTCAACTTCGGCCACCGCTACTCGGCCGAGGAATATGCGGTGTCGCCGGAGATGACCCTGGGCCTGGATCCGAAGGAGGTCACGCTCGGCGACCTGCTGAAGCCGGCCGGCTACGTCAACGGCGTCGTCGGCAAGTGGGACATGGGCCAGGCAAAGCGCTACCTGCCGCTGCAGCGCGGCTTCGATTTCTTCTACGGTCACGGCAACAACGGCATCGATTATTACACCCACGAACGCTACGGCGTGCCCTCGCTCTTCCGTGGCAACGCCCGCACCGAGGAGGACAAGGGCAGCTACGTCACCGAGGTGTTTCGGCGCGAGGCGCTGCGCTTCGTCAAGGCGCACGCCGGCAGGCAGCCCTTCTTCCTGTACCTGCCCTTCAACGCCCCGCACGGCGCCTCGACCCTGGCCGAGGACAACGGTGGCAAGAAACCCGGCGTGCAGGCTCCCGAGGCCTACAAGGCGCGCTTCCGCGACCGGCTGAAGGACGAGAAGCTCGCGGGTTATTATGGCGCGGTGGCCTGCATGGACGACGCGATCGGCGCCGTCATGGACGCGGTGGAACAGGCCGGCCAGACCTCGAACACGATCTTCCTCTTCCTCTCCGACAACGGCGGCAGCGGCAACGGCGGCAACGCCCCGTTGCGCGGGGCGAAATCGACAATGTGGGAGGGCGGCCTGCGCGTGCCCTTCCTGCTTGCCTGGCCCGGCAAGGTGCCGGCCGGCCGGGTCACCGACGAATTCCTCACCTCGCTGGAAATCCTGCCCACCCTTCTCGCCGCCGCTGGTGCGCCGGCCCCCAGGGATCTGACGCTCGACGGTTTCGACATGCTGCCCGTGCTGCGTGGCGACAAGCCGTCGCCACGCACCGAAATGTTCTGGCAGCGCCGCGGCGACAAGGCCGCCCGTGTCGGTCACTGGAAATGGCTCGATTCCGCCAAGGGCAAGGGACTCTATGACCTGCGCAGCGACCTCGGCGAAACCCGTGACCTATCCAAAGAGAAGCCGGAAGTGCTGCAGATGCTGCAGGAGAAGTTCGCCGCCTGGCGCGCCGCCATGGACGCCACGGAACCACGCGGTCCGTTCCGCGATTATTGATGCCCATGTCCTCCCTGCTCGTCCTCACCGGCGGCCGTGCCGTCCTGCCCGACCGCACCCTCGACAACGCCGCCCTGCTCTGCCGCGACGGCCACATCGAGTGGCTCGGCCAACCGCGCCAGCGCTGGCCGAAGGGAGCGACCGTTGTCGATGTCCGCGGCGGTTGGATCGCGCCGGGCTTTGTCGATCTGCACGTGCATGGCGGCGACGGCGCCGACTTCATGGACGGCACGGCCGAAGCGGTGCGCACCGCCTGTCGCGCCCATGCCCGCCATGGCACAACGACGCTGTTTCCCACCACCACGACCGGTTCGTCGGCGCAGATTCACGCCATGCTCAAGGCCTGTGCCGCGGTGCAAAAGGCCTGGTCGCCCGCCGACGGCGCGCGCATCGCCGGCGTGCATCTGTACGGACCGTTCTTCGCCGCCGACAAGGTCGGCTGCCACAGTGTGGCAGGCCGGCGCGAACCGACAGCGGGGGAGTATGCCCGCTACTTTGCCGACGGCCTGGTGCGCATCGCCACCTGCGCTGCCGAGTTGCCGGGCGCGCTCGATTTTTACCGCGCCGCCCGGCGCAAACGCTGCCTGATCACCTGCGGCCACTCCAACGCCAGTTGGCCGGAGATGCAGGCCGCCTTCAAGGCCGGCATGCGTCATGTCGATCATTTCTGGTGCGCCATGAGTTCCGTGGCCTCGGTGCGCGCCCGCCTCGGCGTGCCCATGCGCGGCAGCATGGCCGAGTTTGTGCTCGCCGAGCCGGAGATGAGCACGGAAGTCATTGCCGACGGCTGTCATCTGGCGCCCGAGCTGCTGCACTTCGCCTGGCGGATGAAGGGGCCCCGCCGGCTCTGCCTGGTGACCGATGCCAATCGCGCCCTCGATCTGCCGCCCGGTCGCTACCGTTTTGGACCGGAGGGCGACGGCTCCTGGTTCGACAGCGACGGCAAGGTCGGCTGGGCGCCGAACGGCAGCCTGGCGAGTTCGATCATGGGCATGGACCACATGGTGCGGGTCATGCACCGGGCCAGCGGCGCGCCCCTGCACGAAGTCGTGCGCATGGCCTCGCTGACCCCGGCCGAACGCGGCGGCATCGCCACGGAAACCGGCAGCCTGGAAGTGGGCAAACGCGCCGACCTGCTGCTGCTCGACCGGCGGCTGCGGGTACGGCGCGTCTGGCTGGGCGGGAGCGAACAGGCCAAGTGAGAGACAACCCCCACCGAGCAGACGCACCCTCGACAAAAACCGTCCTTTTTGAACCAAACCCCGGCCGGCGCTGACCAAGAACCGCCCAGCCTCCCCCAAAAGAGGCTCATTTGCCAAATTGTGCGCTGCGAAAAAGGCGTGTAGAATGGCGTTTTAGTGTCGCCAAGTCCCACCATGTCCAGCGCCCCGTCCCAACCCGAAGTGAAGTCCCAGCCCGGCATCGCCGAGTGGAAGGCCATCATCGCCCAGTATGCCGTGCCGTCGCTGCCGAAATCGCTCTGGCAGGTCTTCAACACCTTCGTGCCCTACTTCCTGACCTGGTACCTCATGTGGCGCAGCCTGGAAGTTTCCTATGCCCTGACCCTGGGCCTGTCCGTGATCGCCGGTCTGCTGGTCGTGCGACTCTTCATCATCTTCCATGACTGCGGCCACGGCTCCTTCTTCCGCTCGAAACGCGCCAACGATTTCCTCGGCTTCATCACCGGCATGCTCACCTTCACCCCGTACGGCCACTGGCGCTGGCAGCACTCGGTGCACCATGCCACCTCGGGCGACCTCGACCGCCGCGGCGAGGGCGACATCTGGACGCTGACCGTGCAGGAGTACCTGGAGGCCTCGCCCTGGAAAAAGTTCGCCTACCGGCTGGCGCGCAATCCCCTGGTTCTCTTCGTGCTCGCACCGCTCGGCATCTTCCTCATCTACCAGCGCTTTCCGTCGCCCGCCGCCAAGGGCAAGGACCGCCTGTCGGTGCTGTGGATGAACCTCGCGCTTGCCGCCATGGTCGGCGGCGGCTGCTGGCTGATGGGCTGGAAGGCCTACCTGATGATTCAACTGCCGGTGACGATGGTCGCCGGCGCCTCCGGCATCTGGATGTTCTACGTCCAGCACCAGTATGAGGACACCTACTGGGAGAAGCGCGACAACTGGGACTACACCACCGCCGCGCTCGAGGGCAGCTCCTTCTACAAGCTGCCCAAGATCCTGCAGTGGTTCACCGGCAACATCGGCTACCACCACGTCCACCACCTCAGCTCGCGCATCCCGAACTACAACCTGGAACGCTGCCACCACTCGCACCCGATGTTCCAGCAGGTGAAACCCATCACCCTGCTGAGCAGCCTGAAATGCCTGTCGCTGCGCCTCTGGGACGAACAGTCGCGCAAACTGGTCGGCTACAGCCACCTCAAGAACCTGCAGCACCAGGACCGCGCCGCGGCCTGAGCTTGCCGCACCCGCACGATCCCTTGACGCGCAAGCAAGGCTGAGAACGGCAGGCGCGCCTGCCGTCTCAGGCGTCGAGCATGTAGCCGCCTGCCAGGTGATGGAAATGGCGCACCTGATGCGCCTGCCAGGCGGCGTCGCGACCGAATTCCGTCGCCAGCAGGGCCGCCACCCGCGGCGCCGCCTCCAGTGCCGCCTGGGCGTCGAGCAGCAGGGCGCGCGTGCGGCGCGCCAGCACGTCCTCGACCGTGCGCGCCATCTCGTGGCGCGCATGCCAGACCACCTCGGCCTCCAAAAACTCCAGGTGCGGATGCAGGCGCGCGGCCAGCGTCGGGGCGACCGCGATGAGGTCGCGAATGCCGGCGGCATCGGCGCCATAGACGCGCAGGTGCGAACTCTCCGACGCCGGCGCGCCGGCCGCGCCATGCACCGGCAGGTCGCGGGTCGGACAGGCGTGCTGATCGAGGCCGCCGACCATCTCGGCGTGATCGATGACGTCCTCGGCCATCTTGCGGTAGGTGGTCCACTTGCCGCCGCCGAGGGTGATCAGGCCGGAGGGCGACACCGCGATGAGGTGGTCACGCGACAGCGCCGCGGTCGATTCCGCCTCCGCCTTGATCAGCGGTCGCAGGCCGGCGAAGACGCTGAGCACGTCGTGGCGCGAGGGATCACGCGCCAGGTAGCGGGTGATCTGGCCGAAAACGAAATCGATTTCCTCAGGCAGGGCGCGCGGCTCCAGCGCGGCCTGCGCCACCGGCGTGTCGGTCGTGCCAACGACCAGCCGGCCATGCCAGGGCACGGCGAAAAGCACGCGACCGTCATCGGTCTTGGGAATCATGACGGCGGTGTTGCCCGGCAGGAAATCGGCCGGCAACACGAGGTGGATGCCCTGGCTCGGACTGAGCAGTGGCGCGGCGGCCGGTTCATCAAAGGCGCGCACGCTGTCGGCAAAAACCCCCGTCGCGTTGATGACGGCGCGCGCGCGCACCTCAAACTCGCGACCGCCCTCCTCGTCGACCAAACGCAGGCCGGCGACATGCCCGTTCTCCTTGAGCAGGCCGGTGCAGCGGCAGTGGTTGAGGACCACCGCGCCGTGCTCGGCAGCGGTCTGCGCCAGGTTGATCGCCAGGCGGGCATCATCGAACTGGCCGTCGTGGTAGAGGATGCCGCCATTGAGGCCCTCGCGCTCGAGATTGGGCAGCAGGTCGAGCACATCGCCACGGGTCAGCCAGCGCGAGGGTTCGAGACCGAGGCGGCCGGCGAGGCCGTCGTAGACCTTCAGGCCGATGCCGTAAAACGGCCCCTCCCACCAGTGGTAGTTCGGGATCACAAAGGGCAGGCTGTGGACGAGGTGGGGCGCGTTGCGACAGAGCAGGCCGCGCTCGCGCAGCGCTTCGAGCACGAGGGCGACGTTGCCCTGCTTCAGGTAGCGCACGCCACCGTGGACCAGCTTGGTGCTGCGGCTGGAGGTGCCCTTGGCGAAGTCAGACTGCTCGACGAGCAGCACCGAGTGGCCGCGCGCCGCGGCATCGACGGCCGCTCCCAAGCCGGAGGCGCCGCCGCCGATGATGGCGATGTCAAAACCCGTCGTGGAGGTGAGGCGATCGAAATGGGACTCGCGGCGGAAGGGAGTGGCGTCCATGGGGATGGCCTCAGCTTACGGCAGTCGCCGGGCCGGAAGCGAGCCGGGATTTGCGCCGCCGCACTGGCGGGCACGCAAATCGTGGTTAGCATGCCTCATGCCCGAACCCACCGACCCGCAGGCCGCCGAAGAACAGGCCGCCGTGGCGCGCTACCTCGCCCGCTGGCTCGACGACTGGCTGCGCATCCCGGGCACGAATTTCAAGATCGGTCTCGACCCATTGCTGGCGCTGTTCCCCGGCCTCGGCAGCGCCCTCGCCTCCGGTGGTGGCCTGCTCCTCCTCGCCGAGGCGGTACGCTGCGGGGTCGGCCTGCCGGTGCTGCTGCGCATGGGCGGCAACCTGCTGATCAACGCCCTGCTCGACTTCCTGCCGGCCGGCGGCCCCGTGCTCAGCGCCTTCTTCAAATCGAACCGGCGCAACCTGCACCTGCTGCAGGCCTGGCAGGCCGGCCGGCGCGAGGAGGTGCGCCGCAGCACACGCCTGCGCTTCCTGGTGCTGGCGCTGGTGTTCGCCGCGCTCATCGCCCTGGTGCTCGGCCTCTGGCTGGTCAGCGCCTGGCTGATGAGCCGTCTTTTCCAAGCCTGGACCGCCTGACAAAAAACCCGCGGGGCGAACCCCGCGGGTGGAAGGCTTCCAGCGTCGGGCGCTTCAGCCCGCCTCGCTGACTTTCTGTTCGGCCAGCTTGGCGGCGCGCTCGGCGAGTTCGATGTGGAACTGCTCGGGCGTCGGCGCCTCACCCAGGGTGCGGGTGCGCGCAAACCAGTCGGCAAAGATCTCGCCATCCTGGCGCTCGGCCTTGAAGGCCTCCAGGAAGGCACGCACCTTGCCGGGGATTTCGTCGCCGAGGACCGACTTGAATTCGAGGCCGGCCAGGCGGTCACCGCGGATGCTGCCGCCGACGAACATCGCCCACTTGTTGGGAGCGCGACCGACAAAGCCGAAGTCGGCGTTGTAGGGGCGGCCGCAGCCGTTCGGGCAGCCGGTCATGCGGAATAGGATGGGCTCATCCTGGAGGCCGAGTTCGCGCAGGCTGGCGTCGATCGAATCCATGAAGCCGGGCAGGGCGCGCTCCGACTCACTGAGCGCCAGGCCGCAGGTCGGCAGGGCGACGCAGGCATGGGCGACCTTGCGGGCGCGGGTGAAGCCGGCGGCATCGGCGTGCACGACGCCGTGCTTGGCGAGGATGGCGTCGACCTGATCCTTCTGTTCCGGGGCGACCTCGGCGATGATGAGGTTGGTGTTCGGCGTGACAATGAGGGGAAGGTCGAGCTCGCGGGCGATCTCGGCGAAGGCACTGCGGTAGTGAATGCCGTCCTCGCGGTCGACGATGCGGCCCATGTTGACGTAGACGC
Organism: uncultured Prosthecobacter sp.; assembly: GCA_964605265.1. GTDB lineage: Bacteria > Verrucomicrobiota > Verrucomicrobiia > Verrucomicrobiales > Verrucomicrobiaceae > Prosthecobacter. The sequence goes on from CAZSBO010000004.1 coordinate 45,256, forward strand.
CGCAGTACAGCTTGCCGTCGCCCTGCTCATGCCAGCCGAGGTCGTCCTCGACGCTGTCGAAATGCAGGGGCTTGGGCGGCAGGGTCTCGATGCCCGGCAGGCGGCTCACGACCTCGGCGCGGAAGCCGTCGAGGCCCATGGTTTGCACGGTGTACTTCAGACGGGCATTTTTGCGCTCGGTGCGGTTGCCGTGATCGCGCTGGGTGGTGACGATGGCCTCGCAGGCATCGACCACGTGGGCGCGCTTCACATAGAGCAGCGGCTGGGCGAGGAAGGGCCGGGTGGCAAGCTGGCCGTGGCTCATGCCAAAACCACCACCCACCGTGATGGTGTAACCTTCGACCTGGCCGTCGACCACGTGCGGCACAAAGCCGACATCCTGGGAGTAGAGATCGACGTCGTTGCAGGGCTGGATGGCGACGCCAATCTTGAATTTGCGCGGCAGATAGACCTTGCCGTAGATGGGGTCTTCGCCCTCGGCGGCGCGGGTGGCGGCACGCACGGCCGGATCCGGCTCCGGATCCTGGATCCAGTTCGGCTCAATCTTTTCGCCATCGAGCCAGATGTCGGCGTAGGCGGACGAGCGCCACAGGAAGCGACGGCTGATCTCCTCGGTGAGGCGCTGGGTGTCGGCACGCACCGCATCCTTGATCGGCGCCGCCGGGCCCATCGTGTTGCGGACGACGTCACCGCAGGCGCCCATGGTGGAGAGACCGCTGTGGCAGACGTGGTGGATGACCTCCTTGAGGCCGCCCTTGAGCACGCCGTGCAGCTGGATGCCCTGGCGGTTGGTCAAGCGCATGTTGCCCATGGCCTTGGTGCAAAGGTCGTCATGGATCAGCCACTGCTGGGCCGAGATGCGGCCGCCAGGCATCTTGCTGCGGATCATGAAGCTCCAGGCCTTGTCCTTCTTCTCCTTGACCAACTGGGCGCGGCGGTCGCGATCGTCCTGCATGTAGGAGCCGTGATGCTTGAGCAGAATGTTCGCGTCCTCCGGAATGTTCGGAGTGCTGGTGTCGGCGAAATGCTCGGCGAGTTGGCCGCGCAGACCGGCCGAGGCGAGCTTGAGATCTTCAACGGAGGCTTTGCTCATGTAAAAAAAGGGGGGGCGAGAGGGTGAAAACGCGGGGGATGTTGTGCATCGTATCACGCCAGCACGCAAAGGTAAAGAACAAAATTGATATTGTCTATATGCTTAATAGACATTTGCCAATCGGGTTTGCCTGGACTTGAACGGGTCGGCGCGTTGGGCGACACATGGCACGACTGTCGCTTCTCGGCAGCGTTGTTGGCTGCCCCTGCATGTCCGCTTTTCCTCCGGCCTACCCTTCCCTCCGCGATCTGGCGGCGCGCCTGCCGTCCTTCGACGTGCTGCGCCGGCTCAGTTCGGGCGAGGACAGCGCGGTTTATCTGGCACGGCAGAAAACGCTCGACCGCCTGGTGCGGATCCGCGTCCTGCGTGAGACGGAAACGGAGGCCGGCGCACTGGAGCGCCTGCGCCTGCGGGCGCGCCTGCAGCATCCGCTGGTGAGCGCCGTCTACGACTGTGGACGCATGGCCGGCGGGCCGCTCTATCTGGTCACCGAGCATGTCGAGGGCGTGCCGCTGTCGGAGGCCATGACGGCCGGGCGACTGAAACCCAAGCAGGCCTATGCGCCCGCCCTGCAGCTTTGCGAGGCCCTGCAGGCGGTGCATGCCCACGGGCTCGTGCACGGCTGCCTGAGCGGGCGCAGCGTACTGCTCGGCACCGGTGGCCAACTCAAGCTGAGCGGCGCCGGCATGGCGCTGACGGCCGCCGGCGAACGCACCTGGCTGCAGGCGCCGACGGGAGGAATCGCGGGGGATCTGCAGGATCTCGGCCGCACCCTGCATGTGCTGTTCACCGGCGAGGAACCGGGCCCGGACGGCCGGGTCGCCCGCGACCTGCCGCCTTCCTTTGCCCAGGTACTGCGCCGCTGCCTGGACCCGCGCTCGTCGCGGCCTTTCACAACGGCCACCGAGGTGCGAACCGCCTTGATCGAGGCCGTGCAGAGCGGTCGGCCCGCCCCAACACCCGCCCCGGCGGTGGCACCGCCGCGGCCGCCCGGCCCGCCAGCGCCGCGCCAGCGACCGGGGCCGAGCCTGCTGCAAAGGCTGGACGCCTTCCTCTGGAACGGCCTGAAGGTCGGTCTGCACCTGACCCTCACCGTCGTCAGCCTCGGCAGCCTGCTGCTGCTCTACCATTTCAAGGATCGCATCGTCATCGAGGAGCGCATCGAACGCCCCGGCGCCCTGCCGCCGCGCACGACCGCCGCCGAACCACCGATCCCGGCCTCGGTCATGGGGGCCCTGCCCGCCGCACCGACTTTGCCTGTGCCGGCCCCGGTCGCCAAACCCGTGCAACTGCCCGCCCCGCAGCCCGAGCCACAGCCCAGCCCGCTGGAACAACTGCGCGCCCGCTACGTGCAATCGGTCCAGGCCGCGGCCCAGTCGGCGCTCGACCAGGTGCGGCTCGATCTGCTGCCGCACCTGCAGCGCGAACTCGCCCTGCTGCAGAGCGGCGCGGAACCGCCGGATGCGGATGAACCCGACCTGCCACCGGGGCTGGCGGAGCTGCGCCGCAACTACCGCGCCGCGCGGGCCGGATTGCAGGCTGCGACTCCGAAGTGAGGGCGAGGACGTCCAAACCCGGCGCCTTGGGACAAGGCACCCCGCCTCCAAACGCAATGCCCCTGGACCAGCGACGCATTTTTCCGGTTTCTTCGCTGCGTACCTGATGCACACTGCCGTCATGCGCCCGCTTCTGGCCGTCAGCCTCCTGCTCCTTCTGCGCCCGGCACCGGCCGCCGAGCAGGCCGCCGCCGCTCCCGCGGCCCCTGCCACCGCTCCGGCCGGCAGCCCCAAACCGCTGCCGCCACCCGCCGAGGCCTACCGTCAGATCGAACTGCTGACGCGGGCCATGGAGATGATCCGCCAAAACTACGTCGATGAATCGCGCGTCACCTTCGCCGAACTCGTCGAGGGTGCCTTGGAAGGCATGCTGCGTCGCCTGGATCCGCACTGCGAGTACATGGGCCGCACCCTCTTCGAGGATCTGCAGCGCGAGCCCAGCGAGACCTCGGAGGGCGTCGGCCTGACCGTCGCCCTGCGCGAGGGCGTGCTGACGCTGGTCACCGTGCGCGAGGATGGCCCGGCCGGCCGCGCCGGCGTGCTGGCGGGCGACCAAATCGTGCGCATCGACGAGGTGCTCACGGACAGCGTCGGCGTCGCCGAAGCGATGCAACTGTTGGAAGGCAAGGCCGGTGAAGAAGTTCGGCTCACCCTGCGCCGGCCCGGCACCCGCCAGTTCCTGGAATTCCGCCTCGCCCGCGAGGCGATCACCGAAAGCTCGGTGCATGACGCCATGCTGCTGACGCCGAAGCTGGCCGGTGCGGCCAAGGTCGGCTACATCCGGCTGTCGCAATTCACCCAGTCGACGGCGCGCGACCTCGGTGCTGCCCTCGACGAACTGGAAAAGGCCGGCCTGCAGGCGCTCGTGCTCGACCTGCGCAACAACCCGGGCGGCCTGCTCGACAGCGCGGTCGCCGTCTGCGGCGAATTCCTGCCCGAGAGCACCGTCGTGGTGACCACCGAGGGCCGCCTCGCGGCGCAAAACCCGCCGCCCTACCGGACGCCGGCCCGCGACGGCCGCCCGCCGCGCCGTTTCCCGGTCGCCGTGCTCATCAATCACGCCAGTGCCAGCGCCTCGGAAATCGTCGCCGGCGCCCTGCAGGATCTCAAGCGCGCGCTCGTCGTCGGCACCACCAGCTTTGGCAAGGGCTCGGTGCAGAGCATCCTGCCGATGAAAAACGGCGCCGCCATGCGCCTGACCACGGCGAAGTACTACACCCCGAGCCACCGCACCATCCACGAACACGGCGTGACACCCGACATCGTTTCGTCGCTGACCCCGGGCGAGGAAGCCAAGGTCGCGCGCTGGCGCCTGCGCCACGGCACCGGCGAAGCGGCAGCCATCGAGATCGCCGCGCTCGGCGACCGCCAGCTCGAGCGCGCAGTCGACGCGCTCAAGGGCGTGCTCGTCTTCGGCGCCTTTGCCGAAAACGACAAGCCTGCACCGCCTCCGCCCGCGGCGGAGGCGCCGGCGCAGAAACCCTGAGCCGGAGTTTCAGGCGGAAGATCCAACAAGGAAGGCCGAATCTCGAAGGTGCCCGACTCCCAAGCTTGGGCATTGGGCATTCCTTGTTCGAGATTCTTCATTCCACAGGTCGTCGACCCCCGAGCCCGCAGGCCGGAACTTGAAACCTGAAACCTGAAACTCCCCTGCCCCGATCACATGCCCATGATCTGGTAACCGCCGTCAACGTAGATGACCTGACCGGTGATCGACGCGGCGCCGTCGCTGGCAAGGAAGACGCCGGTGGCGCCGAGTTCCTTCGGCTCGCAGGAGCGGCCGAGCGGGGCGTGCTCGTCGTAGTGCTTGAGCATCGAACCAAAACCGGCGATGCCGCGCGCGGCGAGGGTGTTGACCGGCCCGGCGCTGATGCAGTTGACGCGGATCTTCTTCTTGCCGAGGTCGTAGGCCAGGTAGCGGGTGCTGGCTTCCAGGCTGGCCTTGGCGACGCCCATGACGTTGTAGTGCGGCACCACCTTCTCGGCGCCGTAGTAGCTCATGGCCACAATGCTGCCGCCGTCGGTCATCAGCGGCTCGGCCTTGCGGGCAAGGTGGACGAGCGAGTAGGCGCTGATGTTGTGCGCGGTCAGGTAGGCCTCACGGCTGGTGTTGAGGAAGTCGCCCTCAAGCGCTTCCTTGGGCGCAAAGGCGATGCTGTGCAGCAGCAGGTCAACCTTGGGGGCAATGCCCGCCACCTTGTCGAAGAAGGCGTCGACTTCGTCGTCCTTGGTGACATCGCAGGGGAAAATCGGGGTGTCGGCGCCAAAGGTGCCGGCGAGTTCCTCGACGTTTTCCTTCAGGCGTTCGCCCTGGTAGTTGAAGATCAGCTTGGCGCCGGCCTCGGCCCAGGCCTGGGCGATGGCCCAGGCAATGCTGCGCTTGTTGGCGACTCCGAAAACTAGGGCGGTCTTTCCTTCGAGAGGTTTGGCACTCATGGTCCCGATGCTCTAAAGCGGATGCCCGGTCCGGTCAAGCCTCCGCCGCGGGGGCTCAGAGCCGGCGCAGGCCGTCCTCGGTCATCGGATTGGGAATCTCCTCCTCAATGGCGTCGATCCGGCGCAGGGTCTCGGCGTCGAGGATCAGGTCGGCAGCCCGCAGGTTCTCCTCAAGCTGGGCGACCGTGGTGGCGCCGAAGATCGTCGACGCGACAAAGTCGTGCTGGCGGCTCCAGGCCAGGGCTAGGGCGGCGAGGCTGACACCGAGATCCGCGGCGATGCCCTGCAGGCGGGCGGCGGTCTCCAGGCTGCGGGCATTGACGAAGCGGCGCGCCATGCGCTGCTGGCGTTCGCCACCGCCGCGCAGGTAATCGCTGAAACGCGCGCCGTCCGGCAGGGCACCGTCCTGGTACTTGCCGGTCAGCACGCCACCGCCGAGCGGCGAGTACGGCAGCAGGCTGACCCCCTCCATCCGGCAGACCTGGGCCAGCTCGTTTTCGCAGCGGCGGTTGATGAGGGAAAAGTTGTTCTGCACGCTGTCGAAGCGCGTCAGTCCGTGCTTCTCCGCGGCCCAGAGGTTCTTCATCAGGCCCCAGCTGGTCTCGTTGCTGCAGCCGATGGCGCGCACCTTGCCCTCCTGCACCAGCTCGGTCAGCGCCTCCAGGGTGTCCTCCTGGCGCATGCCGTGGTCCGGCCAGTGCGTCTGGTACAAATCAATGCAGTCGGTCTGCAGCCGGCGCAGGCTGTCCTCGCAGGCCCGGCGGATCTGCCGGCGGTCGAGCGCGGTGAAACCGCCGCGAATCGGCGGCCGGAACCAGCCGTGCCCCGGGCCGGTGACCTTGGTGGCGACGATGACCTGGTCGCGCGGCTTGGTCTTCAGCCAGCGGCCGACGATTTGCTCCGTGATGCCAAAGCGCTCGGCACTTGGCGGCACAGGATACATTTCCGCCGCATCAAAGAAGTCGATGCCGGCATCGTAAGCGCGGTCCATGATGGCAAAGGACTCCGCCTCATCGGCCTGCAGGCCGAAGGTCATCGTGCCCATGCAAAGATCTGTCACCACGAGGCCGCTGCGGCCGAGTCGTCTGCGTTCCATGGCGCCAGCATGGAAGGGAGCGCGCCGGGATCAAGCCGCAGTTGTCACCGCAGTGAAGGCATCCCTCAGGGCCGTGACACGGCCTTGCCTGTGAGGCCGGGGCCGACCTGACGCCGACCTACACCGCCGGCTGCCAGCTCTCCATCGCCAAACTGGCGGCGCCGAGCGCGCCGGCGGCGTCGTCGAGTTCCGACACGAGAATGCGCGGTGCGCGTCCACGCAGGCGCGGCATGAGCACGGCAGCCTGGGCCGCCACCTCGTCCCAGAAGGCCGCGCCGAGCGCGGTCAGCGGGCCGTGCAGGAAAAACACCTCGGTGTCGAGCAGCAGCTGCAGCCAGCCGGCGACTCGGGCGAAGTCGGCGGCAATCTCGCCGCGTGCCGGTCGACCAGCCACCTCCGCCAGTGCGCCATGCAGATCCTCCGGTGCCGGACCATCGCTGCCGGCCAAGCGACGCCAGACGGCGGGCGCGGACAGGGCGTCGTGCATTTCCCCGCCGCCCGGCCAGGCCCAGTTGCCGACCTCACCCGCGGCCTGATGGGCGCCGCTAAACAGGTGGCCGCGATGCATGATCGCCGCGCCAAAACCGCGCCGGGGTCCGAGCACGACATAGTCGTCGAGGTTGCGACCACCGCCAAACCAGCGCTCGGCCAGGGCGATGACGCGCAGGTTGTTCTCCAAGGTCACGGGCACGCCAAAATCCACCGCCAGTGGCGCGGCCACGGGCACGTCGCGCCAGTCCTCGATGAAGCCGTAGTGCAGGCTGATGCCGCGCTCGGGGTCGACGACGCCGGGTGCGCCGATGCCAATGCCGAGCAATCGACCAGGCGCCTTCGCCGCCAGGGCACGCACCGCTGCGGCAAGTTCCTGCTGCACCAGCAACCGGCCGGCGCCGGACGGCAGCGGCCGCTGCAGGGAATGGGCGACCTGTCCGGAAAAATCCACCCGCACCGCCTGCACACGACCCGCATGGAACTCGACCCCGGCAAACCAGCCGGCGGCCGACACGGTGCCGAGCCGGCGCTTGGGCCGACCCACCGGCCCCTGCTCGAGGCCGTCCTCCATGAGCAGGTTGCCGGCCAGCAGCATGTCGACGTACAAGCCGGTGGTCGAGGGCGACAACCCCATCACGTCGGCGAGGCCGCGCCGGGAGGTCGCGCGACCACTGCGCACGTGCAGGATGACATCGGCGATGAGGCGGGACTGATCGGCGGGATTTTTTCTCATGCGCGCGACCGCCGGAACGGCCGCGCCACTTCATAGCTCTTAGGGGCGGCTTGGAGCAATCAGGAAATGGATTTTTTCCGCGGCCGGGTGGCAAAAAACAGGGCGACCCCGAGCAGGGCGACCACGCAGGTGGCGCCGGTCAACGTGGTGAGCACGAGGTCGCGCAGGTTCTTGTTGGGGATGAAACCGAGCTTGTGGAAGTTGGTGAAAATCCGCGCCTCAAACTGGCGGTTGTCATCGGTGTGACGGGTGACACTGCCGGTGGCGGTTGAGACGTAGACGCGGGTGTGCAGGGCGTCGTCGAGGTCGAAACGGTACACTGGCAGGATGCGGAAGATGTTCAGGTACTCCGTGTCAAAGGCGGTCAGGAAGGCGGTTTTGCGCACCTTGGCACCGCCGAGAAAGGCGGCGGCGATCTGCGCGGCATAGGCCTCGTCCTGGGCGGGATCGACCCGGCCATCCTCGGCACTGACGTACTGCGCCGGGCCACCACCCTGCGGATAGATCTGATACCAGGGTCGGCCGCCGATGCCGCGGACGTTGACGGCACTGACCGCCTGCGCGTTAGCAGGCAGCCGGGCGACCGCCTCAGCGACCCCGAGCCGGATCGGCGCGACATCAAGCGCACCGCTTGGCAGGGCCGGCGGTGGTGGTGCCTGGGTGCGGGTCATGACGTTGTGGATGACGCCACTGCCGGCGGCCATCAGGATGCTGAGACTGAAGACGAGGCCGAGCCAGCGGTGGGCCTTGCGGAGGGTCTGCTTGTTCATGGGAAGAAAAAAGAGCCACCGCCGGCTTGCGACCGACGGCGGCGGGTGGATCACCATTTCCATTCGACACCGGCGAACAGGCCGCGGCCGTCGCCCGGGAAAAACACCGCGCTCGCCGCCGTAGCGGTGGTGACCACACCAGTGGTGGCGGCATAGGTGGCATCGGTCAGGTTCTTTGCCTCGACAAAGAAGGACAGCCCCTTCTTCGTGCGATAGCCGAACTTGAAGCCGAGCAGGGCATAGCCGTCCGCCTCCAGGGTGTTGGCGAGATCGACAAAGTAACTCTGCGGCGCCCACTCGACGTTCGGGCCGGCATAGAATCCGCAGGGATGCTCATAGAGCAGTTCGGCGCGGTAGAAGTGGCGCGGAATGCCGGGCAGCTCGTTGTTCGTGAACACGGGATCGCCATCGAAATGGAAGTCGTTGAAGAGGTAAAACTGGCGCAGGAACAGGCGATCACCCGCCTGCGTCTCCTCGCCGCCCTCTTCGCCATCGGTGGCCGGCCGCCCGGCGGTGAACAGGCCGCGCACCAGATCAAAGTCGAACAGGGCCTCGACGCCGTGGCGGATCGTCCGGCCGGCGTTGATGGTCTGGGTGGCGCTGACCCCCGGCACGCCGAGGGCGAAGAGTTCGTTGTCGAGCCAGGTGTAGTACCAGGCGAGATCCCAGCGCGCGCGACCGCGACTGCCGCGTGTGCCGAGTTCAAGGCTGGTGCCTCGCTGGGCCTGCAGATCGATCAAGCCCGGCATGCCACCGAGCGCGGTCAGCTCACCGAACGACGGCGGCTCAAAGCTGCGGCTGACGTTGGCAAAGAACTGCAGTTCGGGCGCGGCCTCCCAGAGCAGACCCAGCTTGGGACTGAAGCCCCAGTATTCCTTGCGGTCGCTGTTGTCGGCACCGAACACGCGCTGCTCGTCGAAGTCGCGATCGGCAAAACTGCCCTGCGCACCCAAAATGAGGGCGAGGCGGTCGGTCAGGTGAAAGGTGTCCTGCGCGTAGAGGTCGAGATTCGTCGCCGTCAGCTGGTTCTCCGCCGTGCGCCCACCGCGACGGCCGAGCACGTTGGCGAAGCGGTTGTCCTGGGTCAGTCCGTAGACGTAGCCGAGACCGAGGGTGAACTGGTTGCGATGACCGGCGAGATCAGCGAGCGAGTCGTAGCGCAGGTCGAGACCCAGGTCGTTGCTGAGCTGGTCGATCACACCCGGCCCGAGCCGGAAGCCGGGACCGAAGGAGATGAGCGGGTGGTCGAGATCCTTCCACGACCAGAAACTGCTCAGGGTCACGCGATGGATGTCGTCCGACCAGACCGTGCGATTGGCCAACCGGAACAGCTCGAAGTCGCGCTTCTGATTGAAGCGGACGTTGCCCGGGTTGGCCATGTCGGGCCGCCGCTCGAGCTGGCGCAGGGTCAGGCTGCCCGGCAACTGCGAGTCGGTCTGCACATAGGTCACGTAGAAACGCGTCTCCAGGCTGTCACTCAGCCGCTGGCCGAAGTTGGCGAAGAAGCGCTGGCTGTCCTGGCGGGCATGATCGCGGTAACCCTCGGTCTCGTTGTAGCTGTAGCTGGCGTAGACATCGGAGTCGCCAAAAACGCCGCCCGAACTGATCTGGCCGCGGAAGCTGCCGAAACTGCCGGCCTCAAAGCGCGCCTGCAGCGGCGCGGCCTCGTGGCCGGTGAGCGAAACGAAGTTGATGGCGCCGCCGAGCGTGGTCGAGCCAAACTGCAGGGCGTTGGCGCCGCGGAAGACCTCGATGTAGCGGGCGGACAAGGGCTCGATGGCCTGCATGTCGAAACCGCCGTCGGCGAGGTTCAGCGGCGAACCGTCCTGCATGAGCTTGATGCCGCGACCGTGGAAGGTGCGCTGGATGCCGGAGCCGCGGATCGAGATGCGGCTTTCCTCCGCGCCGAAGCGCGGCTGAATGAAAACGCCGGGTGCGAAGTCGAGGGCATCCTTGAGGGTGGTGGCGCGACCGCGCTTGTAGTCTTCGGCATCGACGACCGCCACCCCGCCGGGGGTGGTGGCGGTGAGTTCCTGGCGACGGGTCTCCAGGGTGGGAACGGTGCGGGAGGGATCCGGCGGACGTGCGGTGACGAGCACTTCCGGCAGAGTGGGAGCGGCGGTCTGCGCCGACAGTTGGGCAAGAGCAAGCAGGCCCGTGCAGGGCCAAAGGGAGAAAAAGGATTTCATGCAGGGATGGAGCCGGCACGGCCGGCCTCCGGGCGGGATGAAGGGGCACGGCAACGGGCCGCACCCCAAAAAGGGTCAGCACACGCCAGGATGGCGCGCGCACGTCAAACGAGCGGAGCAGGGCCGCTTCGTGGCGGCCGGAGGCGCGTCTCAGGATGACCCTCGGCGGGCGTCGCCCGCCAATCGGCATGAATCAGCGGAACCGCCGGCGGTGGCACCAGCCGGACGGCGAAAGCGAGCACGGCATCGAGCTTGATGCGCGCGAGCGGCGCCGACTTCGGCGCCTGCTGCTGGCCGGATTCGACCGCCTTGCAGAGCGGACAGGGATGCTCGCCGTCAAAGGTGTTTTTCACCGCCTCGACCAGGGAGACTTCCTGCGACCAGGAAAGCAGCATGCCCGTCCAGGCCAGGCTCTGCAGCAGCGCCCAGTGGACGCCGAGCGACAAACAGAGCGCCGCGACCACCAGCCCGTGCATGAGCCGGGTGGCGAGGGGTCGGGGGACGGAGCGCGTCACGGCGGCGAGCCTAGCGGCGGCACCGCAACTGTCAACCGCGCCGCGCAAGGAACGGCTTGCACCGGCCGCGGGGCGGTCTTGGGTGAAGGCGCGTGGACTTCCTGCTCTCCCCCGATCCCATCCCGGACACGACGCCCCCCTTTGGCCCCGGCCTCGGTGCCGAGGCGCGCTTCCTCGGCGTGGTGCGTGAGCTTGAGGACGGCCGAACGATCGCCGGCATCGACTACAGCGCCTACCGCCCCATGGCGGACAAGCTGCTCGCCGAGCTGATCGCCACCGCCCGTGCCGAACGCGAGCCGCACGAGGTCTTCCTCCAGCACCGCCTCGGCTTCGTCGCCGCCGGCGAACCCTCCATCCTGATCCGCGTGCGCACCCGCCACAGCGCCGCCGCCTTCGAACTCTGCCGCTGCTACCTCGCCGAAATCAAGACGCGCGTGCCGATCTGGAAAAAACCGGTCTTCGCCTAGCGCGCCAGCAGGTCTTCCATCAACGGCAGCACGGTCGCGTAATGGGTGCCCCCACCGGCCCGGCTCAACTGCTCGGAGATCAGTTCCGCCTCACTCACCACGTCGGCCGGCAGGATCTCCTCGTGGGCATGGCCCTCGCAGTCGGCACAGACATGCACAAAGGCGGAGGCGCCGTCGCGGGTGACCTGCACGGCGAGACCGGGACCGGACAGCTTGAGCGACTGCAGCGCACAGCCTTCCGCATCGGCCTCGGCCAGCACGGCCTGCAACCGGCTGCCGCCAGGACGGTCGAAGACAAGACCTGCAACGCCCTCCGCCAAACTCGCACCGAGGCGATGGGCGATCCAGCCCGCCAGCATCAGCGCGGCACAGCGCTGGCCGCGCGCATGGGTGATCTCGATGCGCTCCAGCGTCGGCAGATGCCGGCGGGCGTTGGCATCCTGAAAACAGGCCGCCAGGGCCGTGCGCAGGAAGTGACTGCGCGTCCAGCTCAGGTCGCGCACATCAAAGTCCGCACAGCGATCGGCACGCACCGCCGCCAGGCGGGCAAACTCCGCGCGCGGGTCCGCCCACGTGCTGCTGTCGAGGATGAGCGTGCCGATGCGACTGTAAAAACGTTCCTCGAAGTTCTTCGTCAACCCGCCCTGCCACCAGACAAGCAGCGGCAGATCGGCGTCGAGGTGGGCGAACACCACATTCTGCACCTGGGCGGCATCCCCCCCCTCCAGCAGGAAGGAAATCTGCTCGCTGCAGACTTCCTGGCGCCCCTGGTAGGGTCGGCAGAGTGCGTTGATCCAGGCACGCGCGCGCGGTGGCCGCGCCTCCGGCAGGCAGAGAATGAGCAGGGCCCGGCAGGCATGCTCGGCGGTGATCTGGTCGAGCCGCTCCACGTTCGCCGACAACGCCGCCGGATCCTCACTGTAGATGGCGAAATTGATCAGTGACGCCCGCGTCTTGGTCTGGTCATCCGCCCACAAATCCTTGAGCGCACGATCGATCTTCGGCAGCGCCACCTCGGCGCCGAGGCGGGAGAGAGTGTCTTCGGGAAGCGGCATCGACGCACCCTAAGGGCACGCGCAGGCGAGTAAAGCCGGAGTTGCCACCCCAGCCGGCTGTTTTTGCGCCATTTTGCTATTGCATAGTTAATTTATCAAGAATAGGGTGTTTAATGACTGACGCCGAATTGCAGCCTCTCAACGACCGTTTCCAGAACGCTTCGCCCCAGGAAATCCTGGCCTGGGCGCTTGAGCAGGGACCGGCGCTGGTGACCACCAATTTCCGCCCCTACGAGGCCGTCATCCTGCACCTGGCCACCGTCCTGCAGCCCGATGTGCCGGTGCTGTGGGTCGACCACGGCACCAACCTGCCCGAGACCTACCGCTTCGCCGAAGCCTGTCGCACGCGCCTGGGCCTGAACCTGAAGCCCTACCTGCCACTCATGACCAGCGCCCACTGGCTCGCCCTCAACGGCGGCCAGGTGCCGATGCCGGACGAGGTCGAGCGCGTCGAGTCGTTCAGCCGCATCATGAAGCTCGAGCCCTTCGAGCGCGGCATGGCCGAGCTGGCCCCCGCCGTCTGGATCACCGCCCTGCGCCGCGAGCAGAACCCGCAGCGCGCCGCCACCCTCAAGCCGGTCATGTGGGACGCCAAGTTCCGCTGCCTGAAGATCAACCCGATCCTCGACTGGACCCCGGCCGAAATGGAGGCCTACCTGGCCGAGCACGGTCTGCCCAACGAGCTCACCTATTACGACCCGGCCAAGGGCGACGAAAAGCACGAGTGCGGCCTGCACGCCAAACTGGTGACTGACAAAGCCTGATTCTGCGCCAAAATTTCCCGTTCCCGACATGTCCGCCATCACGCACCTGCAATTTCTCGAGTCCGAGGCCATCTACGTCCTGCGCGAAACCGCCGCCCAGTTCTCCAATCCCGCCCTGCTCTTCTCCGGCGGCAAGGATTCCATCGTCATGGCCTGGATGGCCCGCAAGGCCTTCCACCCGGCGAAGATGCCCTTCAAGCTGCTCCACGTCGACACCGGCCACAACTTCCCCGAGGCAATGACCTACCGCGACTGGTTCGTCAACGAGATCGGCGGCCAGCTCGTCGTGGGCAGTGTCCAGAAGAGCATCGATGACGGCCGCGTTCAGGAGGAGAAGGGCCCCTACGCCAGCCGCAACAAGCTACAGACCGTTACCCTGCTCGACACCATTGAGGAGCATCAGTTCGATGCCTGCCTCGGCGGCGGTCGCCGCGACGAGGAGAAGGCGCGCGCCAAGGAGCGCTTCTTCAGCCACCGCGACGAATTCGGCCAGTGGGATCCGAAAAATCAGCGCCCGGAACTCTGGAACATCTTCAACGGCCGCAAGCACTTCGGCGAACACTTCCGCGTCTTCCCGCTCAGCAACTGGACCGAGATGGACGTCTGGCAGTACATCCGCCAGGAAAACATCCCCCTGCCGAGCCTGTATTTCAGCCACACGCGCCGCATCATCGAGCGCCACGGCCAGCTGCTCGACGCCGAGACCGGCTTCATCCCGCTGCTCGACGAGGAAAAGCCGCGCGTCGCCGAACGCGTGATCCGCTTCCGCACCGTCGGTGATGCCACCTGCACCGGCGCCGTGGCCAGCACCGCCGCCACCCTTGACGAGATCATTGCCGAGGTCGCCGCCGCCCGCCAAACCGAGCGCGGCACCCGCGCCGACGACAAGCGCTCCGAAACCGCCATGGAGGACCGCAAGAAGGAAGGCTATTTTTGAGGCGGCCTGGCCGCCTCAAAAAGAAGATGGGAGATCGGAGATGGAAGATCGCAGCATGCAATTCGAAGACTTGGACGCTTGGCAGCAGGCCAAACGCCTCGTTGTCGGCATCTACGAAATGACTTCCCGCCAGGGGCTGGCCCAGGATTTCGGCATCAAGAACCAGATCCAGCGCTCCGCGGTTTCGATCATGAGCAACATTGCCGAAGGCTTCGAAAGGATCTCGCTCAACGAAAAGCGCCCGTTCGATTCGATTGCCCGCGCCTCCTGCGGCGAAACCCGATCGCTCCTCCATCTGATTGATGAACTCTTCCCGGCCTACCGCGAACCCTGCCTTCAACTCCGCCAGCAGGCCGTTCAGACCGGAAAACTGATCTCCGGTCTGCTCCGCTCCACCGAACAACGCTCCTCCTGATCTTCCATCTTCCATCTCCGCTCTTCCATGTCTTCCTCCCATCTCCCATCTTCCATCTCCGATCTTCCAAGCACGGCTCCGGTGGTCGACGCCGCCGAATCCTCGCTGCTCCGCTTCACCACGGCCGGTTCCGTGGACGACGGCAAAAGCACGCTCATCGGCCGCCTGCTGTACGACTCGAAGTCGATCTTTGAAGACCAGCTGCTCGCCGTCGAGGAATCCTCGAAGCGCCGCGGCGACGCCCACGTCAACCTGGCGCTGCTGACCGACGGCCTGCGCGCCGAACGCGAGCAGGGCATCACCATCGACGTCGCCTACCGCTACTTCGCCACGCCGAAGCGCAAGTTCATCATCGCCGACACCCCGGGCCACATCCAGTACACCCGCAACATGGTCACCGGCGCCTCCACCGCCGACCTCGCCATCATCCTGATCGACGCCCGCCTCGGCGTCATCGAGCAGACCATGCGCCACACCTACCTGGCCAGCCTGCTGCGCATCAACCAGATCGTCCTGGCGGTCAACAAGATGGACCTCGTCGACTTCGATGAGGACACCTATCACAAGATCGTTGCCGACTACATGGCCTTCGCCCAGGGCCTGGAATACACGCCCAACATCCGCCCCATCCCGATCAGCGCCCTCAACGGCGACAACGTCGTCGAGCGCTCGGCCAAGACCGAGTGGTACGACGGCCCCAGCCTGCTTGAACACCTCGAAACCGTGCAGGTGCACGCTGAAACCGCCGCCGACAAAGCGCGCTTCCCCGTCCAGTGGGTCATCCGCCCGATCTCCGATGCCGAGGACCCCAAGCTCGGCAACCTGCACGACTACCGCGGCTTCGCCGGCCGCATGGCCAGCGGCACCTTCCGCGTCGGCGACGAGGTCAGCGTGCTGCCCTCGGGCATGAAAACCCGCATCACCGGCATCCACACCTTCGACGGCCCGCAGGACGAGGCCATCCCCCAGCTCAGCTACAGCCTCACCGTCGCCGACGAAATCGACACCAGCCGCGGCGGCATGATCGTCAAGGCCAGCGAACCCGTGCACACCGAGCAGGAGTTCGACGCCATGATCTGCTGGTTCAGCGACAAGAAAACGCTGAAGCCGCGCGGCCGCTTCCACCTGCGCCACACCACCAACGACGTGCGCGCCATCGTCACCGATGTGCTCTACAAGGTGAACATCAGCACCCTGGAAAAGAGCCAGGACAGCCAGGAGTTCGCCCTCAACGACATCGGCTGCGTGCGCATCCGCTGCGCCACCCCCATCTTCTTCGACGCCTACGCGCACAACCGCATCACCGGCAGCTTTGTCCTCGTCGACGAGCAGACCAACAACACCGTCGCCGCCGGCATGATCCTCAAGCCGGTCGCCGAGGACGACTTCGAAGACGCCGCCGCCGCGATCTGAGGTTCGTGGCCATGGTTTCCGACCGCAGTGCAGCCGGGCGCCGCCCCAGCGCGGCGCCCGGCGCATCTGTTCAGACCACGCCCTGCGCCAGCATGGCGTCGGCCACCTTGACGAAGCCGGCGATGTTGGCGCCCTTGACGTAGTTGACGAACCCATCAGGCTCCGTGCCGTATTCCAGGCAGGCGTGGTGGATGCTCTGCATGATGGCATGCAGGCGCTCATCGACCTCGCCGCGCGACCACGACAGGCGCAGGGCATTCTGACTCATCTCCAGACCGCTGGTGGCGACGCCGCCGGCATTGGCGGCCTTGCCCGGCGCAAACAGGATCCGGGCTGCCAGAAAGACCTCCACCGCGCCCAGGGTCGACGGCATGTTGGCGCCCTCGGCGACGCAGAAGCAGCCGTTTTTCACCAGCGTGCGCGCCTCCTCGTCGTTGAGTTCGTTCTGCGTGGCGCAGGGCAGCGCGATGTCGCAGGCAAGGCTCCAGGGCTTCTGATTCTCCAGATACGGCAGCCCAAAGTGACGGGCGAATTCGACGATGCGGCCGCGCCGGCGGTTCTTGAGTTCGACCACCCAGCTGAGCTGCTCGCGGGTGATTCCTTCGGGGATGTGTACCGTGCCGTTGGAATCCGACATCGAGACCACCTTGGCGCCCGATTCCAGGCACTTCTCGGCAGCAAACTGCGAGACATTACCCGAGCCTGAAATCGCCACCCGCCGGCCGTCAAAGGTCACATTGCGGCGTTTGAGCATCTCCTGGGCGAAATACACACAACCGTAGCCCGTGGCCTCGGGACGGATCAGGCTGCCACCATAGGCCAGGCCCTTGCCGGTGAGCACGCAGGACGACTCGTTGGCAAGCCGCTTGTACTGGCCAAACATGAAGCCAATCTCACGGGCGCCCACGCCAATGTCGCCCGCCGGCACGTCGACCGCCGGACCGATGTGGCGGAACAACTCGGTCATGAACGACTGACAGAAGCGCATCACCTCGTTGTCGCTGCAGCCCTTGGGATCGAAGTCGGCCCCGCCCTTGGCGCCACCCATCGGCAGTGTCGTCAGCGAGTTCTTCAGCACCTGCTCGAGTGCCAGGAACTTCAGGACGCCCAGATTCACCGTCGGGTGAAAGCGAATGCCTCCCTTGTAGGGCCCGATCGCGCTGTTCATCTGGACCCGGTAGCCGCGATTCACGCGCACCCGGCCGCTGTCATCGATCCACGGCACGCGGAAAATGAGGATGCGCTCCGGCTCGACCAGCCGCTCCAGCAGGCCGTTTTCCAGATACTTGGGATGCTGCTGCACATAGGGCCATAAACTGACCAGGATTTCTTCCACGGCCTGATGAAACTCCGGCTGGCCGGGATCCCGGTGCCGGATTTTATCCAGGAAGGCGTCTAACGAATAGGAGGTTTTCATGGTTGGATGGGGCAGTCAGGCTAGGCGACGGTTTCATTCCCACAACCCAAAGCCGACGCACTTGCAAAAAAGTTATTCCATGATAAATTTCAAGTATCTCCCCCGTAGGAGACAAACAACCATCGCCATGACCCACCCACGCCATCCGCAACCGCACCGGCCCAAGGCCGGAAGCCCGGTGCATGGCCGCCTGGCGAGCCACCGGATGATCGCCAGCCGAGCTTGATCCGGGCCGTCCCTTAGAAAGCCGCAATGCGGCTGGACTGCCCAGGAAGGACAAAATCCACAGCGCGTCCACGAACCCGCGCAAGATAGGCGCATGCCTATCTCCATGCGTCATGCCAACAGCATGTCGACGGACCCGTGATGTTATTTCATGCGACGAGTTGAACCCACTCGGCTCGCCCGCTTCACCCTGCCCTCATGCCATGCTATCTTCCGTTGGTTTGAATGATAACTTCGACAGTGCGATCCGTGCCGTTCGACTTCTGATCGAGCTCACCGAAATGCGTCGCTCCGCCCCGGCGCATGAACTTCGCCAGCACCTGACCGAACTGCTCAATGTTCGCAATGCCGACCGCCGGCTTGCCGCCGTCTCCAGCGACCCACGGGCGCCCGCGCGCATCGAGCTGCCCACGGCCCAGCCCACGCCCTGACCCGCGTCAGACGCGCCGCCCGGTGGCCGCCTGTGGACACGTGGCCTCGCCCCCAAGGGCTAGCCCGCCGCCGGCTGGAACACCACGGCATGCGCCTCGTAGACAACGCGCGCGCCGCTCAACTGGCCGAGGTACTCAATGGCCTCGCTGAGTGGAATGCCCTCCAGGCTCAGGCTGACGACCTTGGTCTTCAGTTCCTCCCCCTTGATGAGGAAGTTCGGCGTGACCCGTCCTTCAGTGGCATTCTTGGCCAAGGCGCGCAGGGCCTGCACCGCCTCGTCGAGGGTGACCTCGGCAAACTCGACCTTGGCGAGGTTGACGGCGGCATAGGTCTTCTTCAGCGAGCTGGTGCCCGGCTTCATCTGCGCGCGGATCTGCGCCAGCAGGGCCTTGGTCTCGAAATGATTCGGCTGCCTTGCCTCGACCTGCTTCAACAGCTCGTGCGCCTGCTCGAAGTCGCCCTTGTAAAAGGCCGCGCGCCCCATCTGGAACAGCGCCTGCGTGTCGTTCGCGACGCCGGTTCCACCGACGCCCAGCCCCAGAATGCCCGCCACCATCCATGCCTTGAATCGTTGTGATTTCATGAGGACCTCCGGTTGGATTTGCCGTCATTGCATCAGAAAAACGCCGTGAACTCAAGCCGGAAAATAATCGTCGCACCCCGCCGCCGGCGCGGCACGTTCCCCTCTTCCTCTTGGACAAGGCAGCGCCCCAGGCCCAGCCCCTGCCAGCCGCCCCCGATCACGGGCGGGAGTTGTTGCGCGCCCTGGTGACCCGCACCGTCAAGGCCCTGGCACCGCATCTGCCGGGACCGGTGCTGCAACTCGAACACGTCACCCCGGAGGCTTTCCCTTTTGCCGCGGCGGTGATCCTCGAACAGTTCGCCCGCCAAGCCCCCGACCGTCGCGTCTGGCTGCTCTGTGCCGATGCCCGCAGCCAGGATGCCCTGCACGCCGGCCTTGCCGTCTGGGGCGCTCCCGCCCTGTTCTGCCCGCGCCTGCGCCCGCCGGTCGACGCCGCCCTGCCCGACCCCGACCTCGCCGCGGAACGGGTCTCCACCCTCGCCCGCTGGCAGGAAACCGACGGCGCGCGCGCGCTCGTGCTCTGCGCCGACAGCCTCGACGAGGAAGCACCCGCCCCGACCCGCCTCGCCGAGCGCCGCCGCCGCCTCTCAGCCGGCATGGAACTGCCCCTGGAAGCCTTCCTCACCGAATTGGAACAGGCCGGCTGCGAACGCGTGCCGGTCGTCACCGAGCGCGGCCAGTTCGCCCGCCGCGGCGGCATCGTCGACCTCTTCCCCTGGCAGGCCGAGGAACCCCTGCGCCTCGAATGGTTCGACGACAGCCTCGAGTCGATCCGCGCCTTCGACCTGCATCACCAGGCCTCGGTGCGCCGGCTCGAACACACCGACCTGCTGCTGCAGGCCGACGAGGGCGAAACCACCGGCCGGATTCGCGACCACTTGCGCGCGAAGGACCTCATCATCGAGATCGCCGTCGACTCAGGTCTCGCCGCCGCCGCACGCATCGCCAGTCAACCTTCCGACACCACGGGTCCCGAAGACTTCAGCGCCGCCATCCACGCCAACCCGCTCGGCGTTTTCGATGCCTCCGACTTCGTCCTGCACGAGGCGCGGCGCGACCAGCTCGCCCGCCAGGTGCGCGAGTGGCGCGCCGAGGGCTGG
>CAZSBO010000005.1:0-26137 GCA_964605265.1 uncultured Prosthecobacter sp.
CTCTCCGCACTCGCAAGAGTGCGGCCCCGTTGAAGCACTTTCAACGCACACACAAAAAGCGAACACGGAGGTCCAAGCCGATGCCCTTAAGCTCATCCTTCGCAACCTCTCCACCGTCGGCCATGGCTTGGCCGAACTCCGGGGACTCTACGGCACCGGCCACGGCCAGCACGGCTCAACTGCTGGACTCGCTCCGCGCCACGCCAAACTCGCCGTCGGTGCCGCCGCCACGCTAGCCACCTTCCTCTTTGAAACCCACGAGCAGACGAAGTGAGGACAGTAAATCGCTGAATTACAGCTTGAAATTTCGGAACGCATTCCTTAATTTCAAGGAAAAATGATTCCACGCCAACTCACCGCCATCCTGCTCAAGCGCCTTCGTCAATCGCCGGCGGTGGCTTTGCTGGGCTCCCGGCAGGTGGGGAAAACGACTTTGGCCAAGGCGCTGAATTTGGGGAAATCGGCGCACTATCTCGATTTGGAGCGCCCGTCGGATCTGGCGAAGCTTGCGGATCCGGAGCTTTATCTTTCGAGCTTCGCGAATCAATTGGTGATCCTTGATGAGGTCCAGCGCCTGCCGGATCTCTTTCCCGTGCTGCGCAGCCTGATCGATGAACGCCGGCGCGGGGGAGAGAAAGCGGGGCAATTCCTCCTTCTCGGGTCGGCCTCGCCGGAGCTGCTTCAGCAAAGCTCGGAAACGCTGGCCGGGCGGATCAGCTATCTGGAACTCACGCCGCTGCAAGTTTTGGAACTTCCTGATCCGGCTGCCTCTGTGTCAACCCTCTGGGAGCGGGGTGGTTACCCCGAGAGCTTTCTGGCGGCGGATGAGGAGACATCGCTCCAGTGGCGGGAGGATTTCATCACCAGCTACGTGGAGCGTTACCTGCCCCAGCAGAGCATCAACGCCACACCAGTTCTCTTGCGGCGCTTTTGCAGCATGCTGGCCCATCAACAGGGGGCCACCATCAATCTCAGCAGGCTGGCCGGATCACTCGGCATCGACGGCAAGACCGCACGGCGCTACCTCGATCTCCTGGAGGGGCTTTACCTTGTGCGCTCCCTGCCGCCATGGACGCGCAATGCGGGCAAACGCCTGGTGAAGTCCCCCAAAGTCTATTGGCGCGACAGCGGGATCCTGCATCGCCTCGCCGGTCTGCCATCGCTGGAGCACGTGCTCGGCCATCCCATATGCGGCGCGTCCTGGGAAGGGTTTTGCCTCGAACAAATCCTCACCTGCCTGCCGAAAGACACAACGGCCAGCCACTACCGCACTCACGCCGGGGCCGAAGTGGACCTCGTTATCGAGCGAAGCAACGGCGAGATTCTTGCCATCGAAATCAAGCGTACCCTCTCGCCCAAACTCACCCCTGGTCTGCTCGAAAGCATGGAAACGCTGCAAGCGGATCGCGGCGTGATCGTCATCCCTGAAGGCGAAGCGTATCCTCTCTCCAAGACCGTGAGTGCCCAGGGCTTGCTTTCATTCCTCCAAACCATCGCCTAAGCCCATCCTTCAACGAATTCAACAGCGTCGACCACTTCATCATCCAGAAGCTCAGTGGCACGAACCTGAATGCCGCTGATCCTTCGTCGTCGATGTTGAAGGATGACGAGGCGGTTTACGGATCGTTTCCCTGGAAATACCGCTCAGGCGCGGAACTGAACCGGCCGACCGACCATGTGCTGCTAGAGGGCGATTTGCGGGAGGCGCTGATCCGCATCAACCCGGAGATCACCGCCAACCCGGCCCTCGCCGACGAGGTGATCTACAAGCTGCGGGCCATCTTCGTGACCGCCCACCAGACCGGCCTGGTCCGGGCGAACGAGGAATTTCACGCCTGGCTCACCGGCGAGAAGACGATGCCCTTTGGCGAGAACAACCGCCACGTGCCGGTACGGCTGATCGATTTCGAGAACCTCGCCAACAACCGCTACGTCGTCACCAACCAGTATGCGGTGAAGGCGCTGGAGACGAAGATCCCGGACATCGTCTGCCTCATCAACGGAATTCCCATCGTCGTTGGCGAGGCCAAGACACCCATCCGCCCCTCGGTGAGCTGGATCGATGGCGCGCACGAGATCCACAACATCTACGAGAACACGGTTTCCCAGCTTTTCGTGCCGAACCTGCTCTCCTTCGCCACGGAGGGGAGGGAACTCTTCTACGGCTCCGTCCGCTGCCCGCTGGAATTCTGGTCGCCCTGGCGCTTGGAGGCGGGAGAAGACTCGCTCGTCCATCACCTCGGCCTCGGCGAGGTCGGTAAGGAACTGACCGACCTGCTCCACCCGGAGCGCCTGCTCGATATCCTGCGGAACTTCTGCGTCTTCACCTCGGACAAGAAGAAGCGCCGCATTAAGGTAATCTGCCGCTACCAGCAATACGACGGTGCCAACAAGATCATCGCCCGGGTGGTCGAGGGCCGGCTCCGCAAGGGCTTGATCTGGCATTTCCAAGGCTCCGGCAAATCGCTGCTCATGGTCTTCGCCGCCCGCAAGCTGCGCCGCATCCCCGAACTGAAGAGTCCGACGGTGCTGGTGCTCGTCGATCGCACCGACCTCGACACCCAGATCACCGGCACCTTCAACGCGGCGGACATCCCGAACGTCATCACCACCGATAGCATCTCAGAACTGCACGACCTGCTGGAGAAGGGCACCCGCAAGATCATCATCAGCACCATTCACAAGTTCCGCGAGGCCTACCCGAACATGGCCACCCGGGACAACATCATCGTCCTCTGCGACGAAGCCCACCGCACCCAGGAGGGCGACCTCGGCCGCCGCATGCGCGCCGCCCTGCCCAACGCCTTCCTTTTCGGCCTCACCGGCACCCCGGTCAACAAGGCCGACAAAAACACCTTCTGGGCCTTCGGCTCGGAGGAGGACGAAGGCGGCTACCTCTCCCGCTACTCGTTCCAAGATTCCATCCGCGACCGCGCCACACTGCCGCTCCACTTCGAGCCGCGGCTGGTGGACGTGCACGTGGACAAGACAGCGCTCGACGAGGCCTACCGCCAGCTCACCGAATCCGCCTCGCTCAGCGACGAGCAGGCCGATGCCCTCAGCCAAAAGGCCGCGAAGATGTCTGCCTTCCTCAAGTCGCCCGAGCGCGTCCAGACCATCGTCGAGGACATCGCCAAGCATTTCCAAGAGAAGGTGGATCCCCACGGCTTCAAGGCCATGATCGTCACCCCGGACCGTCAAGCCTGCGCCGACTACAAGGAACGGATCGATCTGCTGCTCGGCGAAAAAGCGAGTGCTGTCGTCATCTCAACAACCTCTAACGATTCATTGGAGTTCAAACAAAAGTGGGGCCTCGATAAGGATGCACAAGAAAAGCTGTTGGAGCGGTTCAATGCCAAGGAAGACCCGCTCAAGATCCTCATCGTCACCGCCAAGCTGCTCACCGGCTTCGACTCGCCGATCCTGCAAACGATGTATCTCGACAAGTCGCTGAAGGACCACACCCTCCTTCAGGCCATCTGCCGAACGAACCGCCTTTTCCCGGACAAAACCTTCGGACGCATCGTCGACTACTTCGGCATCTTCGACGATGCCGCCGAGGCACTGAAGTTCGACGAGGAGAGCGTCAAGCAGGTCATTTCCAACCTCAGGGAACTGGAAGAAAAACTCCCCGAAGCCATGGCCGACTGCCTCGCCCACTTCCCGGGCGTGGACCGCGCGGTCGCGGGCTTTAAGGGTCTGGAAGCCGCCCAGAACTGTATCAACACCGACGAGAAGCGCGACGCCTTCGCCAAGGACTACACCTTCCTCGCCAAACTCTGGGAATCCCTCTCACCCGCAGATTGCCTCAACCTCTACCAGTCCGACTACCGCTGGCTCACCGGCGTTTACCAGTCCGTGAAGCCCAGCTCAGACAACATCGGCAAACTTCTTTGGCACACCCTCGGCGCACAGACCTCCGCCCTCATCCACCAGCACATCCACGTCAAAGGCATCGTGGACGAAATGACCGAATACATCCTCGACGCCGACGTTATCGACAGCATCGCCGGCAGCGGTGATCCCAAGAAGGTCAAGCAGCTGGAGAAGGAACTCGCCAAGCGCCTCAAAAAGCACGACGGCGACTCACGCTTCAAAGACCTCAGCGAGCGCCTCGAACAACTCCGCGACAAAGCCGAACGCGGCCTGATCCAGAGCATCGAGTTCGTGAAGGAACTCTGCAAGATCGCCAAAGAGACCGTGCAGGCTGAAAAGGAAATCCTCAGTCACCAGGAACAGAAGAACGCCAAAGCCGCCCTCACCGAACTCTTCCTCAGCCTCAAGACCGACCAAACCCCCGCCGTCGTTGAACGCATCGTCAACGACATTGACGAGATCGTCAAAGTCGTTCGTTTCCCCGGTTGGCAGGACTCCACCGCCGGTGAAAAAGAAGTCGCCAAAGCGCTACGGCGCGCCCTCCTAAAATACCAACTCCACAAAGACCAGGACCTGTTCGATCGTGCGTATGGTTACATCAGGGGGTATTACTGAGCACCCAGCCCCAGCCAAGATCACTGCCGGCCCTCGGGTTGAGCGAGGCCTCGCGCACCGACTCGCGCGCCAGGAGCATTTTCAGCTTTCGCTTCGCGGCGTCGTCGTCAACGCGGATGTCCGTGCGCCTGCTGGACCATCCGCCGTCGGGTCGCTGGAAGCGCAGCCAGTAGTACGGGGAACTCTGCCGGGTGTAATGCGATGCCATGGGCAGAATATACCGACTGTAGCACAGTGTAGCAAATCCGAACGCCAACAGATGACAAAACAAGGCATCACACTGCAAGAATCCGCACAAAACCGGGCTGGAAAGGAACCGTGGGTTCGAATCCCACCCTCTCCGCGCGAGCCCGCGAGCAAGGAGAGGGCGTCGACCAAAATGGGCGAAGCCAAACTCGGATGGCCTGAGTCTGCGAAGGAAAATCCCACCCTCTCCGCGCGAACCCGCGCGGCAAGGAGAGGGCGTTGAAACCAATGGGCGCCACCAAACTCGGATGGCTTGAGCCCGCGAAGGAAAATCCCAGCCACTCCGCGCGGGTCGGCGGGAAGGCACAGCGCGTCATGCCAAAGTGCTACCGGGCTTCAGTCCGTTTCGAGCCAGCCTGCGGTCTTCGCTTTGCAGATGCCCGGTGCCTGAAGTCAGGTCTGACGTCAGGAATCCTCTCGCAGTGATGGTTCGAACCGGCTCGTTCCGAATCGGCGCTTTTGGTCTCATGCCCGAAGCTGCCGCCAAAAAGCAAAGTCCATGAGGGAGCCGGCCGACAGGTGTGTGCCTGTGCTGGAAGGCTTGATGCCAGTGCGCGGGTGGCGATGGGGGGCTTTGTGGGGTTGGAGTATCGAGCGGATGGAATTCGGCACCGAGAGCCGAGTGAAACGGGGGGATGTGACATGCATTCATATCATGAGGCGACTCATGCATGTTTTGTTGGTTCGGAACGTGATTGCGATGTTATGTTGGAGTTTTTGATGAACTATCATTGATGCGGCTGGATTTGAGCCTTGGATGTGTTGCCTGTTAAGGTTTCCAGGTGAGGTTTGACCAGTTTCCGAGGGCGTTTGGCCTGTCTGGCCGGAGTTTGGGTGGGAATAAAGAGTGAATAAATTGTAACCCTGCGAATCGTCGGTTTTGTCACGCAAAAGACTTCGCGAGGTGAGGGTGGTGGCTTCAAGGATGACGGCGAGTTATGAGTTTGTTTTCCTTTTCCGCCCTTGCCGGTTTGTCTGTTTTTCGTGTCCGCCGGTGGTGCTCGGTGGTTGCTCTTGCCCTGCTGATGCCCCAGGTCGTTGTGGCTCAGGAGCCACCACCTCCGCCGCCGCCGTCGACCCAATTTGGCACGATTCTGGTGCGGCAGAATGACAACCTCAACACGTCCACCTCAATCACGATGTTCCGTGGCACGGGCGGTACGCTGCGCTGGGAGCCGGTGCCGTTTTCCTCAAGCCGGGGTGATTTTGCCATCAGCTTCCTCAATGAGAACGATTTTACGGGGGGCGCCCTGGTCGCCTCGGTGGCGCAGAACGGCCGCAACAACAATCCCTTTGGCGACACCATTGGTCAGTTCCATGCGACGGTGTCCGTGGCGACCTTCACCGGCATTGACCCGCCGACCTCCTACTTCCTTGCCACGGAGCGCGCAGCCCAGGGCACGGAGGTGAACATTGATGTCGCTTTCGGCTACTTCCCCTACGATCAGTGGCTGGGCGGCACGGGCTGGATTGCCAGCCGTGGCAACGGCCTGCCGCTCGACCGTTTCAACGGCAGTCCAGGGTTGGCTTTGGGGTCCAACCTCATCGACATCGGTTCGGGTGTGACCCTGCTGGATCTGCGTTCTGCGGATCCGACGGCAACGCCGGAGAACGGCATCCTGCTGGTCAATCACGCCAAGAATGAGGACAACTACGCCTCTTCCGAAGCGCTGCCTGACGGCACCTGGAGGCTGCGCGTGCGCGACAACGGCTCCAACGGCACGGGCACCGAGCAGGATCCGGTGACCTTTGTCTACCTGCCGCTCAGCAAAATCGGCACCGATGGCCTGCAGGCGATGGCGGTAGTCAACAACGATGCGAGCACGGACCTTGCCGCCGGTGATTTCACCCTGACCAAGCCGGGGGTCGGCCGCTGGCACCTCTCGATCCCAGGTGGCAGCCCCCAAACGGGCACCCTGCTGATCAGCCCGGCCGGTGGCGGGACCAACACGACGGACAACATCGTTTCCTACCAGTGGGATCCCAGCAACAGCCTGTGGGTGATCGAGATCCGCGACATCATCAACACCTCGACGCTGCCGGCGCTGGAAGATGGCGGTTCCCCGGGCGAGGACATGTTCAGCTTTGCCTTCTTCGGCGCGCCGCTGCTGCCGGATGTGCTGGTGTCGGCGCCGCTGGAAGGGCAAATCTTCACCAGTCCGGCGGCCTTTGCCGTCACCGCGGATGCCTCCGACTTCAATGGCGCGGTGACCCAGGTGGAATTTTTCCGCAATGGCAAGCTCATCGGCACGGTGACCGAGGAACCCTACACGGTGCAGGAATCGGGATTGGATGGCGGTCGTTACCAGTATGTGGCGCGTGCCACCGACACCGATGGCCAGGCCATCAGCAGCACGCCGGTGACCGTCATTGTCCGGGTCGATCCGGAGAACCCGCCGGCGCAAACCGCCCTGTTCTTTGACGGCCTCGTCGAGAACGTCACCCTGGATCCGGCGCCGGAGTTGGGCGTGGGCGGGCCGCCGACCAAGGGACTGACCCTGGAGGGGTGGTTCCGCAAGGAGGGGCCGGGTGCCACCGCCAGTTCCGGGGTTGGCGGCATTGTGGTGCAACCGCTGTTTGCCAAGGGACGCGGCGAGTCCGACAACAACACGACCGACACCAATTACCTGGTCGGCATCACGCGCGATGGCCTGCTGGCGGCTGACTTTGAGGCGATCCCATCGCCAGGCGTGACCGGCGGGGCGAACTTCCCGGTCTTCGGCACCCATGAGCCAATTGAGGACGGTCGCTGGTACCATGCCGCGGTGACCTATGACGGCGTGGCCGGTATCTGGAAACTTTATCTCGACGGGGTCGAGGTTGGAACGCGCGACACGATTCCCGGCGCCATGCCGCGCTACGACAGCAATCATCGTTTTGCGATTGGTGCGGCCTTGAACACATCCGTGCAGCGTGCCGGTTCCTTTTTTGGCGCGATCGACGAAGTGCGAGTCTGGAATTATGCGCGCAGTGCCGAAGACATCGCGTCGACCAAGGATGCCTCGATCGTCTCCGCCTTCGGCTTGGTCGGTCGCTTTGGCCTGGATGAGGGTACGGGCGTGGAGGTCGCCAGTTCGACGGGCAACATCCGCGGTGTGGCCACCGGCCCCGAGGATGGTGATGGTCTGCCGGTGGCGGGTTGGCAGCCGCTTTGGGTCGCCGGTGCGCCGCTGACGAAGTTTGCGCCTTCGCTGGTGCTGCAGGAACCGGTGCAGGACGGTGTCTTCCGCGGTACCACGCCGATCCTGATTCGCGCCACGGCGAGCGACAGCGATGGCAGCATTGCCAAGGTGGAGTTTTTCGATGGTGATAACCGTCTTGTTGAACTGGTCAACCCACCTTACCAGTTTGTTTGGAGCGGCGCCGCGCCGGGGGCGCACACAGTGCGGGCGGTGGCCACCGACAATGACGGGGTGGTGGCGACCCAGTTCGCCGGCATCACGGTGGTCGATCCCTCGCCCCTGCTGCTGACCGAACTGCATTCCAGTCCCTCGCAGGGTGCGCCGGCCGGTGTCGGCGACTACTGGGAGCTGACCCATTTTGGCGCGGAACCGCTGTCGCTGGAGGGTTACACCTGGCACGACTCCGCCCGCAACCGCGCGGCGGCCCTCGCTTGGGCGCTGCCTGCTGGCACATCGATCGCTCCGGGTGAGTCGCTGATCTTCACGCCCGCCGATCCGGTCGCCTTCCGCGCCTGGTGGGGGCTGCCGGAGACTGTGCGCGTGATTCAGTCGCCCGGCGCCCCGGGGCTTGGCGAAAACGACGGAGTGGTCCTTTACGATGCCAGCGGTGCCGAGGTGTTTTATTTCAGCTATGCCGCCGGTGGCTTCACCCGCGCCGAGGGCCTGCCAGCCCTTGGCGGTCATGCCGGCCGCTCGGCCGGTGGCCTGGCCAGCGATGCCCTGGTTTGGGAGCCGGCCTCGGGCCTGGCGCAGCCGCGCTACCGTGCCGCCCGCACCGGTGAGGATGGCGCGGCGAAGGCCGTCAGCGGCACGGATGTCGGTTCACCCGGCAGCGCTGGTGGCGATGGTGGCGATGGTGGCGATCCGGCAATCCTGCTGCAGTTGACGGTGGGGCCGGCGACGTTCCCGGAGAATGCCGGTGCGGCCGCCGCGCTGGCGACGCTCTCGCGCTTTGGTGATGTGGAAGCGGCGCTGACGGTGCGCCTGCTGTCGAGCGACACCTCGGAAGCGACGGTGCCGTCCGAAGTGAGTTTTGCGGCGGGTGAAGCGACGGTGAGCTTTGAGGTTGCGGCGGTGGATGACATCCTGGCCGATGGAGTGCAGGCCGTGCTGCTCACTGCCACGGCTGAAGGCGCCACGCAGGCGATGGTGCAGATGACGGTGGAGGACGATGGTGACATCGCGCCGCCGCAACTGCTGCTGACGGAAATCCAGTCGAGCCAGTCCGAGGCGGTGGGGGCGGCCGATTACTGGGAATTGACGAACTATGGCGAGGTCGATGTCGATCTGGCCGGTTACACCTGGGATGACGACAGCCGTTCGTTCATTGATGCCCAGGCCTGGGCCTTTGCGCCGGGGACGATCCTGCCTGCGGGCAAGTCGCTCATCGTCACCAGCGGCGATCCGGAGGCCTTCCGTGCCTGGTGGGGGTTGGCGCCCGAGGTGCAGATTGTTCAGACGGCCGGCGCGCCGGGTCTCGGTCAGAACGACGGCATTGCCCTATTCGACGCCGCGGGTCGAGAGCTGTTTTATGTGAGTTATGCCGAGGGCGGGTTTCAACGTCCGGACGGTTCACTGGCTGCGGGTGGCCATGCCGGGGTCTCCGGCGGCGGCAGCGCCACCGATGCCCTGGTCTGGGATGTGATTTCGGGTACCGAGACGCCGCGCTATGTGGCGGCGGAGGCGGGTCGACTGGAAGCCTTCCAGGCACCGGGAGCGACCGATGTCGGTTCGCCCGGCCGTGGCGCGGTCGGCGCGCGCACGTCCTACACGCTGCAACTGCTGCACTACGGGGATGCGGAGGCTGGCGAACTGGCGCTGGACGCCGCGCCCGCTCTGGCGGCCCTGGTGGAGGGTTTTGAACAGCAGCACGAGCGCACCCTGGTGGTGATGGGCGGCGACAGCTTCCTGGCCGGTCCCTTCCTCAATGCCGGTGCCGATCCCGCGCTCAGCGCGCTGGCTGCCGTCGGTGTGGCCGCCCCTGGGCGCGCCAACCTGGCGATGCACAACCTCATCGGCGTCGAAGCGGCGGCGGTGGGTCATCATGAATGGGACCTGGGATCGGGGGTCTTCATGGAGGCGGTGTCGCCCGAGGGCGACTGGAGCGGGGCGAACTACCCGCTGGTGTCGCTCAACCTCAATTATCAAAACGACAGCGCCGCGGCGGCGCGGGTGACGGCGGTGGTGCGCGACGACGAGGCCAGCGCCGTGCCGGAGGCCTCGACGGTGCGCAGCCGGCTGGTGCCGGCGACGGTGGTGGTCAAGGGCGGCGAAAAGATCGGTCTGATCGGTGTGACGACACCGCTGCTGGCGCAGCTGTCGCGCCCGACGGGCACGGTGGCGGTGGGCGGCGGGGTCGTCGATCTCGACGCGCTGGCGCAGCTCATCCAGCCGTGGATCGACGAACTGGAGTCGGAGGGCGCCGACAAGATTGTGCTGCTGTCGCACCTGCGCGACCTGGAGTTGGAGCGCACGCTGGCGGGCAAGCTGCGTGGTGCGGACGTGATCGTGGCGAGCGGCTCGGGCGCGCGGCTGAGCGACGCGGATGACGTGGCGTATCCAGGTCAGGAAGCAGTGGCGGCGGGAGCGTATCCGCTGGTGACGGAGGATCGCGAGGGCACGCCGGTGCTGATCGTGGGCACGCAGGCTGGCATGGCGCACCTGGGGCGTTTGGTGGTGGACTTTGATCTGGAAGGCCGCGTGGTGGTGGAGACGCTGGCGGAGCGCGTGGCCGACAACGGCGCGTTTGCGGCGACCTGGGCGCAGGTGGCGTCGGCGTGGGGCGTGGCGGAGGACGCGGTGGAAGCGACGGCATTTGCGCCGGGGAGCCGCGGGTCGCAGGTGCGTGAGGTGACCGAGGCGGTGCGCGGAGTGCTGGAAACGAAGGACCGCGAAGTGTTCGGCTACACGGCGGTGCATTTGGATGGGGAGCGCGCGCGGGTGCGCAGCGAGGAGACAAATCTGGGCAACCTGACGGCGGATGCGGCCCTGGCGGCGGTGTCCGGGTTGTGGAGCGAGGGTGTGGTGTCGCTGCGGCACGCGGGCAGCGTGCATGGATCGGTGGGCGCGTTTGGCAGCAACGGCGAGCGCGGTGCGCCGGAGGCGGCGACGGGCAAGCCGGCGGGAGCGGTGACGCGTTTGGATGTGGAGAGTGTGCTGAGGGGTGATCACGGATTGATGGTGCTGGAGACAACGGTGACGGGATTGAAGGCGCTGCTGGAGCACGGCGTGTCGGAAGGCACGGGCAGTGCGCGTTATCCGCAGGTGGGTGGGTTGCAGATGGCGTGGGATCCGTCGCGAGCGGTGGGGCAGCGGGTGAGGTCGCTGGCGCTGGTGAACGGGGGTGAAGTGGTGCCGTTGTTCAAGGCGGGAGCGCCGGGCAATGGCGTGCTGCCGGGAGCGCCGGCGGTGATCCGTGTGGTGACGCTGGATGTGCTGGCGAACGGCGGGGAAGGCTATCCTGCGAAGGCGAACGGAGTGAACTTCCGTCGGGTGCTGGAGGATGGCACGCTGGGGCCGGTGCTGGGGGCCGGGGAAGATTTTCTGGCGTCGGTGCCCGGCAACGCGCTGGGGGAACAGGCATTGCTGGCGTGGCATTTGGAGGAGCGGCACGGGAACCTGGCGGAGGTGTTCGTGGCCGGGGAGACGGGTGCGGCGCAGGATGAGCGGATTCAGAATCTCGGAGTGCGCAGCGATACGGTGCCGCCGGTGCTCGGCCTCGACAGCGACGGCGATGGACTGGAGGATTTCATTGAGCTGCTGATCGGTGGCGATCCGACAAGCCGCTTGCGCGTTGGCGATCGTGTCGATCTCAACCTCGCCGCCTATGCCGGAGACGGCCGCAGCGTGCGCTTGTTTGGCAAGCTGCCGCCAGGCTTGAAGTTTGACGCCGCGACGGGTCGCCTGACGGGCGTGCTCGGCGGAGTTTCCATGTTGCACGACCTGCAGGTGCAGGTGCTCGAAGATGGCAGGCTGGTGCAGACAGCCGTGCTGCCGCTGGTGGTCGATGCTTTCCCCGCGCGCCTGCTGGGACGTTATGAAGCCCTTCTCGAAGGTGAGGGTGCGCAGCCGCTGGGGCTGGTGCGCGTGACGGTCACCCAGTCGGGGCAATGGTCGGCCAGTCTGGAACTGCAGGGAGCCGGTCGCCGTTCGGCGAAGGGCGGTTATGAGCTGGTGGCGGGTCGCCGGCAGGCGAAGCTGAGCATGGCGTTCAAGGCGGCCAAGACGGTTCCAGAGACGGTGGTTGAACTGACGCTGGACGCGGACCAGCCGCAGATCGCAGGCGAGTTCAGCGGAGCGCCGCAGGCGGGGGGCGTCCGCGGTGTGCGCCTGGCCACCCTCGGTGGCAGCCCGCCTTTGACGCGCCGACTCAATCTTGCCTTGGATGCCGGCGTCCAGGATGGCGTGGTGCATCCGGCCGGTCTGGGCTGGGCGAAGGGATCGATCTCGAACCGCGGCGCCCTCAAGCTGGCGGGTTTCCTTGGCGATGGCGCCAAGCTCACGCTGGCGGTGAATCTCAGCGCCACCGGTCAGGCACTGGCCTGGGTGCAGCCTTACAAGAACAAGCAGTCCTACTTCGGTGGTGTGTTGCCGCTGCCCGACCTCGGTCAGCCGTCGCCCTTGCTGCCGGTGCTGGAGGCAGGTGCTCAATGGTTCAAGGCGACGGATGCCAAGGACAAGGCGTATGCGGCGGGTTTCACCGCGCCTCTGGCGGTCGAGGTGATCGCGCGCGGTTATGGCAGTCCGGCAAGTTCCCTGCAGCTCGCCGATGCCCTGGGTCTGGAGGCAGCGCGCCTGCGAGTTGAACTCGAAGGTGCGGGGCTGAGCAATGCTCCCGAGGCGCTGCCGCCGTTGCCGACCACGCTTGTTTTGCAGCCCAACTTTGCGCTGGTCAGTGAAGCGCCGGTGGGTGCGGCACCCTGGACCGGCAAGGTGGCCAAGGCCGACGGGGCTTTTGCAGGCGTGCTCATCCTGCCTGCCGGTGGCGAGATCCTTGGCGGCAAGGCTGCGGTCAGCGGCGTGCTGCTGCCTGAACCGGTCGGCGATGTCATTGGCGCGGGCTTCGTCCGTGTGCCGCTGGCCAACCCGCGCGGTTCCTACCGCACCGCTTCCTTCCTGCTGCAGCGCTGATCCTGTCCTGCGTCCCTCCAATCCTTTTTTGAATCCACTGACTGATGAAACGTGAATCCCTGATCGCCGCCCTGACGGGCGTGCTCCTGCCTCTGTCGGCCGTTTTGGCCCAGACCACCGAAGTCGGCACCATTCTGGTGCAGCAGAACAATGCCCTCAACAATGCCACGGCGGTGACGTTGACGCCGTCGGCCGGCAGTTCGTCCGCCTTTCGCATCACCGGTGGCAACCGCGGGGACTTCGACCTGTCGTTCGGCAACACCAATGATGTCGAACTCGGCACCCTCGTCACCTGCGTTGCCCAGAATGGCCGCGACAACACCGACTTTGGCGACACCATCGGCCGTTTTTACGCCACCTCCAGCGCTGACATCACGGGGGCGGGTCGCTACTACATCCCGGTGAACGACACGCCGCGACTGGGCGAGGTCAACATCGACGTCGCAGCGGGTTATTTCCCCTATGACCGCTGGTTGGGCGGATTCGCGCGCAACGCCGCGGGCACGAACGGCGGTGTCACGGACCAGTTGCGTGCCCATGCCTCGATTCGCTTGGGCACCGAGTTTCGCACCCTTGGTAGTGGCGTTTTTGGACTCGACCTGCGCGCCGTGGCCGGCGGTGGTGGTGCCGGCGAAGGGGTGTTGCTGGTGACGCACGCCAAGAACGAGGCGAACTACGCCACCTCGCGTGCCAACACCGATGGCACCTTCAGTCTGTTCACGCGCGACAACGCGGCGACCGGGGCCGCCAACGAGCAGGACCCGATTGCCTTCGTTTACCTGCCCGCCTCGGCGCTCAGCCGCAACGGCCTGGTGGCTCTTGGCCGTGTCAATGGCGATGCGACGACTGACGTCCTGGCTGGCCCGGCACTGGTCAGCAAGGGCACGACCGGACGCTGGTACATCCAGGTGCCAGGGCACAGCCCGGCGACCGGCACGCTGCTCATCAGCCCGGAAGGCGGCGCCACCGCCAACTTCGACAACGTCGTCAGTTACGAGTGGGATCCGGCCAATGAACGCTATGTCGTGGAAAGCCGCGACATCATCAACAACACGACAGCACCCGCCCTGCAGAACGGCGGTGCCGACGAGGACATGTTTAGCTTCGCCTTTTTCCGCGCGCTGAAGGCGCCGACCGTGGCGATTGAGCAGCCGCTCAACGGGTCGACTTACACGGCCCCGGCCAGCTTCTCGGTGCAGGCCACGGCGGCGGATCAGGATGGCGTGCTCAGTCGGGTGGAGTTTCTGCGCAATGACGCGGTGGTGGCTGTCGACACCGAGGCACCCTATGAACTGTCGCAGAGTGCGCTGCCGCCCGGCAGCTACCGTTACGTGGCGCGTGCCATCGATGATGATGGTTATGTCATCGCCAGTGAAACCGTGCAGGTCACGGTGACCCTGAATCCGGACAGCCCGGTCGCCAATACCGCGCTTTGGCTGGATGGCGTCGAGGATCACGTGCGGATGGATCTGGATCCCGCGCTTGGCGTTGGTGGACCACCCGCCAACGGTCTGACCCTGGAATGCTGGTTCCGCAAGCAGGGCACGGGCGTTTTGTCCGGTGGCAGCGGCAACGTGCTGCCATTCATCGCCAAGGGCCGTGGCGAGGCGGACAACAGCAACCTCGACGTCAACTACAGCTTTGGCCTGACGTCGGCAGGCCTGTTGCGCGCCTCCTTTGAGGCCTTGCCGGTCAACGGCGTTGCCGGCGGAGCGGACTTCGAAGCCGTGGCCGAACATCCGGCCGTTGAGGACGGGGTTTGGACGCATGCGGCAGTGACCTATGATGCGGTCAGCGGGCAGTGGAACTTTTATCTGAACGGCCAGCCGGCCGGCAGCGTGGCGGGCACGGCGGGCGCTGTGCCGCGTTACGACAGCATCCAGCCGGTCGGCATTGGTACGGCCTTCGACTCCAACGGTGTGCCGCAGGGGGCCTTCCCAGGCTTGATCGACGAGGTGCGCATCTGGAACCACGTGCGCACGCCCGAGCAGGTCTTGAACACCTGGGATGCCGCAGTGCAAGCCACGGCGGGTCTGGTGGGGCGCTTCGGTTTCGATGAGGGGCGGGGCGAACGCACGGCTTCGAGCACGGGAGAGCGTCGCGCTGGCAGCCTGGTGGGTGGTCCGGTGTGGGTTCCCGGCGCACCGCTGGTGGAGGAAGCTCCGCAGGTGATGTTGACCCAGCCCTTGAACGGTCAGCGTCTGCCGGCCGGTCAGCCGGTGCTGCTGACCGCCTCGGCCTTCGATGTCCAGGGGCCGGTGGCGAAGGTGGAGTTTTATGTCGGCGACACCCTTCTCGGCGAAGCGGTGGAGGCGCCGTTTGCGCTGCTCTGGTCGGAGGCGACGGAAGGCGAGCACGTGCTCAAGGCTGTGGCGACCGATGCCGGTGGCCGGGTGAGCGTTTCGGAAAGCGTGACGATCCGTGTTGCGCCGGTGCCTGTGCTGTTGATCACCGAGGTGCAGTCGAGCCAGGGCGCAGAGGCACCGATGGGTGCGGCGGATTACTGGGAACTGACCAACGTCGGCACGACCCCGCAGAACCTGCAGGGATACACCTGGGACAATGCACGGGCGAGTCAGGCACTGGCGCAGGCCTGGGCCCTGGCCGAAGAGACGTTGCTGGCACCGGGGCAGTCGCTGATTTTCACCGCGGCCGATCCGACCGCCTTCCGCGCCTGGTGGGGCTTGGAGCCGGAGGTGGCGGTGGTGAGCAGCGTCGGGGCTCCCGACTTGGCGGCCGATGATCGCATCGTCCTCTTTGATGCAGGGGGTGCCGAAGTGGCCAGCCTGTCATTCGCTGCGGGCGGATTCCCGCGCGCCAACGGTCTGCCGTCGCTTGGCGGTCATGCCGGTGCCTCCGGTGGCGGTGCCGACAGTGCGGCGCTGGTCTGGGATCCCGCTTCGGGGGTGCTGCAACCGCGCTACGCGGCGGCGCAGGCGGGGGTGCTCGAGGCGGCACCGGCTGGAGTCGGGGGGGATGTGGGTTCGCCCGGCAAGAGCGGCGGTGTGCCGGTGGAAATCGCGACGACCCTGGCTTTGGTCATCGAGCCCTACGTTTTCAGCGAGAGTGCGGTGAATCCTGCGGCAACGGCCGTGCTGCTGCGCTCGGGCGACCTGACGGAGGCCCTGGAAGTGCAACTGGTCTCCAGCGATCCGACCGCTGCGACCGTGCCGGCGACGGTGTTGCTGCCGGCCAATGAAAGCCGGGTGTCGTTTGACGTGACGGCGGTGAATGACTTCCTCGTCGATGGTCCGCAGACGGCCCAGATTGTCGCCACCGCTGTCGGTGCAACCCTGGCAGGCCAGACCGTGACGGTGATGGATGATGGCGACCTACCGCCGCCCGATCTGAGGGTGACGGAAGTGCAGTCCGCGCAGTCGGCCGGTGCACCGGCGGGTGCGGCCGATTACTTTGAGCTGACCCACTTCGGTTCGCACGCGGCCGATCTGACCGGTTTCACCTGGACGGATGCCGCCGACGATCCGCAGGCTGCCCAGGCTTGGGCGCTGCCGGCGGGCACCGTACTGGAACCGGGTGAATCGGTGATTGTCACCACCGCTGAGCCTGCGGCCTTCCGCGCCTGGTGGGGATTGGACAGCAGCGTGCAGGTGATGCAAACGCCGGGGGCTCCCGGGCTTGGGCAGGATGACCAGATCGTGGTTTACACCGACCGCTTGGTGGAGGTGACGCGCTTCCGTTATGCTGCGGCCGGTTTCAGTCGCCCCCATGGTTTGACGGCCGCCGGTGGTCATGCCGGTCCGTCCGCCGGAGCGTCGGAGGATTTCATCGCGCTGGTGTACGATCCTGCTTCGCCCGCCGGTGGTCCGGATCGTTATCTGCCCGCCAATGCCTTCCGTCTTGGCGGCCGGATGGCAGCGATCGGTAGCGATATTGGTTCGCCCGGCGTGCTTGAGGGTGCGCCGCAGACGCCGCCTGCGCCCGAGTTGACGACACGTGCCCCGCTGCGCTTCACGCATGTGGCCACGATGCCGTTGGCGGGTGCGGAAATCTCCGCCTACGATCCGGCCAGCAAGCGCCTGTTTGTGACTTCGAATGTCGGCCTGCAGGTGCTGGCGCTTGAGGATCCCGTCTTTCCGGTCCTGATCGAGGTGATCGACTTCACCCAGGCGCCGTTCCAGCTCAGTGCGACCGATGTCACCAGCGTTGCCGTTCATGACGGTGTCGTCGCCGTGGCCGTGCCAAACGCGGTCAAGGATCAGCCCGGTCAGGCGGTCTTTCTCGATGCCGCCACCGGGGAGCATCTCGGTTCCGCGACGGTCGGCGTCTTGCCTGATATGATCACCTTCACGCCGGATGGCAGCAAGGTGCTGACGGCGGACGAGGGGGAGATGCAGGACGGTGGTGTCGACACCGCCCCCGGCTCGGTTTCCATCCTCAACGTTGCTTCCGGTTTCGCGGCTCCTCCGGTCACCACGGTCGGCTTTGCCGCCTTTGATGCCCAGGCGCAGGCGTTGAAGGAAGCCGGTGTGCGAATCTTCGAGGTCGCGCCGGGCGTGCTGCGCGCACCCTCGCTGGATTTTGAGCCGGAGTACATCGCCATTTCGCCCGACAGCAGCCGGGCCATGGTGACGCTTCAGGAAGCCAATGCGGTGGCTCTTCTGGATCTGAACACGAATGCCTTCACCGAGGTGGTGCCGCTCGGTGAAAAGGATTTCAGCAGCCTGCTGGCCGATTTCAGCGACCGCGACGCGCCGGGCGGGGCCAGCGGACAGATCCAACTGCGAACCGGGCAACCCGTTTACGGCCTCTACCTGCCGGACGCCATTGCCGCCTTCCAGGCGCAGGGGCAGACCTACTATGTCATGGCCAACGAAGGCGATGACCGCGACGATTTCCAGACGGAAACCGTGCGTGTCGGTTCCGGCAGTTATGAGCTGGATCCGGAAGTCTTTCCAAATGCCGCCGAGTTGAAGGCCAATGACCGACTCGGCCGCTTGAACGTCTCCAACGCCCCCGGTCTGCGCGGGGATGTGGATGGCGATGGTGACATCGATCGCATCCTCGCCTATGGTGGTCGCTCGATCTCGATTCGAGATGCGGCCGGCAACCTGGTGTATGACAGCGGCGACCTCATCGAGAGGCTGATGGCCGAACTCGGCGCGCCCTGGTGGGACGACAGCCGCAGCGACAACAAGGGCGCCGAGCCCGAGGGGGTGGTCATCGGTGAGATCGAGGGGCGACTCTATGCTTTCGCAGGACTTGAGCGTGCCCGCGGTGTCATGGTCTTTGACGTCACGAACCCTGCCCAGGTCACCCGCGCCGGTTTCGTCAGTCTGCCGACCGACCTCAATCCCGAGGGCTTGACCTTTGTGCCGAAGGCGCAGTCGCCCACGGGTGAGCCGCTGCTGGCGGTCACCAACGAGACCAGCAACACGCTGAGCCTTTTCAATGTCGGACGTTACACCCTGCAGTTGCTGCATTACGGTGATGCGGAGGCCGGCGAGTTGGCGCTGGACGCCGCGCCCGGCCTCGCGGCCCTGGTGGAGGGTTTTGAACAGCAGCACGAGCGCACCCTGGTGGTGATGGGCGGCGACAGCTTCCTGGCCGGTCCCTTCCTCAATGCCGGTGCCGATCCCGCGCTCAGCGCGCTGGCTGCCGTCGGTGTGGCCGCCCCTGGGCGCGCCAACCTGGCGATGCACAACCTCATCGGCGTCGAAGCGGCGGCGGTGGGTCATCATGAATGGGACCTGGGATCGGGGGTCTTCATGGAGGCGGTGTCGCCCGAGGGCGACTGGAGCGGGGCGAACTACCCGCTGGTGTCGCTCAACCTCAATTATCAAAACGACAGCGCCGCGGCGGCGCGGGTGACGGCGGTGGTGCGCGACGACGAGGCCAGCGCCGTGCCGGAGGCCTCGACGGTGCGCAGCCGGCTGGTGCCGGCGACGGTGGTGGTCAAGGGCGGCGAAAAGATCGGTCTGATCGGTGTGACGACACCGCTGCTGGCGCAGCTGTCGCGCCCGACGGGCACGGTGGCGGTGGGCGGCGGGGTCGTCGATCTCGACGCGCTGGCGCAGCTCATCCAGCCGTGGATCGACGAACTGGAGTCGGAGGGCGCCGACAAGATTGTGCTGCTGTCGCACCTGCGCGACCTGGAGTTGGAGCGCACGCTGGCGGGCAAGCTGCGTGGTGCGGACGTGATCGTGGCGAGCGGCTCGGGCGCGCGGCTGAGCGACGCGGATGACGTGGCGTATCCAGGTCAGGAAGCAGTGGCGGCGGGAGCGTATCCGCTGGTGACGGAGGATCGCGAGGGCACGCCGGTGCTGATCGTGGGCACGCAGGCTGGCATGGCGCACCTGGGGCGTTTGGTGGTGGACTTTGATCTGGAAGGCCGCGTGGTGGTGGAGACGCTGGCGGAGCGCGTGGCCGACAACGGCGCGTTTGCGGCGACCTGGGCGCAGGTGGCGTCGGCGTGGGGCGTGGCGGAGGACGCGGTGGAAGCGACGGCATTTGCGCCGGGGAGCCGCGGGTCGCAGGTGCGTGAGGTGACCGAGGCGGTGCGCGGAGTGCTGGAAACGAAGGACCGCGAAGTGTTCGGCTACACGGCGGTGCATTTGGATGGGGAGCGCGCGCGGGTGCGCAGCGAGGAGACAAATCTGGGCAACCTGACGGCGGATGCGGCCCTGGCGGCGGTGTCCGGGTTGTGGAGCGAGGGTGTGGTGTCGCTGCGGCACGCGGGCAGCGTGCATGGATCGGTGGGCGCGTTTGGCAGCAACGGCGAGCGCGGTGCGCCGGAGGCGGCGACGGGCAAGCCGGCGGGAGCGGTGACGCGTTTGGATGTGGAGAGTGTGCTGAGGGGTGATCACGGATTGATGGTGCTGGAGACAACGGTGACGGGATTGAAG
Organism: uncultured Prosthecobacter sp.; assembly: GCA_964605265.1. Lineage (GTDB taxonomy): Bacteria > Verrucomicrobiota > Verrucomicrobiia > Verrucomicrobiales > Verrucomicrobiaceae > Prosthecobacter. The sequence continues at coordinate 19,913 of CAZSBO010000005.1, forward strand.
GCGCTGCTGGAGCACGGCGTGTCGGAAGGCACGGGCAGTGCGCGTTATCCGCAGGTGGGTGGGTTGCAGATGGCGTGGGATCCGTCGCGAGCGGTGGGGCAGCGGGTGAGGTCGCTGGCGCTGGTGAACGGGGGTGAAGTGGTGCCGTTGTTCAAGGCGGGAGCGCCGGGCAATGGCGTGCTGCCGGGAGCGCCGGCGGTGATCCGTGTGGTGACGCTGGATGTGCTGGCGAACGGCGGGGAAGGCTATCCTGCGAAGGCGAACGGAGTGAACTTCCGTCGGGTGCTGGAGGATGGCACGCTGGGGCCGGTGCTGGGGGCCGGGGAAGATTTTCTGGCGTCGGTGCCCGGCAACGCGCTGGGGGAACAGGCATTGCTGGCGTGGCATTTGGAGGAGCGGCACGGGAACCTGGCGGAGGTGTTCGTGGCCGGGGAGACGGGTGCGGCGCAGGATGAGCGGATTCAGAATCTCGGAGTGCGCAGCGATACGGTGCCGCCGGTGCTCGGCCTCGACAGCGACGGCGATGGGCTGTCGGACTACGATGAGTTGCTGATGGGCGCGGATGCCGCCGCAGCGCTGCGCGTTGGCGATCGTGTCGATCTGGATCTTGCGGCCCTGGCCGGTGACGGGCGCAGTGTGCGTCTGCTCGGCAAGCCGCCAGCCGGCTTGAAATTCGATGCGGCAACCGGGCGACTGAGCGGTTTGCTTACCGGCACTGCGGGCTTGTATGATTTGCAGTTGCTCGTCTTGGAAGGCGGCAATGTCGTGCGCGCAGTCAATCTGCCGCTGGCGGTCGAGGCTTTTCCGCCGCGCCTGCTTGCGGGTTATGAAGCCCTGGTGGAGGATGTCGAAGGTCAGCCGCTGGGCATGCTGCGTGTCAGCATCACGCGGCCCAGCCTGTGGACCGGTTCTCTTGAACTGCTGGGGGCCGGCAGGCGTTCGTCGAAGGGGATGTTTGAACTGATTCCCGGACGCAACCGTGCGGAACTGCGCCTGGTGTTTAAGGCGGCGGGTGAAGTGCCGGAAGCGGTGGTGGAACTGAATCTGGACACGGCGACAGCCCTCGTGGATGGCCGCCTGACCGCTGGTGCGGACGAGGGAGTTTTGCGCGGTCATCGACTGACGACCCTGGCGGGCAGCCCGCCGACAGCGCGCAAGTTGTCGCTGGCGCTGGATCCGGGGGCTCAGAATGGCGTTGATTACCCGGCTGGTTTTGGCTGGGCGAAGGGTTCGGTCAGCAATCGTGGTGGGGTCGCCTTCAAGGGCCAGTTGGGCGATGCCCAAGCCTTTGCCATGGCGGCGAATCTCGGTGTCACCGGGCAGGCACTGGTTTGGGTGCAGCCTTACAAGAACAAGCAGTCCTATGTTGGCGGGGTATTGCCGATGCCCGACGTCGGCCAACCCGCGCCGGTGGCGGAGACGCTGGTGCAGGGCCTGCATTGGTTCAAGGCTGCGGATCTCAAGGAGCGCAGTTATGCGGCCGGCTTTGCCGAGCCCTTGGAGTTGGCCGGTCACGCCGTGCCCTTTGCTCCGGTGAAAGCGGCAGCGGAACTGGCGACACAATTGGACCTGACGGATCTGCAAATGGCCGTTGAGATCGAAAGCGCCGTGCTGAGCAATGCGCCGGGCGCAGGGATCGGCCTGCCGACCGTGCTGCGACTCGCCCCCAACTTCGCCCTGACCGTGGCCATGCCGGACGCCGGCGCCGTGCCTTGGGCCGGCAAGGTCAACAAGGCTGATGGCGGCCTGACCGGCGTGCTGACGCTGCCGGCGACCGGAACGCATCTCGCTGGCAAGGCGCCGCTGACGGGCGTGCTCCTGCCCGGTCTGGCGCCGGAAGCCACGGTGGGCGTCGGTCTCATCAAGGTGCCGGTGGCCGGCAACAAGGGTGAATTCCGCACCGCACCGGTGCTCTTGGAAAAGTAAGTGCCATGCAAGCCCCCTTTGTTATTTCCTTCAAGGCTCGGTATCCGAAGAGTGACGCCGGCTTCACGCTGGTGGTGACGTTGACCCTGCTGGCCGCCGTCACCATCCTGGTGCTCGGTCTGTATGGCATCGTCGCCCGTGAAGTGCAGACCTCAGCGAGTTATGAGGCGGTCGATCAGGCCGATCTCGCCGTGCAATCCGGCCTGGATCACGCCGGTGCCCTGCTGCAGCGCGCGCTGGCCGATGAACTCGGCGTGGTCTATGCCGCACCGCTGACACCGGCCTTGGACGACAAGCAGCGGCCGCGTGAGATGCTGCTGGCGGCGAATTACGACGCGGAAGCGAAGCAGTGGGTCAGCCAGCCGCTGGCCTCGGGGGTGGCCAAGCCTCCGGCCGCCGACCGGTTGAAGCTGCCGCCAGCAGGGTTTGAGCGGGTGCCGGCGACCGAGCCGTCGGTGGGACCCGCCGTCGAGGCCGACGAGATGGAGGCGCGTCGACTGCCCACGGCCTCGCCCTGGCTGGCGCGTGTGCCGAAGTTCTGGATGGAGGTGAGTCTGCCGGTTGAGCAGGAGGCCGGCGGTGAGGCCACTGGAACCGGTGGTGAGACCGCCGAGGAGCCGGAGGAGAAGTTGGTCGCCCGCTACAGCTTTCATGTCGAGGATCTGCAGGGGCGGCTCAGCCTCGCCAATGCCGGATTTCATGACCCAACGACCAAGCTGCCGGCGCGGCCGGCGCCGCCGCTTGAGCCGGTCGAATGGGGTGTGCAGCCGGTCGTTCCTGGCTTGCTCATCGATCCCGAGGGCCGCTGGCGTCGGCATCCGTCGTCGGTCTGGACGTTGCTGCGGCCGGATCTGGAACCGTTGAGCGAAGGCCAGGTGCCGCGCAGCCTGAACCTGCTGCATCAGCGGCTGACCTCGGTTGCGTCCAAGCGTCTGTCCTTCAGCCCCGAGATGTGGCGCGAGTTGCTGATCGCGCCGGATGCCCTGACCGGGTGGGAGGGGCTTGATGCCGCCCGCCTGGGCGTCAATGCCGCGCGCCTGCCCAATGGGTCCCTGGAGGAAGCGGCACTGCGGGCGCTGGAGGAGAACACCACGGGGTATCTGCCCGCCTACGACGAGCTGGCCCTGGTGCCACATGCCCCCGGCTTTGCCTTTGGCGGCGAACGCAAACTCAACCTCAACCGCCTGCTGGCCGACACCGGAGGCGATCGCGGCGACACCGATCCTGCCCGCATGATCGAAACTGTGGAGGCCATGGCGGCCCACATCGACCGCCATCTGCCGGAGTTTCGCAAACGCGCCGGTGGTTATCCGCTGCCCAGGCGCGCGGACATCAGCCGGCGCGAGGAGCACCAACTCGCCTACCTCAAATCGCTCGCCGCGGGCATGATCGATTATGCCGACAAGGACGGTCTGCCCTCTGTCAACGTGGCGGCCGGTGGGGCGGGGGATGAAGTGGCGGAGGCCAACATTGAATTTCGTGGCAGCGATGCCTATCCGCTGGTCAACGAATACTGGCAGCGCCACCGCTTTGAGCGATTCCTCGGCCGCGAAGTGGAGTGTTCGCTGACCGATTACGTGGAACTCTGGAATCCAACCAATCAGGTCATCACCGGCGAGGTCGCCTGCAGCTTTGAGTACCGCGGACGGCTGGTGGTCGGTCTGCGCAGTTATCAAGTGATGACTTCACTCGACAAGGCCGAGTCCGGTGAACCACAGTCGATCTCCGGCCTGCAAGGGCGCTGGTTTGCACCGCAGGCCGTGACACTGCAGCCGAATGAAATCGTTGTTTTGGCCTTCCAGCCGGTGGTCTTCAAGCTCGACGGCGGCTCGGTGGGCAATGTCACCGGCGTGCAGTACTACGGGCAACCGGCCAACGGTAACGATGATCGTGAAAGCCGCTACCGCCTTGCCTTTCGCCCGGCCGGTGCGGCGGGTTTTACGGTGGTGGACCTGCCGTTTGCACCGCTTGAGCGCTACCAGATGAGCACCAGCCTGAGTGTGCGCCAGCGGTTTAATGTCAACCAGCCGGGCCTTTCCTACCGACTGCGCGACAAGGGCTGGGCCTTCAATGTCGGCGACACCCGCGCCGCTTACTTCATTGATTATCACCAGGAGGTCATCGACTACGACGATGGTTCCAGTCCCTGGGGCCGAAATTTCCGGCGCTTTGACCGCATGTCGGGCGAGGTGCGCACATTTCTCTGGCCGGATGGCGGGCACAACAGCCTGCCGTGCCCGACCCGCATTGGTTCCTACGACCGCAATCCGGATGACATCACGATGCGGCCGCCGGCCCATCCGGGCAACAGCCTGATGGAACGGCAGAAGTTTGTGCAGCGGTTGTCCAACGCCGGTCGCTACTTCAGCCCGACCGAGCTGGGTCATGTCTTCGATCCCATCATGTGGGATCCCAATGGCCGGGGGTGGCGGGATGAGGAGGTGCTCTACTCCGAGCATGCCGACCTCAAGCCCGATGTCGTCAAGCTGGAGGCCTCGGTCGCTGAACTCGACGCGCACAAGCGTTTCTGCGGCGGCAACAGCCTGCGCATCGGCCGTGTCGAACACAGCCTGTTTCGTCCGGACTATCGCGCCACGCCAGAGGCGGGGCGACCTGAGCACCGCGGCCTGGCTGCCTCGGCGCTGCTCGACCTGTTCCACTGCGGGGATGCCAATGCGACGACGCAGGAGCGCATTCAGGGCCCGCTGGTGCGCATCGACGGCCATGTCAATGTTAACACGGCCACGCGCGACACCTTGCGCGCCCTGATTGCCGGGCGACTGCTTGCCGATGCCCGGCTCAAGCCGGACAGTCAGGCCGCCGACCCCGCAGAAAATCGTCCGGCCCTGCTGCTGCCACCGTCGCGACGCCGCGCGGAGCAGCAGGCGGACGTCATGGCCGAGGCCATCATCCGCAATCGCCCCTATCTGACGCCGGCGGAGGTGGCCGACAAGGCTGTGCTGCCTGACGACCTCGCCGCCGATCTTGAGGCGGATCCGGAACTGCCGCCGCTGGAGGCGGGGCAGCCGGTCTTTGGCTACACGCGACGCGAGGCCTCCGAGGATCGGCGGGTGCGGCCGGAGTGGAACGATGCCGCCGCGGAGGAGTGGTTTGCCCGGCTTTGGAACAACAGCACCGTGCGCAGCCGCCACTTCCGGGTGATTGTGCACGGCCAGGCGGTCAAGGTCGATCGCAGCGGCACAACCCGCGTGGTGGCGACCCGCTCGCGACTTTACCACCTTTTTGTTCGGCCGGTGCGCGCCGCCGATGGCAGCCTGCAGCGTCAGGTGGTGGAGATCACCTATTCGCGTCCGCTCTGAGCAGGGGGCTGTCTCACAAAATTGGCACACGGCTTCCATTGTCGACGGGCCGACTCAGGACTTGTTATTCACACGAGAACTTCGTTCCACCTCCCTTGATGTTTGTCCCCACAGTCCATGTCCGTCAGGACGGTCTTCATCGGTTCCGCTGCGACGGTTTTTCGCTCACCGAAGTGCTGGTCGTGGTCGGTGTGCTGGCCCTGCTGCTCGGGCTGATTCTCAGTGGCACGGGTTCGATGAACGGCACGCAGGGCATGACCGCTGTGCATCAGGTGGCCGCGCTCTGCGATCTGGCTCGGGCGAAGGCACTGCGCGGTGAAAGCGGTGTTGTCATTGCCTTTGCGAACGCCAACCTGGGCGGTTCCGGCAAGGCTTATCGCTCCGCCATTCTCTGCGTTGAGGATCCTTCGACCGAGGCGCCTGACGATGTCCGACCGGTCTCCGAGTGGTATCATCTTCCCGAGGGCTTTGTTTTCACGCTGGCGCCGACGGCCTCGGCCGGGGCGGGGGTGAATCTGCTGTCGGTGCCAAATGGCACACGGCCGGTGCGTTTTCCCGGCGCAGCCGCGAACGTGGCATTGCCCTGTGTGGGATTTGGCTCCCTCGGCGAGGTGGTGTTTCCGGAATCCGAGACCGAGGAAGCCCTGCTGATCGCCATTGCCGAAGGCTGGGCTGATTCCGGCAATCCGCGTGCCCGCTCGGGCCAGGTGCACCTGCCTGGCGAATGCCGCTGGATCGCCCTGCGCCGCAACTCGGGATCCCCGATGATTCTTCCATGACCCCCCATCCCCAACTCCCTACGCTTGCCCGGCGCATCGACGCCGGCTTCACGCTTGCCGAATGCATGCTCTCCGTTGCCATCACGGCGACCAGCCTGCTCACCGTGCTCGGTCTGCTGACCGGCACGCTGGATGTCGCCCGCGAATCCAAGGATGAAACCGCCGCCGGTGTGCTGCTCCGCCAGCTTGCAGGCGAGGTG